>NZ_VJVX01000008.1:0-153076 GCF_008033685.1 Microbispora sp. CSR-4
CGCTGATCGCCCTGCTGGAGCAGAAGATCGCCGCCGAGCTCCTCGTCGTGGTCAGCGCCGAATCCCTCCCCACCGACCCCGAAACCACCGACCCCACCGCCGACCCGGCCACCCAAGACCCCGCTGCCCCGGCCGCCGACGACGACATCAGCGACCACTTCGCAGACCTCGACGACAGCACCCCCAGCGACTCCGCCCCCGCCCCCGCCGCAAGCACTGACGAGCCGAGCCAGGCCGACGACACCACCGACCACTCCGAAGACACGCGGGACGCCAAGGACTTCGAGGAAGGCCAGGACCACACGGACGACCCTGCACCCGGCGAGGCCGACGGACTCGACATCCCGGAGGAGTTCGACACTGCCGAAGCTGAGGCCGAGGCGGATGCCGGTGCGGACAGCACCGACGCCTCCGCCCCTGCGCCCGGCGAGGCCGACGACATCAGCGACCACTTCGCAGACCTCGGCAACAGCACCCCCAGCGGCCACGCTCACCACGCGACCGGAAACCCCGAGGCCCCGAACGAGACCGTTGCCACCGGCGACTGCGAGGGCGACGCCGAAAGCACCGACCCCGCCACCAACTCTCCCCAAGCCTCGAGCGGACTTCGCGACGGGGAGTCTCGCGGCTGTGGAGCCGGTGAGCGCGGGGCCGGTGAGCGCGGGGCCGGTGAGCGGCGACTCGGCGAGTGCGAGCCGCGCGACACCGTGAACACCGCCTCTACCGAGGGCGACCACACCGCGAACGCCGCCTCCCCCAAGGGCGACGAGATCATCAGCACCAGTTCTGCCGAGCGCGACGAGACCGCGATCGTCAAGGGCGCAGACGGCGACCGTGCCACGACTCAGTCAGGAGCACCGCACGCCACACGGCACGCGTCAGCATGGCCAGCCGACGGTGGCGAGCATTGGCCCACAGCACCTTCGGACACAGCACCTTCGGACACAGCACCTTCGGACACAGCACCTTCGGACACAGCACCTTCGGGCGCGACGGCTCCGGACGCACAACCATCGCAGGCAGCACCCTCGGTGGCGGCGTCTTCGGAGGCGGCGCGGCCGGATCCTCCGCCCGAGGACGTCTCCGCATGTCACACCCACGCCGGGCCTCGGCCTGCGGGGGACTGCCGGCATGGCCAGGACACGTGCTGGTGCGACGGTGAGGCGCGCTGCTGCTGCGCGACCGGGGCAGCGGAAATGTTGGGGACACCTGGAGCCGGGCGTGGGACGCCGGGGACGGCGCAAGCAGCGTCGCAGGGTGCGTCACCGGGAGCAGCTTCCGGGGTGTCACCCGGAGCAGCTCCGGGTGCGTCGGCGGGCACGATGCCCGGGGCGTCGCTGGGGTCGGCGCTGGGAGCGTCGGCAGGCACGCTGCTGGGGGCGTCTCTGGGAGGGGCGTTGGGGATGGTGCCGCCGGGGTTGTTGCTGGCGACGGGGCAGGTGCTGCCCGTCTCCAGCGTGCACCGGCTCGCCCGCACCAGTACGTTGGTGCGGATCGTCATGAACGCCGACGGGCAAGTCCTCGACATGGGGCGCAAGGTCCGTCTGGCGACTCCTGCCCAGCGGCGGGCCATCTTCGCCCGGTATGCCACGTGCTGGGTCGACGGCTGCCCGCTCCCGGCGACCATGTGCCAGATCGACCACGCCGACAACTGGAGCACCGGCGGGCTCACGGACCTGAAGCTGCTGGGCCCGGCCTGCCAGTTCCACAACCGCGACCGCTACCAGCACCCCGACCGCTACACCCGCCGCAACGTCGGCGAAGACCGCTGGGCCTTCACCTACCACCGCCTCGGACGAGCCCGACGACTACACGAGTAAGGCCGAAGGCGCGGGGGTGAGCGATGCGCAGGGCAAGCCCGGGCGACACGCGGACAGGCCTAGCGGCTGCGGGCGGGAGGCGGGAGGCGCGAGCGCGGACGACGCACAGTGCAGGGCCGCGCGGCTGCCGGAGTGAGGTCGGAGGCACAGTGGACAACGCACAGGGCAGGCCCGGGCGCACGCACGGGCAAATCCGGGCGGCGCGCGGACAGGCCCCGCCGGCTGCGCGCGTGACCACCCGAGCCGAGGGTCGAGGGGCAACACGGGGATCGACGGGAGGCGTGAGGAAAGAGTCGCCGGTGCGCTGGCCACTGGGCTCACAGTCCTTCACAGTGCGCCGCTGGGCCTCACTGTGCGCCGACGGTTCTCACACTGTGCACGAAGCTTCGCAGCGCGGCGCAGGGCTTCGCCGTGCGCCGTAGGGCTTCGCAGCGTGCTGCAATGCTTCACGCGCGCCGGAGTTCGGTCATCGCTCCCGTCCGCTCCGCTCCCTCGAGCCTGGCGGGCCACTGTGAAACACGGCCTCGCGTGGCACCGCAGCATGGCGTCCGGGGTCACGACGCCTTGACCGCAGATCTGAGCCGCTGGGCGGCACTG
Organism: Microbispora sp. CSR-4; assembly: GCF_008033685.1. Lineage (NCBI taxonomy): Bacteria > Bacillati > Actinomycetota > Actinomycetes > Streptosporangiales > Streptosporangiaceae > Microbispora > Microbispora sp. CSR-4. Next base: position 2,418 of record NZ_VJVX01000008.1, read on the forward strand.
TGAAGCCCCGTGGGGTGGACGGCGAAGCCGAGCGCCGCCTGGTGCCGGAAGCAGGCGGCGCCCCGCCCAGGTCGTGCGGACCGAGGGCGGGAGCGCCGCGCGGAGCCAAGCGAAAGGACATCGCGGGGGTAGTACGGACCGAGGGCGGGGAGCGCCGCGCGGAGCAAGGGAAGGGGCACCGCGGGGGGGTAGTCCGGACCATGGACGGGGCACCGCCCGGAGCGCGGAAGGGAGCGCCCGTGCGGGGCAAAGGGAATGGGCACCGCGCGGAGCGCGGAAGGGCGCACCGCGCGGTGCTGGGGAAAGCGCCCTGCGGGGTGGTGGGCCTTCCCTGAAGGGCGTCCTATCCCTGGAGGGCGTCCTGTCCCTGCGGGGCGTCCTGGTCGGGGGTCGGGGACGCGGAGGGCGAAGCGGACGCTGACGCCGAGGCCGAGCCGGCGGGCAGTGCGCTGCCGCGCTTCCACTGGTTCCAGCTCAGCTGCCAGTAGCTCCAGCCGTTGCGCCAGTCGAGCTTGCGCTTGGTGCCGGTGACCGTGATGACGTCACCGCGCTGGCTGATGCCGTAGAACCACTGGGCTCCAGCGGGGGTGGCGCGCACGCAGCCGTGGCTCTGGTTCGACTTGCCCAGGAACTGGTAGTCGCCCGCGCTCTGGTGGACGTACTCGCCGCTGTCGGAGATCCGGACCGCCCAGGGGATCTCCAGCTTGTAGTAGAGCGGGTCCTTGGGGTCGGTGACGCCGAGCCAGGACGAGGTCATCGTTTCGACCCGCTTCTTGCCCATCGCGAGGTGCACGCCGGTGGTCGTGAGGTAGACGTCGACGCCGTTGCGCTTAAGGCCGCCGCGGCCCGCGCTGATGGGGATGGTCTTGGCGAGCTTCCCGTCGCGGCGCACCTTCATCACGTGCCTCTTGGTGTCGACCACCGAGATGTTGGCGGTGCCGACGGCGAAGCGGCGCGAGACGTCCTTGGCGGCCTCGTTGCCGGGGATCTGGCTCAGCCTGGCGGTGAACAGGACCTTCTGGTGCGGCTTCCAGTAGGTCTTGGTGCGATAGATGACCTTGCGGTCGGAGATCCAGCGCCATGCGCCCTCGACGGGCTTTTGGGCCTGGACCTGCAGCACCGCTTCCGCGGCCGCCTTGTTTCGTACGGCGCGGTCGAAGGTGACGATGATCGGGAAACCGACGCCGACCCGCTCGACCTTCTCGCCCATGGGCGTGATGTCGGCGATGCCGAGCTTCGGCTTTCCTGTCTTGCGTGCCGTCTTGGACGCCGCGCGCGGGGCGAGTGCCGCCGCCTCGACGCCCTGGGCCTGAGTGGCCGGGGCCTGAGTGGTCGTACCGGCCGCACCAGTGACTGATGCGGCGGGAGCGGTTGTGCCTCCCGCCGAGCAGGCCGTAGCGACGGCGATGGCGGCAACGCTGAGTGTTACGTGGGCCGCCCGCCGGAGGGTATTCACGGTCTACTCCTCATAGGGGGTGTTCACAGCGAATTGCACTGAGTTGGAACGTGCGAAACGGTGGTTTTGTGCGGCCGATTCTGTAACGATCAAGTAACACCGATATGGGTGGTCCCGGTCGGATTTGCCGGGCCGCTCTGCCGTACGATCGGCCGCGTGCTGCTGATGACGCTGGACGCCTGTCCCGGCGGGCCCGGACTCTCCGCCCGCGACGACGAGGAGGCGCTGCGGATCGCCGCCGAGGCCTTCTCCGGGACGGATCCCGTCGTGGCGGTGGACGAGGACGACCGGGACGCGCCCCTCCGCTTCCTGCGGCGTGACGTCACCGGCGCGTTCGTGGCGATCCAGACGCGTCCCCCGATCGCCGAGGCTCTCGGCCTGCTGCCGCACCCCGAGGGCGGGTGGTATCGCGAGACGTGGCGGACGGCCGCCTCCGTCGAGCCTCCCGGGTACGGCGGCACGCGGGCGACGGCGACGGGAATCTATTTCCTGTTGGAGCCGGGCGAGGAGTCGGTCTGGCACGCCGTACGGTCCGACGAGGTGTGGTTATGGCACCGGGGCGGGCCGTTGACGCTCGTGCTCGGCGGTGCGGGCGAGCGGCCCGGCCGGGAGGACGTGATCGTCCTGGGGCCGGACGTGGAGAACGGGCAGGTCCCGCAGGCGGTGGTGCCGGCGGGCACCTGGCAGGCGGCCCGCCCGGCGGGAGACGAGGGCGTGCTGGTGAGCTGCGTCGTGTCACCCGGCTTCGACTTCGCCGACTTCACCGTGCTCTGAGGCCCGACTTCACCGTGCTCTGAGGCCCGACTTCACCGTGCTCTGAGGCTGATTCACCGTGCTTTGAGGTCGGCTGCGCCGCGTCCAGTGACGGGTCGCCCCTGTGTCCATAAGGTGGCGCGGCTCATGAGGTTGCGCTGCTCATGAGGTTGCGCTGCTCATGAGGTTGCGCTGCTCATGAGGTTGCGCTGCTCATGAGGTTGCGCTGCTCATGAGGTTGCGCTGCTCATGAGGTTGCGCTGCTCATGAGGTGGTGCGGCTCAGGTGGTGGTGCCGGGGAGGCCGACTCGGTCGGGCACCTGGCGGGGCAGGCCGCGCAGCCACCCTTCCACGTCGGCGGGCCACCAGCGGCCCGCGGACAGCCCGCGCAGCGTCTCCTTGACGGCGCCGGCCGAGGCGGGGCTCGGCACCACCCGGGTCGGCGCGGCCCCGGCGAGCACGCCGAGCCACCAGTGCCGCCACGTGGGCGTGAGGCTGTCGGGGTCGAGGACGATGTAGTAGTCGGGGAGCACCAGCCGGTAGGCACGCAGCGCCCCGGCCGCCGCCTCGATGGCCACCTCCAGGCCGCCCACCGGCGTCGTACCGTCGAAGAAGCCGGTCCACGCCTCACCGACGTCGGCCAGCGGATCGGCGTCGTGCAGTACGTACGTCGCGCTCGCGCGCGTCACCACGTCGGTCATCTCGGCGGGCGTCCGTTCCCCGCGCAGAATCGCCCGCACGTTGTGCAGGCCGTCGAGCCCCGCGATCACCTCGGCCGCCCGGTCACCCACCACCACGACCACCGTGCTGCTCAGCCGTCGCATACGGGAAGTCTAGGAAGCCTGGTGATAACCGTACGGACCCGGGGGTAGGCGAGCACGGGTGGAGCGAGCAGCGGGGGGAGAACCGGGGTGCGGGACAGGGACCGCTGGGTGCTGACCGACGGCGCGTGGACGGCGAGCGCGAGCGAACGTGACCGTACGGTCGCCGACCCGGCGACCGGAGAGCCGGTGGGCGACTTCCCCGCCGGGTGCGCCGAGGACGTGGAGCGGGCGGTCCACTCGGCTCGCCGCGCCCAGCCCGCATGGGCCCGTACGGCTCCCGCCGACAGGGCGGCGTGCCTGCACCGGATGGCCGGCCGGATCGAGGCCCGCGCGGACGAGCTGGCCGCGCTGGTGACCAGGGAGATGGGCAAGCCGATCGGCGACAGCCGCGGCGGTGTGGCGGCGGCGATCGGCACGCTCCGGCAGTATGCCGAGCTGGGGCCGCTGCACCGGGGACGGAGCCTGCAGGGCGGCTGGGACGCCACCGATCTCATGGTCCACGAGCCGCTCGGCGTGGTCGCGGTGATCACACCGTGGAACGACCCGGTGGCCATCGCCTGCGGGCTCGTCGGAGCGGCCGTGGTGACCGGCAACGCGGTGGTGCACAAGCCGTCGGAGCGCACACCGCACACGGGGGCGCTGCTCGCGGAGCTGATGGCGGCGGAGCTGCCGCCGGGCGTGCTGACGATGGTGCCGGGCGACCGGCATCCGGGCGAGACCCTGGCCGCGCACCCGGGTATCGACCTCGTCGCGCACGTCGGCTCGACCGCCGCGGGCCGGGCCATCGCCGCCGTCGCCGCGCGCACCGGCGCGAGGACCCTGCTGGAGAACGGCGGCAAGGATCCGCTGATCGTGGACGCGGGCGTGGACGTGAAGTGGGCGGCGGGACAGGCGGCGACCGGCTGCTTCGCCAACGCCGGGCAGATCTGCACCTCCGTCGAGCGGGTCTACGTCCACCGCGACGTCGCCGAGGAGTTCCTCGCCGCGCTCGTGCAGCGGGCCGAGGAGCTGCGCATGGGGCCTGGCATGAACGAGGAGACGACGCTCGGCCCGCTCGTCGACCGGGCGCAGCGCGACGTCGTCGACCGGCACGTACGCGGCGCGATCGAGGCGGGGGCGCGGCTGCTGACCGGGGGATATGTGCCCGAGGGGCCGGGGGCGTTCTATCCGCCGACCGTCCTGGCCGACTGCACGGAGAACATGGACGTCATACGCGAGGAGACGTTCGGCCCGGTCGCGGCGGTGCGGGTGGTGTCGTCGTTCGACGAGGCGCTCGAGCTGGCCCGCGAGTCGCGGTATGGCCTGGCGGCCACCGTCCTCACCCCGTCGATGGCCAACGCCCAGCGGGCCTGGCGCGAGCTGCCGGTGGGCACGGTGAAGATCAACGCCGTCTTCGGCGGAGCGCCCGGCGGCGCGGCCCAGCCGGTGCGCGCCAGCGGGCACGGGTTCGGGTACGGCCCCGAGCTGCTCGACGAGATGACCCACACCAAGGTCGTCCATCTGAGCCCGCTCCCCTGAGTCGATCACCGGGACCGGCTGTCAAGAGATTCTGAGCTTTGACCCGACACTGAGCGCGGGGCGCGCGATCGGCGGTGACGTGCTGCCTACGGTCTTTCTCGTACGATCCGTCACCTCGGGGGAGACTCATGATCATCAGCTCGGCCGCCGCCGCCCTCGCCGCAACCCTGATCGCCGGACCGGTCGCGTTCGCGGACCCAGCGCCGCCCGGGGGAGCTTCCGGGGACGACGCGATCCCGGTCGCGACCACGATCTCGGCGCCGCTCGACACGGCGGTCTACGACCCCCGCTACACCAGCGAGTACGGCCCCTCCGGCCCCGACGGCCTGGGGATGGCCGGCACCGCACCCGCCGCGCTGCCCGTCACGAGGCCCGTCACCATGCCGGTCACGAGGCCCGTCACGAGTCAGGCCATGGAGCCGAAGCAGGCCGTCTATCACACGAAGGGCAAGGACGGCGTGCGGCACGACGTGTACGTCGTCCCGATTTCGGATGATCCCTCCCAGCCGATCACGCTGCCCGACTTCGGCTTCAAGACGTTCCACGTGGCGAACAAGCCGCGCGCCCACACCAAGCAGCGTGCGCACAAGCCGAAGAAGGCCCAGCACCGTACGGCCGTCCGCGGTGGGGGGAAGAAGAAGCACCGCCACGGCGGCAAGGGCATACACCGCGGCCGCTGACCGATCACGCGCTGACCGATCACGTGCTGACCGATCACGTGCTGACCGATCACGTGCTGACCGATCACGCTGCCGGTGCGGGCAGGTGGGCGGCGGCCCTGCGGCGTTCGGCCTCGGCGCGGGTCGCCGCCTCCCTGACCGGGCGCTGCACGAGCATTCCGGCCAGTGTGGCAGCGGTCGCGCTGCCCAGCCCGATGACCCAGCCCACCGGGCCGAGCGGCCGGCAGCCGAAGACGGCGCTGACCCCCGGCACCGTGACGATGAACCACAGGACGGCCAGCGACGACAGCGACGCGAGCACGACGATCCTGTCCCGGCCGCCCCCCGCGAGCGTCTGCAGGAGCTGCGCGGACACGAGGGCGACCAGGCCGATCGTGTTCGCGCGCCCGCGGGTGCCCGTCATGCGTCCGAGGATCCACGCGACCGTCGCCGCCGCCGTCGTGACCGCCGCCCGCAGGTAGATGTCGCGGGTCAGCGACGCGCCCAGCGACGCCTCGGGGCCCTCGGCCAGCAGCTCGTCCGGATCGGTCGACGCGGGCGGCCGTACGGCGACCGCCATGGCCGGCACCATGTCGGTGAGCAGGTTCACCAGCAGGAGCTGCCGGGCGTTGAGCGCGCTCCCGCCGGCCAGCAGGTTGGACCCCACGGTGAACGCGATCTCGCCGATGTTGCCGCCGAGGAGGATGCTCAGCGAGTCGCGCACCGAGGTCCACATCGCCCTGCCCTCGACGATGGCGTCCACGATCGTCTCGATGCGGTCGTCGGTGACGACGAGGTCGGCGGCGGACCGCGCGGCGGGCGTCGCGCGGGAGCCGAGGGCGATCCCGACGTCGGCCGTACGGATGGCGGGCGCGTCGTTGGCGCCGTCACCGGTGACGGCGACGACCTCACCGGCCCGGCGCAGGCACGTGACGATCCTGGCCTTGTGCGCGGGGGTGGTGCGGGCGAAGACCGCCACCTGGGGCAGCACCTTGGTCAGCGTCTCGTCGTCGAGCTCGTCCAGCTCGGGACCGGTCATGACGCGCCGGCCGTTCAGCGCGTTCAGCTCGACCGCGATGGCCTCGGCGGTGCTGGGGTGGTCGCCGGTGACCATGACGATCCGCACCCCGGCCCGCATGAGGCGCCCGACGCTCTCCGCGGCCGTGGACCTGACCGGGTCGGCCAGGCCGAGGAAGCCGAGGAAGCACAGCTCGTCGATGCGCGACTCGTCGAGGTCGCTCCGGTCGGAGGCGGGCCGCTGCGCGACGGCGAGCACCCGGTAGCCCTGCCGGGCCAGCCGCTCCACCTCGTGCTCCAGCTCCGCGCGTACGGTCTCGTCGCAGGGGACCGCCCCGGTGTCGCGGTGCACGGTGGTGCAGTGGGTGAGCACGATCTCGGGCGCGCCCTTCACGCTGAGCAGGTGCCCCTGCTCGGTGCGGCCGAGCACGGCGTGGTAGCCCCGGCCCGGCTCGAACGGCATCTCGTCCACGCGTTCCCAGCTCTCGAACCCTTCGGCCGGCGTGACGTCCATCCGATGGGCGCCTTCGAGCACCGCGCGGTCGGTCGGGTGGGCGATCACCCGTCCCCCGCCGGACTTGGGGCTGGCCCGGACGGCCGCGGCGAGGACGCGCCGCAGCCACGCGTCCGCCTCCTCCAGCGGACGGCCCGACCACCCGTTCGACAGGTGCCGCAGGCTGATGCGGCCCTCGGTCAGCGTGCCGGTCTTGTCGAAGCACAGCACGTTGACCCGGCCCAGGGCCTCGATGGTGGACGGGTTGCGCACCAGGGCGGCGCGCCTGGACAGCCGCCGTGCGGCGGCCAGCTCCGCCACCGTGGCGACGAACGGCAGCCCCTCGGGCACGGCGGCGACCGTCAGGCTGACGGCGGGCGTGAGCGCCGCGGCCAGCGGCCGTCCGCGCAGGAGGTCGGTGAGGAGCAGCACCACACCCGAGGCGATCGACAGCGGCAGGATGCGCCGGCTCAGGTCCCGAAGGCGCAGCTCGACGCCGGTCGGCGGGCTCGGCTCGCCCGCGAGCCTGGCGCTGCGCCCCGACTCGGTCATGTCGCCGGTCGCGACGACCACCGCCCGGCCGCTGCCCGCCGCGATCGAGGTTCCCTGGTAGACCATCGAGCTGCGGTCGGCGACGGCCGCCGCCACGGTCGGCGCGGCCGTCTTCGTGACGAGCTGCGACTCGCCGGTGAGCGTCGACTCGTCCACCTCCAGCCCGACGGCCTTGATGACGCGGGCGTCCGCGGGCACGGCGTCCCCTGCCCGCAGCTCGATGACGTCGCCGGGCGCGAGGTCGGCCTTCGTCGTCTCGACGACGCCGCCGGGGCGGCGCAGCCGTACGAGGACCTCGGTCGACTCGGTCAGGCTCAGCAGCGCCCGGTCGGCCTTGAACCGCTGCACGCCGCCGAGGAACGCGTTGATGACCATGACCCCGCTGATCAGCACGGCGTCGAGCACCGAGCCGACGAGGGCCGAGATGCCCGCGCCGGTCGCGAGGGCGGGCGTGAGCGGGTTGGCGAGCTCCTCCAGCGTGGCCCGGGCCAGCGAGTGCGGCCCCTCCGCCTCCTCGGGCACGGCCTGCGCGCGGCGCCTGCCCGCCTCCTGCTCGCCGATGCCCTCCGACGAGGAACGGAGCCGCGCGAGCACCTCACGCGCCGACATGGCGTGCCATGGTGTGCTGTCGGCGCGGGCCGGGGTGGAGACGCGGCCGGCGTTCTGCCCGTCCCACTCGCCGAGCACGATGGCGCCCAGCGAGACGGCGGCGCTGGCGAGCTGCGCCCGGCGCAGGGCGGTGGCGGCCGGGCCCGCGACGGCCAGCAGGGTGCCGACGCACGCGCCCGCCGCGCCGAGCCGTACGGCGTTCGCGCTGTTGCCGCGCGCCCGGGGCAGGCAGCGCAGGAACAGGTGGACGCCGTTCAGCTCGCCGGCGATGTCGGCGTCCCACGGCACCACGTGGCCGGGTTCCTCGGCAGCAGGATCGACCACACCGACGCCGATGTCGGCCTGGGCGAGCGCGTGCCAGGCGTTCTTCGACACGACGGCCACGCAGCGGCCCGCCGCCTGCAGGTCGTGCACGTGCCCGGCGAGCTCGGGGCCTCCGGGCAGCGTACGGACGATCCCGAGGCGCTGGGCGAGGCCCTCGTCGCCGCCCGCGAGCATGACCGTGCCGGCCGCCTTGGCGGCGCTGACGACGGGCACGGCCAGGGCGTCGATCTCCGGGGCGAGACCGGCGACGGCGACCCGTGAGCCGTCCCTCGACACCTCCACCGCCCGCAGTCCGCGTGACCGCCAGAGGTCGGCGTCCGAGAGCAGGAGATCGGGGTCGGGCAGCGGACGGACCGACCAGTCCTCCACGGTCGCCGTGTGGCCGGGGTCGGAGAAGTCGATGAGCGAGTAGAGCCGGGAGTACAGCTCGCCGGTGTCCTCCCCCTCACGCAGCGGCTCGACCCGGTCGATCGTCCACGAGCCGGTCGTCAGCGCGTCGGCGTGCAGGATGACGGTGTCGACGCGGTCCATCTTGCGCAGGCAGTCGGCGTCGAAGACGACCGTGTCGTGCTTGCCGAGCGCGCGGGTGATCGCGCCCGCGAACGCGTCGCGGCTGAGGTCGGCGACCCGTGGAGTGCCGGCGACGAGGATCGACACGGCCCGTTCGCCCCGCATGAGCGCCCGCGTCAGCGCGTACGCGGCGGCGCTGATCGGGGCGACCACGTCGGCGTAGCGCTCGATCGGCCCGTGCGGCAGGTGGGTCGGCCGCTGCCGGGTCTCGGCCCTGATGTGGTGGTAGGCGCCCGGACGCGTGGCGAGCCGCTCCTCCAGCCTCTCCCACGCGTGCCGGCTGGCTCTGGTCTCGACATAGCGGCCCACGTTGGCGACGGCCTGCACGAACAGCGCGGTGGGACGGAGCGTGAGGGTCTGGGTGACGAGGTTGGCGGTGTTGAACAGGGCGTCGGTGGGACCATGCCCCAGCCTGCGGTCGAGCTGTTCGCGGATCGCGGGCGTGGCGTTGACCAGTTGCAGCAACGCGGGCACGGCCACTGGGAGCTGCGGGGCCCGGATGGCCCTTCCCAGGAAGATCAGCCCGATTCCGGCGATGCCGGCCGTCAGCCGTACGGTCGCCCGCAGGTGCTCCTCGACGAGCTGGACGGGGCTCTCGTGGGCGTGCTCCTCCTGCTCGTCCAGCTCCGTGACGAGGGTCAGCAGCTTGTCGTGGTCGACCCGGTCCGGGTCGCAGGCGACGAAGACGGCGGAGATGCGGCCGTTGACCTCCGCCCGCTCGACGCAGGGGAGGGCCTCGAGCCGCTCCTCCAGATGACTCGCCGCGTCCTCGGAGCCCGGCCGGCCGATCCCGCGCAGGTCGATGCGCACCCCGCCGGGGCAGACGTGCATGTCGCGCGGGCAGGGAAGCAGCTCCCGGAACGGCTCGGGCAGCACGCCGCGCAACAGGGTCAGGGACGTCGTGAGCGCCTGGTTCAGGAACATTCGGCTCTCCAGCAGATGGGAGCCCGGACGCCGGGTCCGGGAAGGAACGGGCGGCCGCACCGGAGGGTCAGCCGGTGGGGGCCAGGTCGCCTCGTCACCGCGGCGCGAGCGCGCGGCTGCGGCTGTGCCACGTCGGCGGACGGCCGCAGACATCGGTGGCGGGCTGCCGGAGTGCCCGGAAACACCTCATCCCCCTCCTCGCGAGAGTCGGGGGGAACTCACGAATGGATTCCGCCTGAACCCATACGAAGGCTCAGGCGGCGGTCATAACGGTCGTGTGCGACCGTCCTCGGATACTTTTCCTCCATCCGGAGCCCGAGAAACGCGGGAATGCGAGAAACGCGGGAATACGGGCGTGAGGGGAAAATCCGGATGAGGTGGGAGTGAGGGAAACTGATCGGCGCGCCGAGGGGGCGCGCCGGGCCGCGGAGTCACCCGATGGTGAACGCGGGCCAGTCGAGCAGGGTGAGCAGCTTGCGCAGGCTCGGCTTGACGTTGTCGAGCCGGATCGGCCGGCCTAGGGGAGAGTCGGACAGCAGGGCCAGGGCGCGCAGGCCGGAGAGGTCGATGAACTGGAGCTCGGCGACGTCCACGGTTCCCGTGCCCGGGCTCGCCCACTGCCGGTGCAGGGCGTCGGCCATCGCGTCGCCGTTGGTGAGGTCGATCTGTCCGATCAGCCGTACGCCGCCGTCTTCGGAGGAGCGTACGACCAGTTGCTCGTCGAGATAGAGCAGAGTTCTCTTGCTCTGGGCCGATTCGAGCGACCCATTGACGATCATCATGTCGGTGCCGCCTTCCATGTAGAGGGGCAGCCACCTCCGAGCATCACCGTCGCCGCTCACCGGTGTCAACCCGGCCGCCGTACGGCCGAGAGCGGTTCCGTCGCCGAATGGCCCGCTGCCTGCGGCGACGCGCTCCCGGCCGTACGTTTCAGGCTTTGTGCGCGACGCCGCCGACGAACGTGTGATAGGTGATGCCGGGCTCGAAGACCTCACCCGGGTCCGGCCGCCACTCCGGGAGCGGCACCAGGCCGGGTTCGAGGAGCGGCAGGTCGCCGAAGTAGGCCAAGATCTCCTCGCGGGTGCGCCACCGGCCCGTGCCCAGGTTCTCGTTGAACAGCTTTTCGGCCGTGGTCGCCTGCGCCGACACATCGGGCATGCTCGGCCCCGGGTTGTGGAAGTGGGACAGCGCCAGATAGCTGCCCGAGGGCAGGGCCTCGCGGAAGCGCGCGGCGATCCCCTGGGGGTCCTCGTGGTCGTTGACGTGATGCAGGATCGCGAACAGCAGCAGGGCCACCGGCTGGTCGAAGTCGATGAGCGCGCGGACCCCGGGGTGCCCCAGGATCGACTCCGGGTCGCGGATGTCGGCCTCGACGACCGTGGTGCTCCCGTTGGTCGCGAGCAGCGCCCTGCCGTGCAGGAGCACGATGGGGTCGTTGTCGACGTAGACGACGCGAGCCTCCGGGGCGACCTTCTGGGCCACTTCGTGCACGTTGCCCTGCGTGGGCAGGCCCGAGCCGATGTCGAGGAACTGCCGGATGCCCGCCTCGGCGGCCAGATGGTGTACGACGCGCCGGAGGAAGGCGCGGTTCGACCGGCCCGCCGCGGGGGCGTCCGGGGCGATCCGCAGCGTGGCCTCGCCCACCTGCCGGTCGATGGCGTAGTTGTCCTTGCCGCCGAGGAAGAAGTCGTAGACACGGGCGATGCTCGGCTTGCTCGTGTCGATCCTGGCGAACGCCTGGGCGCGTCCGGCAGGGTCGTCGCCCGGGTGCTGGTCGTTGTCGGCCATGATCCGTCCTGTTCCTCGCCGTGCCGGTTCAGATCATGATCATGCTATGAGCTTCCGGGGCCGCAGAGAAGGATGTTTGCGCTAAATGGCGCGAACCGGTCGGCCAGCGAACAGCATCGGCCGGCGAAGTGTCCGGTCGGAGGGTGAAGTGTCCGGTCGGTGGGCGAGGGCGGCCGTGGTGGGCGGCCGTGGACAGCGGGCCGCCCACGGGTGCGCACGAGTGCCGGATCAGACGCTGACGCCGACCCCGCCGCGCGTCTGCGCGCCGTAGCGCTCCAGCTCCTTCGCGAGGTCGAGCGGCCTGATCTGGGCGCGTCCGTCGAGGACCTCCTGGGTGATCAGGTCGGCGGGCACCAGCCAGGACACCTCGAACTCCAGCCCGTCCGGATCCTTCGCGTAGAGGGCCTTGGTGGTGGAGTGGTCGGACGCGCCGACCAGGGCGTTCATCTCCGTCAGCCTGGTCGCGATCCGGTGCAGCTCGGCGAGCGTGTCGACCTCCCAGGCGAGGTGATAGAGGCCGACCGTCGCGCGCCCGGCGGCCGACGGCCCCGCCTGCGCCCCGATCTGGAACAGCCCGAGGTCGTGGTCGTTCGAGGAGCCCTCGGCCTGCAGGAAGGCCGCCCCGGGGAACGACTGGACGACGCGGAAGCCGAGGGCCTCCTGGTAGAAGGCCACGCTGCGGGAGACGTCCCGCACGTACAGCACGGCGTGGTTGAGTCGCTGGACCGGCATGACGCCCTCCCGAAAACTTGAACGCTCAAGTAATTGTACCTCGGTGGGTTTCCCGGAAACTGTCGGTGCCAGGTCGTACGGTTGCCACCGGGCAGCGCCGGGGGCGCTGGCCGGGAGCGGTCCGGAGATCGGTGCCGGCGAGAGGCCGGCGGAGGGGGACGACATGATCGTGGATAGGGCGACGCGGGAGCACGAGGACAACCTGGTCCTGTTCCGGGCGGTGCACGAGGTCGCGGTCCGTCATGCCGGCGCGCCGTACCACCAGGTGATCTCGGCGCTGGCCGCCTGCCTGCCCGACACTCCCCGATTGGCCGACGACGAACTGCGGCGCATCGCCGAGGAGATCACCCTCGGCCGCGATCCCTCGGGCTTGTGAGCCGCCGCCTGCGGCATCGCGAACGCGTGCCGAGGCGTCGGGCTCAGGGACCGCCATGGTTGACGCTGTGAGCCTCCACCGCCCGAGGCCGGCACTCGCCTGACCGGCGTGCTGCCGGTCGCCGCTGCCGACGCGCAATGCCCCACGGGTGGCGCGGAGCGGACGGCGAGGTGTCAGTCCATCTCGCGGACCGGCATGCTCTGCTCCATGGTGCAGGCGGTGGGCTGCGATCCGCAGAACGCGGCCTGCAGTTTGAGCGAGTGTGTCTTGGTGATCGGTCCCTGCGACCGCCCCATCACGAAGGCGGGGGAGACGGATCCGTTGAGGCTCTGGTTGAACCGGCCCGAGGCGGACCTGCCCTGGACGGCGTTCGCGCGCCCTCCTGCGATCACCTGACGTCCGCCTCCACCGGTTCTGCCGACGCGGCCGGCCGTGGGCTCCTCGTGTACGGGCGGCGGGGTGGCACGCACTGCTGCGGACGGTCGGGGGCCATGCGTCGCTGCCGGCGGTGAGGCGAGATGCGCCGTCGCGGGCTGTGCGGCGCAGATTCCCGCCGCCGGGATCATGAGTGCGGCCATGGCCAGCCGCCGGGCCGTGAGGACTACGGCGTCGACGGGGGGCCGCGTCCAGTAGCGGGACATATCGCTATAACGCCTTCCTGCTGGACGGCCGGCGAAGAGCGCCGGCCGTCCGGGTTCCGTGGATCGGCGGCCTCATACCCGGCCGGCGCGGGTCCGTGACCTGTGCTGGGCAAGATCGGCACAGGTCCTTACGGCTTCTTGGCGCCCCGGTCCACGGTGCCCGGCCGGGGTGCTCGAGGTCAGGTGTGCAGGAGCGCGGCGGGGTCGGCCATGACCTGCTCGATCACCTGGCCGGCCGCGCCGAGGGCGGCGGCCTCTGCGCCGAGCCGTGACACGACCACGGGCGGCACGGCGCCGCGCATCTGGCCGAGCCGGTCCTTCAGCGTGTCGGCGACCATGTGGCCGATCCAGGGGAAGAGCGGCGCGTAGATGCCGCCGAGGACGATCGCGTCGGGGTCCACGAGGTTGACCGCCGACGACAGAGCCACGCCGAGCGCCCAGGCCGCCCGCTCGCAGGCGGCACGCGCGTCCGCGTCGCCTTCCTGGAGCCGGGACAGCACCCACGCCACGCCCTGCTGAGCGGGCAGGAGCATCTCGGGTGAAGACGACGGTTCGCGCGGCTCCCCCGACGTGCCTGTCTCCTCCGACGTGCGTGTCTCTCGCGATTTGTCCGTCTCTCCTGCTTTGCCGGCATCCTCGCGCGGCGGCATCCCGCCCGGCGGGTTCCCGGGCGCCGCAGCCGGGGGCACGGGGGCGGGCCGGACCGAGGCGGCGGCGCGGGCGGCGGTCAGAAGGGCGTCCTGGCCCGCGTACTGTTCGAGGCAGCCCCGCCCGCCGCAGCGGCATGGCGGGCCGTCGGGGGAGACGACGACATGTCCGAGCTCCCCGGCGAAGCCGTGCGCGCCACGGAAGAGCCGGCCGCGGACCACGAGGCCCGCACCGATGCCGATCTCTCCCGACACATGCAGGAAGTCCGGCAGCCCCGACCCGAACCACAGCTCGCCGAGCGCGGCCAGGTTGGCCTCGTTCTCCACACGTACGGGGAAGGGGAACCGCAGGAGCGACGCCAGCGGCACGTCGCGCCAGCCCAGGTTCGGCGCGTTGTGGACGACGCCGCTGGTCATGTCCACAGGGCCGGGTACGGCCAGCACGCCGCCGACCACCCGCAGGCCGTTCTCCACAGCTTCATCCACAACCGCGGAGGCCAAATCCCCAAGTCGCGCGATCACATCCACAGGGGGTGCGGCCCTGTTGTCCACAGCCTGTGTGCGACGCAGCCGTACCGTCCGGGCGAGATCGACCACGCACACCGCGAGATAGTCGACGTTCACCTCCAGACCGAGCGCGGCGACGTGCTGACCGCTGATCCGGATCTCGACGCCGGGCCTGCCGCGCTCGCCGTCCCGGACGGCGCCGGTCTCCACCACGAGCCCGCCTTCGATGAGGTCGCCGACGAGCTTCGACACGGTGGTCTTGGTCAGGCCGGTCATCTCGGCGAGGGCGGCCCGGGTCACCGACTCCCGGGCGCCGACCGCGGCGAGGACGAGCGCCAGGTTGCGGGCGCGCATCGCGTCATGCCGCAGGGCCTGCGTCATCGCACCCTCCACGCCACCTCATCACGGTCGCGGCTCTCGCGCCCGTGCCGTCCGTAGCTCTCGTGCTCGTGCTCGTACCGCCGGCTGCGCTCGCGCTCCTGCACACGTGCGGCCCGCCTCACGCCGTTCCCGCCCGCGTCATCGCACCCCTCCACGCGACTCCCGCCGCACGCCCGACGGGCTGTGCCATCACATCTTCCACTGCCGGAGGTTGATAACCCGGACACACCCCCTTGACCCTGCGGCTCCTCACGTCCGATATTTAGTCCACAACATAGACTAATTCGGAGGCGACCCATGTACACCCCCACTCCCGAGGACCGCTTCACGTTCGGGCTGTGGACCGTCGGCTGGCAGGCGCGCGACCCGTTCGGCGACGCCACCCGGGCCCCGCTGGACCCGGTCGAGAGCGTCCACCGCCTTGCCGAGCTCGGCGCGTACGGTGTGACCTTCCACGACGACGACCTCCTCGCGGTGGAGCCGGACCGGACCAAGGCCATCGAGAGCTTCAAGAAGGCGCTCAGCGAGACCGGCATGAAGGTGCCGATGGCCACGACCAACCTCTTCACCCATCCGATCTTCAAGGACGGCGGGTTCACCAGCAACGACCGCGACGTCCGGCGCTACGCCCTGCGCAAGGTCATGCGCAACATCGACCTCGCCGCCGAGCTGGGCGCGAAGACGTACGTGTGCTGGGGCGGCCGTGAGGGCGCCGAGTCCGAGGCCGCCAAGGACGTGCGGGTCGCGCTCGACCGCTACAAGGAGGGCTTCGACCTCCTGTGCCAGTACGTGATCGACAAGGGCTACGACATCCGGTTCGCCGTCGAGCCCAAGCCGAACGAGCCGCGCGGCGACATCCTGCTGCCGACGATCGGCCACGCCCTGGCGTTCATCAACTCGCTGGAGCACCCCGAGATGGTGGGCCTCAACCCCGAGGTCGGCCACGAGCAGATGGCCGGGATGAACTTCGTGCACGGCATCGCCCAGGCGCTGTGGCACGGCAAGCTTTTCCACCTCGACCTCAACGGCCAGCACGGCCCGAAGTACGACCAGGACCTCATCTTCGGCCACGGCGACGTGAAGAACGCGTTCTTCCTCGTCGACCTGCTGGAGAACGGCGGCTACGACGGCCCGCGCCACTTCGACTACAAGCCGCTGCGCACCGAGGACAAGAACGACGTCTGGGAGTCGGCCGCCGCCAACATGCGGACCTACCTCATCCTCAAGGAGAAGTCGAAGGCCTTCCGCGCCGACCCCGAGGTGCAGGAGGCGCTGGCCGCCAGCAAGCTCACCGAGCTGGCCCAGCCGACCCTGGCCGAGGGCGAGACCTACGACGACATCCTCGCCGAGTCGATCGACGTGGACGAGGTGGCGGCCCGCGGCTTCCACTTCACCCGGCTCAACCAGCTCGCGCTGGAGCACCTCCTCGGCGTGCGCGGCTGACCGGTACGACGAGAGCGGAGGGACGACTGTGACGCTGGTCGCGGGGGTCGACTCGTCGACCCAGAGCTGCAAGGTCGTCATCCGGGACGCGGAGAGCGGGGCCCTCGTGCGCGAGGGCCGCGCCTCCCACCCCGACGGCACCGAGGTCCATCCCGAGCACTGGTGGTCCGCGCTGCAGAGCGCGATCGAGCAGGCGGGAGGGCTCGCGGACGTCGCGGCGGTGAGCGTGGGGGCCCAGCAGCACGGGATGGTCTGCCTCGACGAGGACGGCGAGGTGGTCCGGCCCGCGCTGCTGTGGAACGACACCCGCTCGGCCGGAGCGGCGGCCGACCTGGTCGCCGAGCTGGGCGGCCCCAAGGCGTGGGCGGAGGCCGTCGGCAGCGTCCCGGTGGCCTCCTTCACCGTGACGAAGCTCCGCTGGCTCGCCCGCAACGAGCCGGACAACGCCGCCCGCACACGGTCGGTGTGCCTGCCGCACGACTGGCTCACCTGGCGGCTCGCCGGGCGGCCCGGCACGATCACGACCGACCGGGGCGACGCCTCCGGCACCGGTTATTGGTCGCCGGCGACCGGTGAATACCGCACCGACCTGCTCGAACTGGCCATGGGCAGGGTGCCGGAGCTGCCCCGTGTGCTCGGTCCCGCCGAGCAGGCGGGCACGGCCGAGCAGGGCGGCGCGCTGCTCGCGCCGGGCACGGGCGACAACATGGCGGCGGCGCTCGGCGTCGGCATGCGGCCCGGTGACGTGGTCGTGTCGATCGGCACCTCCGGGACGGCGTTCGCCGTCGCCGAGGGGCCGTCCGCCGACCCGTCAGGGGCCGTCGCCGGGTTCGCCGACGCCACCGGGCGCTACCTTCCGCTGGTCTGCACGCTGAACGCGGCACGGGTGCTGGATGCGGCGGCCCGGATGCTCCGGGTCACGGTCCAGGAGCTGAGCGACCTGGCGCTGCGGGCCCCGGCGGGCGCGGACGGGCTGGTGCTCGTGCCCTACCTGGAGGGGGAGCGCACGCCGAACCTGCCCGACGCCACCGGTTCGCTGCACGGCCTGCGGCTGGGCAACTCCACGCCGGAGCACCTGGCCCGGGCGGCGGTGGAGGGCATGCTCTGCGGGCTCGCCGACGCGCTCGACGCCCTCGGTCTCGAACCGCAGCGGGTGCTGCTCATCGGCGGCGGTGCGCGGTCGGAGGCGGTGCGCCGCATCGCCCCGACCGTCTTCGGGCGTCCGGTGCTCGTCCCCACCCCCGGGGAGTACGTCGCGGACGGCGCGGCCAAGCAGGCCGCCTGGCTGCTGTCGGGGCAGCCGGAACCCCCGCATTGGGACACGGGCGACACCGAGTCCTACGAGGCCGATCTGACGCCTGACCTGCGCGAGCGCTACCACGAGGCCGCGCAGCAGTAGCCGTCCGAGGTGGGGCCCGGGCCGCAGGTCTGGGCCCCACCCTGAGACGACCCTGACCCCTTCTCGGGGGCATCTACGCGTTGTCCCGGATGCCGGGAACGGGGCGTGCGCGGGATCCTGACCATATGGTCAAGAGGATCTATCCCCTGCTCGCCGGTGGCGGCATCCTGTTCGCGGTCGTCACCGTGGTGGCGGCGCAGGTGGCCGGGGACTCCTCCTTGGACCCCGTCTCCATGACGATCAGCCAGTACGCCGCCCGCGACGGGGGCGGCGCCATCGAGACGGCCATGGCCGTCCTCGGCCTGGCCTCGCTCGCGCTGCTGGCCGGGATGCGCGCACTCGACGCGCCGGTGCACGGCTGGCCCGCCCGCCTGATCGGCCTGTGGAGCGTCTCGCTCGTCGGCGCGGCCGTGATCCCGTCCGGCACGGTCTGGCAGGGGGACGTTCACGGCGCCCTGTCGGTGGCGGCCTTCGTGAGCGTGCCCGCCGCCGCCATCCAGCTGGTGGGCCGCCTGGGACAGGACGAGCGGTGGAAGGCCGTCGCCCGGCCGCTGGAGTGGCTGACGCTCGCCTCCGGTCTCGGCCTGGCGGCCATCACGTACGTCGCGCTGCCCGGCCACGGCGTCATGATCGGCCTGGTGGAGCGGCTGCTGCTGACCGCCGAGGTGGCCGTCCTCGGCGTGCTCGCCGTACGGCTCGCGCAGCTCGTCTGGGGGCCGACGCTCAGGGCGTGGATCGGCGGACGGCGCGCCGCGCGCGACTTCCTGGTCCACCGCTGAGCAGCGTCCGCTGGAGGGGGCGGCACGCCGGATCGTGCGGGCGCGGGGGCGCCGCACGATCCGGCCGCGCCGTCAGTGACCTGCGGGGATCACGGATCGCCGAGCAGGTCGCGCAGGCGCTCGGCGTACGGGCGCCAGTCGAGGCCCCTGGCCGCCGCCCAGGCGTCGTCGTGGCACGGCCGGCCTTCCCCCCAGGCCATGGGCCCGCAGACGGCGGCCGATCGCGACGGACGTCGCTCCGGTGCCCGCCCCGATCAGCCGAGGGTCTTGAGCAGTTCGGCGGCCAGCGGGGCGGAGGAGGCGGGGTTCTGCCCGGTGAGGACGTTGCGGTCGACGACCACGACGGGCGCCCAGGGCTCGCCTGCGGAGAACCGCACGCCCAGGGCGACCAGCCGGTCCTCCAGGACCCACTTCACCCGGTCGGCGAGCCCGGCCAGGGTCTCCTCCGCCCTGGTGAAGCCGGTGATCTCATAGCCGGTGAAGGGCGAGGCGCCGTCCGGACCCTCGGTGGCCAGGAGGGCGGCCAGGCCGTGGCAGACCAGGGCCACCGGCGTGCCCGCGGCCATGACGTCGGTCAGCAGGCGAGCCGAGTGCGGATCGGCCGCCAGATCCTCCATCGGGCCGTGCCCGCCGGGGTAGAACACCGCGGCATACTCGGCCGGATCGACGCTCTCCAGCGCGATCGGGTTCCGGAGCTCCGCGGCGGACCGGAGCGTGGCTGCCATCGCGTCCGCGCCGTCCTGGCCGCCGTTGACCTCGGGGGCGAGGCTCGCCTGGTCGACCGGGGGCACGACGCCGCCGGGGGTGGCGACGACCACCTCGTGCCCGGCCTCGGTGAACGCCAGGTAGGGAGCCGCGAACTCCTCGGCCCAGAAGCCGGTCGGATGCTCGGTCCCGTCGGCCAGCGTCAGGTGGCGCGCACCGGTCATCACAAAAAGGATCTTCGCCATTACTCGTGCTCTTTCCGGAGTCCTCGCTCAAGGCGAGGGTGAGGTGAGCCGACGACGCCCTGCGGCCCGTCAGCGAGGGAACGAGCTGGATCGTAGGCGGCTCAGGCATCAGAGAACCAATAGCATTCGCGGCATGAGCCATAGGAACGCCTATGCGTCGGGAGACCGGGCGGCGGGCGGGCCCCTGGATCTGATGCTGCTGCGGACCTTCCTCGCCGTCTATCGCGCCGGCTCCTTCACCGCGGCCGCCGCACTGCTCGGGCTGTCGCAGCCGACCGTGACGAGTCAGGTGCGCACGCTGGAGGAGCAGCTCGATCGCCAGTTGTTCGAACGGCTGCCGCGAGGAGTGGCCGCCACGTCGGTGGCCGACGAGCTGGCCGCACAGGTCGCGGGCCCGCTGGACGAGCTGGCGGTGGTGGCCGGACGAGGACGCCTGGGCGGGGAGTCCTCCGAGCCGGTGCATCTCGGGGGTCCGGCCGAGATGCTGAGCGTCCGGGTGCTGCCCGCCCTGGCACCGCTGGTCGAGCAGGGCCTGCGGCTGCGCGTCACGGCCGGGCTGGCCGACGACCTGCTGGAAGGCCTGCGCGCAGGGCGTTTCGACCTGGTCTTCTCGGCGATTCGGCCGAGGGGCCGCACCGTGGTGGCCACACCGCTCATGGACGAGGAGTTCGTGCTGGTGGCCGCGCCCGCCTGGGCGGACCGGATCGGCCCCGTCGCCTGCGATGATCCCGGCGCCCTGAACGACGCCCCGCTGGTCGCCTACGCCGAGGACGTGCCCATCCTCCGCCGATATTGGCGCCACGTCTTCCGTACGCGCCTGACCAGGTCGCCCGCGGTGACCGTGCCCGATCTGCGCGGTGTGCTGGCGGCCGTCGTCGCCGGAGCCGGAGTCACCGTGCTGCCGCGCTACCTGTGCGCCGGCGAGCTCGACAGCGGCGAGCTCGTCCTGCTCCTCGACCCGGACGACCCGCCCATCAACACCGGCTTCCTCGCGCAACGGGCGGGCGCATCCGTACGCCGCCAGGTCACCCTCGTCCGAGACCGGCTGGTGCAGGAGGCCCGCCACTGGTGAGAGCCGGAGCGCTCGTCATCGACGACGGCTGACGGACGGGAGCACCGCCCGCCGGCGCGTACGGAGTGGTCAGTCCAACATTGACGGGGGTGGGCCCGGTGCTAGCGCTGGGCCGCCGTCAGCATCTTGAGCGCGTGCTCCACGAGCGTGACGAGCACGACCTTGGCCGAGGCGCGGCGCCGTACGTCGCAGAGCAGGACGGGGACGTCCGGGTCGAGGTCGAGGGCGATCCGCACGTCCTCGGGCTCGTGCTGCTCGGCGCCGTCGAAGCAGTTGACCGCGACGATGAACGGCGTGCCGCGCTGCTCGAAGTAGTCGATCGACGGAAAGCAGTCGGTCAGCCTGCGGGTGTCGGCCAGCACGACGGCCCCGAGCGCGCCGTAGGACAGCTCGTCCCACATGAACCAGAACCGTTCCTGTCCGGGGGTGCCGAACAGGTAGACCACGAGCCCTTCCCTGATGGTGATGCGGCCGAAGTCCATGGCCACCGTCGTGGTCGTCTTGCCTTCCACGCCGTCGGTGTCGTCGACGCCGACGCCGCGATCGGACAGCACCTCCTCGGTGCGCAGGGGGCGAATCTCGCTGATCGCGCCGACCAGCGTGGTCTTGCCGACGCCGAAGCCGCCGGCCACCAATATCTTGAGGGCGACCGGCTCCTCAGAGGGCGCGAAGGCCATTGATCACTTCCTTGAGAATGCGCTCGCTTGGCAGCGGCGCCACCTTGCCCGGAGCCCGTACGTCGACGAGTCCGAGGTCGTGCAGATCCCCGATCAGGACGCGGACCACGCCCAGCGGCAGGTCGATGTCGGATGCGATGTCCGCCACCGACGCGCCTCTGCGCGCGATATCGAGGATCCGCCGCTGCTCGGGGCCAATGCCGGGGACGTCCCTCGGTGAGCCCTTGGTGGTCACCATGGTGATCAGGTCGAGCTTGGCCCCGGAGTGCCGTGCCCGGCCCCCCGTCAGCGCGTAGGGCCGGACCAACGGCCCGGCCTCCTCGTCCATCCACTGGGGTCCCGTCATGTGGCCACCAATCTCATGGGGAGATCCGCCGCGGGTTGGTGGAGATGTGCTGCCCCACCCGCTTGACCAGCATCGCCATCTCGTAAGCGATGTGCCCGACGTCGGCGTCGGAGGCGGCCAGCACGGCCAGGCAGGTGCCCTGGCCGGCGGCCGTGACGAACAGGAACGCGGCCTCCATCTCCACGATGGTCTGCCTGACCTCGCCCCCGCCGAAGTGGCGTCCCGCGCCTCGCGCCAGGCTCTGGAACCCGGCGGCGACCGCGGACAGGTGCTCCGCGTCCTCCCGGCTCAGCCCCTGGGAGGCTCCAACGACGAGACCGTCGGTGGAGAGGATCACCGCCTGGCGGACGGCGGCGACCCTGCTGATGAGATCGTCGAGCAGCCAGTTCAGTTCGCCGGTCGACGTCGCTTTGCCGGTCATTCGTCACCCTTCTCGCCGTGCGTGTTGTGTGCGTGATCACCGGGTGCGGCCCCACCCGGCTGATCGGAGTCCTCCCGGCCTCGCAGCGCGCCGCGCTGGAAGGCGCTGAACATCGCCCTGGCCTCCTCCGGTGACCGCTCCTCCACGGTCGGGGCGGACAGCGGCGGCGTCTGCGGACCGGTCTCCTGCGACTGGGCGCGAAGCTGCGGGGCGATGTTGGCCTGACGGACCCGGCGCGGCAGGCCGGCGTGGGTGCCGTTGGAGACGGGGCCCCTGGCCCGCTGCCTGCTCGTCCGCTGCGCCAGGCCGTTCGCGCCCACCCCGGCGGCGGCGGTCGCGGGCTCGGCGGCCGGTGCGGGGGTGGGGCCGGAGCCGTTGGGCCGCGGGGAGAGGTCGTCGCGCGCGGCGGAGGGCACCGCGTCGGTCCGCAGGGCGGCCGGCGTGAAGAACGGGGACGGCTCGGACGCGCCCGTGCGCTCCTCCCGGTCGCCCGTCTTCCCGGAAGCGTCACCCGATGCGGGAGCGTCGTCGGGAACGTCCTTCGCGACCTCCCCGACGAGCGTACGGACCTCGCGGGGCTCCCCGGTGGGGGCGGAGCCGCGCAGCCCGAGATCGGCCTGGAGCGTGTCGCTGAGCGAAATGTCGGTGTCGCTGCCGCCGGCGGCCAGCGCGGGCTTCGCGTGGGAGCCGCGCGAGGGCGGGCCCGCCAGCGCCGCGGGCGAGCCCTCGTCCACCACCAGGGACCGGGGCATGAGCACGATCGCCGTCGTCCCGCCGTACGGCGAACCGCGCAGGACCACCCCGATCTCGTGCCGGGCGGCGAGCTGGCCGACGACGAAGAGCCCGAGCCGGTCGCTGTCCGCCAGGTCGAACTCCGGCGGGTCGGCCAGACGCCGGTTGATCTCGTCGTACTCCTCGGGCGCCAGGCCGAGACCACGGTCCTCGACCTCCACCGCGAGCCCGTTGGCGACGACCTCCGCGCGCACCTCCACCCTGGTCTGCGGAGGCGAGAAGATCGTGGCGTTCTCCAGCAGCTCGGCGATCAGGTGCACCACGTCGGCCACGGTCGCACCGGCGATGGCGATCTCCGGCATCGGGGCCATCGTGATGCGGGTGTAGTCCTCGACCTCGGAGATCGCGGCGCGGACCACGTCGATCAACGGCACCGGCTTGCGCCACGCCCGTCCGGGCACGGAGCCGGACAGGATGATCAGGCTCTCCGCGTGGCGGCGCATGCGGGTGGTCAGGTGGTCGAGCCGGAAGAGGTCCTCCAGGCTCTCCGGGTCCTCGGTGCGGCGCTGCATCGTGTCGAGGAGCGTGAGCTGGCGGTGCAGCAGGGTCTGGTTGCGGCGGGCCAGGTTGAGGAAGACCTGGCTGACGCCGCGGCGGAGCGCGGCCTGGCCGACCGCGGCCTCCACCGCCGTGCGCTGGACGGAGCTGAACGCCCGCGCGACGTCCTCGACCTCGTTGGACCCCGTCGCCTTGATCGGGGGCGCCTCGGTCTCGACGTCCACGTCCTCGCCCCGCCGCAGCTTGCCGACGACCTGCGGCAGCCGTACGAGGGCGAGTTCGAGCGCGGCGTCGCGCAGGCCGGCGAGGTCGCGGGCGAGCCGGCGGCCGAACCGTACGGAGAAGATGATCGTGGCGATGATCACCACGAGACCGAGCCCGCCGGCGATCAGGATGCGGAGCATGATCCCGGTGGCGACCGTGGTGGCGGAGCCGCTGAGCGCGTCCGAGGCCTTCACCCGGGCCGAGTCGAGCCGGAGGATCAGCTGGTCGACGGTCGGCGACCACTTCTCGGCGTCCGCCGGGAGCGGGCCGCCGGAGCGCACCTGGTTGACGATCTCGTTCTCCAGGGCGGTGAACCGGTCGAACAGCGGCGAGGTGAGCACCTGCTCGTACGGCGCCCGCATCTCACCGCTGAGGATGGGCCGGTTCTTGCTGTAGAGGAACCGCCGGGTGGCGACCCACTCGCTGAAGGCGTTCTGCTCGTCGGCCGTCATCGTGCCGCTGGCGAGCGCGCCGCGCACGAGGGCGTCCTCACGAGTGATCATCTCGTGCGCGTTGCCCATCCCCTGCATGGCGCTGGCCTGCTGGAAGGTGGTCAGGTCGGGCACCGAGACGAGCCGCTCGTAGAGCGCGAACAGGTCGTCCATGATCGCGTTGTACGCGGTGATCGTGGTCAGCCGGTCGGACCTGCCGAGCGAGACGCCCTCCCGGATCGTGGGGAGGCGTTCGAGGGAGGACAGCAGGGACTTCAGGGGCGCCTCGAGCTCCTCGCTCATGGCGTCGCGGGTGGCCTCGTCGGCGGCGGACTTCTTGAACTTCTCCGCGGCGGCGGTGGTCTTGGCCTGTTGGGCGGTGAGCGCGGCCGACGTCGTGCGGCCGCTGCTGAGGACGCCGGCGGTCAGCGCGCGCTCGGCCTGGATCTGGGTGCCGAGGTCGGTGGAGGTGACTCCGATGGTGTCGTACAGCGTCTTGGAGTGCAGGAGGACGAGGCCGTCCCCGACCGTGAGCTTTAGGGCAAACCCCCACATAGCACTCAACATGAGCAATGGCAGGAGCAGCAACAAGAAGATCTTGAACCGAATCGACCGGTTTCTCGAACCCATGGCCACTCCTGCATTGCTGGAGGCTCGCGCCGCATTTATGGGGGAATGCACCTCCGGAAGATCGCACAGAAGGCTAGCACCGATACAGTTCTGGCGCAGTGGGAGGAACTGATGATTACTGTAATCACTGGGGCAGGTGCCGGAATCGGTGCAGCGTCTGCCCTTGATCTCGCCCGGCGAGGTCACCAAATCGTGCTCGTCGGACGCACCCCGGAGAAGCTCCGCGCCGTCGCGGACCGCGCGGAGCAGGCCGGCGGAAGCCGTCCGGACACGCTCGTCGCGGACTTCTCCTCCCTCGATCAGGTGCGCCGGCTCGCCGCGGACCTGCTCGCGCGCTACGAGCGCATCGACGTGCTGATCAACAACGCCGGCGTGATGACGCCCGACCGCCGGACCACCGTGGACGGCAACGAGATGATGATCCAGGTCAACCACCTGGCGCCGTTCCTGCTGACTAACCTGCTCCTCGACCGGCTCACGGCGTCCTCCGCCAGGGTCGTCACCACCTCGTCCCGGGCCGGGAAGTCGGGCCGCATCGACCCGGCCGACCTGTCGAGGGAGCGGCGGCGCTGGAACGGCTGGCTGCAGTACGGCGACACCAAGCAGGCCAACGCGCTGTTCACCGTGTCGCTCGCCGAGAGGGGCCTGGCCGCCACGTGCCTCCACCCCGGCGTGCTCAAGACCTCGTTCGCCGAGGGCACGTTCTTCATGAAGCTGGTGTGGCTCCTGCCGGGCATGGGCGAGCCGCCGGAGGCCGGGGCCGAGCGCATCGTCCATCTCGCCACCCACCCCGACGGGGTCGATCACCCGGGCCGGTACTTCGTCAAGAACGCTCCCGCGCGGGTGCCGGAAAGGATGTCCGACCCCGCCCTCGCCGCCGCACTGTGGGACGCGAGCCTCGCCGCCACCGGCCTGGCCGCCTCATAGGGCTCCCGCCTGGTATCGCCGGTCGCGGGAAGACCAGGAAGACGGGGCGTCCGGCTGTTCACCCTGCCGCCTCCGCACCCTGGAGTCGCTTCCGGGCGGAACTCGCCGCCTTCGGCGGCCAGAGCGTCCGGCTTCGCCACCCGCTATCGGACCGCCCGACCCGGCGGGCCGGGTCCGGGTGGTCGCGCAGGGCGGGGGTGACGGGAATGGCGGGGATGGCGGGGTGCGGACGGGCGCGGGAAGAGTTCGGGGACTGTTCGCCCGCGGTTGCGCCGGTGCTCACGGACGGTGACTAGGGTCCGGGCGCATGACCGTGATCGCCCCCGTCCGCCTGGCCGGAAGGTCCGCCGCTCGTGACCCGCTGCTGGACAACGCCAAGTTCCTGGCCATCGTGCTGGTCGTTTCCGGGCATCTCGTCGAGGACCTGCGGGACGTTCCCGCGGCGCATGCGCTCTACTTCTTCGTCTACCTCTTCCACATGCCGCTCTTCATCGTCGTCAGCGGCTATTTGTCCCGAAATTTCACGTTTTCTCCTGGTAAGGCGCGCAAGCTCATCAGCGGCCTCGCGGTGCCGTACGTCATCTTCGAGGTGGCCTATTCGCTGCCCCGCTACTTCCTGTACGGCAAGCTCGAGATCAGCCTGCTCGACCCGTACTACCTGACCTGGTTCCTGATGTCGCTGTTCCTGTGGCGGCTGTCCACGCCGGTCTGGCAGCAGTTGCGTCACCCTCTGGTGATCGCGGTCGGGCTGTGCCTGCTGTCGGGCACCAGTGCCCTGCCCGACGAGTTGTCGATGAACCGCACGTTCGGCCTGCTGCCGTTCTACGTGCTCGGCCTCATGCTCACGCCGGAGCACCTCGACCTCCTGCGCGGGCGGCGGGCGAGGATCGCGGGCGGGGCCGTCCTGGCGGCGGCGCTCGCCGCCGCGTTCGCCGTGCACAGGCTCGTGCCGACGGAGTGGATCCGCTGGCGTCACTCCAACCACCAGATCGGCGTGGACGACCTGACCGGCACGCTGATCCGGCTCGCGCTGCTCGCGGCCGGAGCCCTGCTGGTGGCGGCGTTCCTGGCGGTCGCGCCGAGCCGCCGCACCTGGTTCACCGGACTGGGCGCCGCCACGATGTACGCCTACCTGCTGCACGGGTTCGTCGTGAAGGTCGCCGAGCGCTTCCACGACGTCCTCGTCAACCCGCTCGGCGTGACCGCCATGGCGGTCTCCGGGGTGGGGCTCGCGGCCCTGCTCTGCACGTCTCCCGTACGCAGGGCCTTCCGGTGGGCGGTGGAGCCCGACATCTCCTGGGCGTTCACCCGGCTGCGCCGGCCCGGGAAGCGGGAGCCCGCCGCGCCGGCCCGATAGACGGCACCGCGGATTGTTTCGTTGGTGCGAGCCACGGCGTGGCCGGTGCGCACCAACGATCACGCTCGTACACCGGAACTCAGTCCACAGGAGGCGCACAGGAAGCAGAAAGGACGACGATGAACGCTTCGTCAGCAGCGGTGAGAGGCCTGATCCTGCTCGCCGCACTGGTCGCCGGCGTGCTCGGGGTCGCCGTTCCCGCGCAGGCGGCCACCTATCACGTGACCGGTGCGGACGCCCAGGGCCTCGCCATCCAGAGCGAGCCTCACGTCAACCATGTGATCCGCTACGTGCCCAACGGCACCGCCCTCAACGTGACCTGCCAGATCAACAACGGCGACCAGGTCGACGGACTGACCCGGTGCTGTCCCCCGGTGGCGCGGGGACGGTCAGGTACGCCGGTTGGGCGCCTTCCGGGTGGGAGAGCTGCGGGCAGTACATCGTCGTCGACCACGGCGGCGGGTGGTGGAGCGTCGTGTGCCACCTCAGCGCCGTGTACGTCAGGACCGGCCAGACGGTCACGAACAACACGATCATCGGCCTGGTCGGGTCCACCGGCACGTCCGAGGCCCACCTGCACTTCTCCCTGGTGAAGAACGCCTCCATCACCGCGGCGGGCGGCGTGTACGGCGGGCAGAGCGCTCGTCCCCGGCACCTCTACCACCTGGGCTGCGGCGGCGGCTACTACGACTGGATCTCCCAGGGCATGCGGGTCTGCTACTGACCTCCGCATTCATCCGGCGCATTCATCCGGCGCATCCGGCCGGGCTCCGATTCGGGGCCCGGCCCCGGCCGCGTACGGAACTTCCGACGGCGCCTTCCCGTTCTGTCAAGTGATGGTGCGAAGTAGGGCGGATTGCGCAGCCGGCGGGCCCGGGAACGGAACTCGGCTCTGTCACGGCGCGGTGATACGGGGTAACCTGCGCATTCGCGGTGCAGCCAGGAGCGGTGGAAACGACGGGGTGACGCGGGTGGTCGGCAGACAGGGCAGGGTCACGGGCAGGATCGGCCCGGGCCTTGTCGGCGAGGTGATGGTGCCTATCCGCGGGGGTGTCGAGGCGTTCTACGCCTATCCGAGCATTCCGGACGAGGAAATCCCGGTGGGGTCCATCGTCGTCGTCGTGGAGTATTCACCCCCGCGCACCGTCTACGTCGCTCGCGCGGTCGTCTGACCCGCGCCCTCCTCCACTCCCTGATCCCCCCACTACACGGAGGCTCCAATGTCACCGGAGATCCTGGTCGTGGGCGGTGTGGCCATTGTCGCCGTCATCGTCCTCATTCTCCTGTTCAAGGCCATCTGGCGGGTGGCCGAACCCAACGAGGCGCTGATCATCTCGGGCCTCGGCGCCCACACGAAGAACGAGCTGGCCGACAGCCTCGGCTTCAAGATCATAACCGGCAAGGGCACCGCCGTGCTGCCCGGCTTCCAGACCGCCCGGCGGCTGCGGCTCGACAGCCGGGCCACG
This sequence comes from Microbispora sp. CSR-4, assembly GCF_008033685.1. NCBI lineage: Bacteria > Bacillati > Actinomycetota > Actinomycetes > Streptosporangiales > Streptosporangiaceae > Microbispora > Microbispora sp. CSR-4. The sequence goes on from NZ_VJVX01000008.1 coordinate 30,641, forward strand.
AACCTGCAGGTCAACTGCGTGACCCAGCAGGGCATCCCGGTCCAGGTGCGCGGCGTGATCATCTACAAGGTGGGCGACGACTTCACCAGCATCGCGAACGCCGCCCGGCGCTTCCTCGACCAGCAGGACTCGATGAACGGCGCCATCCACGAGCTGTTCACCGGTCACCTGCGCTCGATCATCGGCAACCTGACCGTCGAGGATCTCATTCTCAACCGCGAGCGGCTCACCAGCGAGACCCGCAGCTCCGCCGCCGACGAGATGAGCAAGCTCGGCCTGGTGGTCGACTCGCTGCAGATCCAGGAGATCGAGGACGAGACCGGCTACATCACCAACCTCGGCAAGCCGCACGCCGCGAAGATCGCCGCCGCGGCGCGCATCGCCGAGGCACAGCGCGACCAGGAGGCCACCGAAGCCGAGCAGATCGCGGCCGCCAAGAAGGCCGCCGCCGTCCGCGAGTCGCAGATCCAGCAGGCCGGCTATCAGGCCGAGGTGGACCAGGCGGCGGCCAAGGCCCGGCAGGCAGGCCCGCTGTCGGAGGCGACCGCGCGGCAGGAGGTCGTCGTCCAGGAGACCAGGGCAGCGGAGCTGGAGGCCCAGCTCGCCGAGCAGCGGCTCCAGTCGCAGGTCCGCAAGCCCGCCGACGCCAAGGCGTACGAGACCGTCACGCTGTCGCAGGCGGAGCGCGACGCCCGCATCGCCCAGGCCGAGGCCGAGGCCAGGGAGACCGAGCTGCGCGCCGCGGCCCAGGCGTCCCAGGTGAAGCAGGCGGCGGCGGCGGACGCCGAGGCCGTGCGCGTGCGTGGTGAGGCCGCCGCGGCGGCGACCAAGGCGACCGGTCTCGGCGAGGCGGAGGCCGCCAAGGCGCGGGGTCTCGCCGAGGCCGAGGCGGCCAGGGCGAAGGGTCTCGCCGAGGCGGAGGCCGCCAAGGCCAAGGGTCTGGCCGAGGCCGACGCGATCAGGGCGCGTTCCGAGGCGCTGCGCGAGAACCAGGAGGCGGTCATCGCCCAGCAGCTCGCCGAGAACTGGCCGCAGATCGTGGAGGCCGCCTCCAAGGCGTTCGGCAACGTCGATCACATGGTGGTGCTCAACGGCGCGCAGGGCATCGAGGAGATGCTGGCCAAGGCGCTCACGCTGGGCGGCACCGGGCTGGGCCTGGCCCGCGCCCTGCTGTCCGGCGGCACCCCCGGCTCGGCCAAGGACGGCGCGAGCGTCAACGGCGCCGAGCCGCCCACGAAGGACGCCATCGACGCCGCCTCCTGACGGCCCACGTCCGTCCCCGTCCCGTCTCCGTTCGCCGGGACGGGGACGTTCAGCCGTGGGTCAGGTCCTGGAGGCCGACCACGCGCAGCAGCTCCAGCCGCTCGTACGACTCGCTGCCCGGGCGAGCGGTGTAGACGATCAGCCGCTGGTCGTGCTCCGGGCTCAGCAGCACCTCGCAGTCCAGCTCCATCAGCCCGACCACCGGATGCAGGAAGCGCTTGACGTCGGAGCGGCGTACGGCGACGTCGTGGGCCTCCCACAGCGCCGCGAACTCCTCGCTGCGGGCCCGGAGCCGGCGTACGAGCGCGGCCAGCCGCGCGTCGCCCGGGCGGCGGGCGGCCGTGGCGCGCAGATCCGCCACCGCCGTGCGGGCGGCGTTGTCACGGTCTTCGGGCGGGAAGAGCTCCCGCGCCGACGGGTCGGTGAAGTAACGCCAGATGATGTTGCGCTCCGCCTCGGGGCGGGCGGACGCGTCACCGTGCAGTGCCTTGTCCATCGCGTTCTGCGCGAGGACGTCGCCGCGGTCGTTCACCACCTGGGCGGGGGTGTCGACCAGCCGGTCGAGCACGAGCAGCAGGCCGGGACGGACATGCTCCGTGGCCGTACGGTCCCGCGGCGGCTCCTCGCCGGCCAGGTGGAAGAGATGGTCGCGTTCGTCGCCGGTCAGCCGCAGCGCGCGGGCGACGGCGGCGAGCATCTGGCGGGACGGGTGCGAGCCCCTGGCCTGCTCCAGCCGCGTGTAGTGGTCGGTGGACATGCCCGCGAGCTGCGCGACCTCCTCGCGGCGCAGTCCGGGCGTACGCCGCCGCGGGCCCTGCGACAGCCCCACGTCGGCGGGGGTCACCCGGGCGCGGCAGTGGCGCAGGAAGTCGGCGAGTTCGGTTCTGTCCACACCCTTCACCATGCCCCCGGAAACCGGACGTTGCCAGGGACGGCCTGTCCCCGGATAAGGGCGTCTCTCCCGCCGGCGCCCGCACCGCCGGAGGCTGGGAAACGGCTCGGCGGACCCGCGCCGGAGCCACGGATGACCCGCATCCTTCGACGAAAGAAGGCATGGTTCGCATGCACTACCGCACGCTCGGCCGCACCGGCATCAAGGTCAGCCCCTTCGGACTCGGCGCGCTGATGTTCGCCACGTCCATCGGCAACCCCGATCCCGACGACACGGTTCGCATCATCCACAAGGCGCTGGACGCGGGGATCAACCTCATCGACACCGCCGACGCCTACGGCGACTCGGAAGAGATCGTGGGCAGGGCGCTCAAGGGACGGCGGGACAACGTCGTGCTCGCGACCAAGGTCAGCCGCCCCGTCGGCGACGATCCCAACCAGCAGGGCGCCTCGCGGCGCTGGATCATGACCGCCGTCGAGAACTCGCTGCGCCGCCTGCAGACCGACCACATCGACCTCTACCAGATCCACCGGCCCGACCCTGCCACGGACATCGAGGAGACGCTCTCCGCGCTCTCGGACCTGATCCGCAGCGGGAAGGTCCGCGCGATCGGGACGTCCGGCATGCCGGCGTCCGACATCGTCGAGGCCCAGTGGGTCGCCGAGCGGCGCGGCCTGGCCCGGTTCCGCACCGAGCAGCCCGCATACTCGCTGCTCAACCGCGGCATCGAACGCGAGGTGCTGCCGGCCGCGCAGCGCTACGGAATGGGCACGCTCGTGTGGGGCCCGCTCGGGCAGGGACTGCTCACCGGACGGGTCCGCAAGGGGCGGCAGAACGAGCTGCGCCGCGCCGGCTTCGTCACGCACGTCAAGGACGAGCAGCGCATCGAGGTCGTCGAGCGGTTCATCGCGCTCGCCGAGGAGGCGGGCCTGCCGCTGACCCATCTCGCCTTGGCCTTCGTCATCGCGCATCCCGGCGTGACCAGCGCCCTCCTCGGGGCGCGCACGATGAGCCACCTCGACGACCTGCTCGCGGGCGTCGACGTCACGCTCACCGACGACATCCTCGACCGGATCGACGCGATCGTGCCGCCCGGCACCGACGTCGGCACGCTCGACCAGGCGTACGTGCCCCCGGCGCTCCAGCAGGAGAGCCTGCGCCGCCGTCCCCTCGCCGAACGCGCCGCGGCCTGAAACCTCCCGTACGACGTGGTCATTCGTCGTGAAGGTCGTCGAGATCCACCAGATGGACGTCGTCCCTGCGGCTCGCCTCCGCGAGCAGGTCGGCCGCGAAGCCGGACTCGCTGAAGACGGCGTAATGCGTGGCCGAGACGTCGATCTTGCCGATGGAGCGCATCCGCTTAGATGACATCAGCTAGATGACATCAGCCTGGTTAGATGACATCAGCCTGGTGCCGCTGCTCGGCGGGTGAGCTCACCAGGCAGGCATTCGGTGACAACAGCCGACGGATGTGGCCGGGCGGGCGGCCGAGCTCGGCCCGCATGGTGCGGGTGAGGTGGGCCTGGTCGGCGAAGCCGAGAGCCGCGGCGAGGCCCGCCAGGTCCTGCTCTCCCTCCTCGATGCGGGCGAGGGCTCGGCCGACCCGCACCCGGTTGCGGTAGCGGCTGACCGTCATGCCGACCTGCCTGCGGAAGGTCCGGCTCAGGTGGGAGGGCGAGACCCCGAGCGCCCGGGCCAGCCGTACGAGATCGGCCGAGTCGGGGTCGTCCGCCAGGATGGCCTCTCGCGCCCGGTCCGCCAGGACTCCGCCGCGGTCCGGGCTTCGCCGGTCGGCTCGCGGGCGGATCGTCGTGACGAGCGTGTGCACCAGCCGTTCCGCGGGGTCGGCCGAGTCGTGCGCGGTGCGCAGGAGAAGCCGGTGTGCGAGCTCGGCCCGGCCGTCGATCGCCAGCGACGGATGCGGCGGCTCGTCGCCCACCACCGCGTGCCACAGCGAGGGCCGCACCCCGACGAACGTGCAGACGTCGCCGCCGGCGGGGTGCGCGAACGCGTACTCGCCGCCCGGCCACTGCGCGTAGCCCATCGTGGGATCGGCGACCATGCGGCGACCGTCGCCGCGCACCCGGAACATCCCGCGGCGCACGAGGACGATGCCGTACGACCCGCCCTCCTCGGGCGTCGACCAGGTGTGATGCCGGGCCGTGCAGGAGACCACGTGGACGGAGAAATCCGGCGTATCGATGACTGACCTCGATGTCCGCACCGGTCCACTGTACGGATCCCCGCACGGGCAAAAATGTTCAAGACCCCGGGGCCCGCGATCGCGGAGCCTGAGGGCCATGTCGAGATTGACGAGGCCACGGCCGTGGGGGGTGCTCACCGTGCTTCTGGCCGGGCAGATGATGGCGTCGATGGACGGCTCGATCGTCACGGTCGCGCTGCCGTCGATACAGCACGATCTGCGGGTCGATGACGCCGTCCTGCAACTGGTCCCGTCGGCGTACCTGCTCACGCTCGGGGTGCTCAACGTGACCGGCGCCCGTACGGGGGATCTGATCGGCCATCGGCGGGCCTTCCTCGGCGGACTGGCGGCCTTCACACTGGCGTCGCTGCTGTGCGGGCTCGCACCGGCGGCGCCGGTGCTGGTGGCGGCCCGGGTGGCCCAGGCCGTGGCGGCCGCGCTGATGGTGCCGCAGGTCTTCTCGCTGATCCAGCTTCGCTTCGACGGCTCCGCCCGCAAACGGGCCATCGGCGTCTACTCGATGGTGCTGGCCCTGGGCGTCGCCCTCGGTCAGGTGATCGGCGGCCTGGTGGTCGGGGCCGACCTGCTCGGGCTGACCTGGCGGCCGGTCTTCCTGGTCAACGTCCCGGTGGGGGCCGTGCTGATGGTCGTGGGGCTGCGCGCGCTCCCGGAGAGCGCGCCGGTGGCCCGCAGGCTCGACCTGGGCGGGGTCGCGCTGCTCACCGCGGCGATGTCGGCGGTGATCGTCCCGCTGATCTTCGGCAGGCAGTACGGCTGGCCGGAGTGGGCCTGGGCCTCGCTGCTCGCCGGCCTGCTCCTGCTGGTGGTCCTCGTGAGGTTCGAGGGCCGGGTCGTCCGCCGGGGCGGCCTGCCGCTTCTCGATCTCTCTGTCCTGCGGCCTGCGGGGGTGGGAGCCGCGCTCGCCACCTGTGTCGCGGTGATGGGCTGTTACACCGCGTTCCTGTTCGTGCTGACCCTGCATCTCCAGAACGAGCTCGGGTTCGGCCCGCTCGCCGCCGGGCTCGCCTTCGTGCCGTACGCGATCGGGTTCGCCACGCTGAGCCTGACCTGGGCCCGGCTGCCCGAGGGGGCGCAGTCGGTCCTTCCGGTCGCCGGGCCGGCCGTCTTCGCCGCGGGCGCCCTGACAGTGGCCGCGCTGCCCGGTGACGGGTGGCCCCCGGCGCTCATGATCCCGGTGTTGTTCCTGGCCGGCGCGGGGCACGCGGCCGGTTACAGCCCGCTGGTGGCACGGGTGGCCGCCATCGTGGGCCCGGAGCGCGCATCGGCGTTGTCGGCGTTGAACTCGACCGGGCCCGTGCTGGCCGGCGTCAGCGCCGTCGCCGGGCTCGGCAGCCTCTATCTCAGCACCGGCCTCGGCTTCGCCTTGGTGGCCGTCGCCGCGCTGCTCGCGGCCGGGGCGTTGAGCGCCGCCGCCGCGCGTGCGACGTGGCGGAGCGGCTCCCATGCCCCCGAACGCGCGGCGCGGACACCGGGCGGCTGATCGGCCGCGGCGGGCCGTCCCGTCAGTCGAACGACAACTCGGTCGTACGGCGGGGCATGAGCAGCAGCGCGGCGACGCTGAGCACGGCCACGACGACGAGCGCGATGAAGATGTGGTGGACCGCGTCGTACAACGCGCCCCGGACGAAGGTCGCGGCGGCGGAGTGGGCCGCCGCGCCCTGGGCCTTCAGCACCAGGCTCGTGGCGTCGAGGCTGTCCGGCAGGTGTCCCGCGACGTCGGCGGGCGGGTGGGCGAAGCGGTCCGACAGCGTCGAGTTGGCGATGGCGCCGAGCACGGCGGCCCCGACCGTGCTGCCGAGCGAGCGGCAGAACATGTTGGTGGCGGTGACCACGCCGCGGCGTTCCCAGCCGACGACCGACTGCACGGCGACCATCGTGGGGCTGGCCGACAGGCCGAGGCCGACGCCGACGACGAAGCAGGCGGCCGCGACCTGCCAGATCATGGCGTTCTGGCCGAGCAGCGCGCACAGCACGGAGCCGGCCACCACCACGACGATGCCGATCAGCGCGGTGTCGCGGAACCCGATGCGCATGTAGAAGCGGCCGGAGAACGTCGCCGCGAGGGGCCAGCCGACGGTGAGCGCGGCGAGGGCGAAGCCCGCCACCAGCGCGCCGGTGCCCAGCACGCCCTGCGCGTACGTCGGGACGTACGAGGTGAGCCCGATCGTGAGGGCGCCGATGCCGAGGGAGGTCAGGTTGCCGCCGGTCAGCGTGCGGCGGCGGAACACCCACAGGGGCAGCACCGGCTCGGCCGCGCGGCGCTCCACGAGCACGAAGGCGGCGATCAGGAGGAGGCCCGCCGCGAAGATCAGCAGACTGGGCGCCGAGTCCCAGTCCCAGGAGACGCCGCCCTCCAGCAGGCCGAGGATGAGCAGGGAGGAGCCGCCGGTGAGCAGCACGGCGCCGGTGTAGTCGATCCGGTGGGAGCCCCGCTTCACCTGCTCCTTGAAGCGCCGGGCGAGCATCCAGGTGGCCAGGGCGCCGAGCGGCAGGTTGATGAAGAAGATCCAGCGCCAGGAGACGTACTCGGAGAAGACGCCGCCGAGCGTCGGGCCGACCACCGCCGAGATGCCCCACACGCTGGCGAGGTAGCCCTGGACGCGGGCCCGCTCCTCGACCGTGTAGAGGTCGCCCGCCATCGTCATGCTGATGGGCTGCACCGCACCGGCGCCGATGCCCTGGATCGCGCGGAACGCGATCAGCGCGGGCATGCTCCAGGCCACCCCGCACAGCACCGACCCGAGCAGGAACGCCCCGATGCCGAAGAACATCACCGGCTTGCGCCCGAACACGTCGGCGAGCTTGCCGTAGATGGGCACGGTCACGGCCTGGGTGAGCAGGTAGATCGAGAACAGCCAGGGGAACTGGGAGAACCCGCCGAGGTCGGTGACGACGGACGGCACCGCGGTGGCGATGATCGTGCTGTCCAGCGCCACCAGAGCGGTGCAGAGCATGATGGCGGCGAGCACGGGACCGCGCTCCGACCGTAGCCCGATGCCTTTCGATGCCGTCGTCGTGGTCGACTTCGTGGTCACGTGGTGGCTCCCCTGTCCCTTCGCGCACGTACACGGGACTCTTCCGCTTGAGAGCGGAAGAGTCCCGAAACAGGGCAACTATCGCAAACCGCCCGGCATTCCTCGTTGGCACCCTCAGCCGCGGCGCTGGGTGTCCTCCAGGTAGCGCAGGACGGCCGTGACCCTCCGGTCCGCGCGGTCGGTGGGCGCCAGGTCGAGCTTCGCGAAGATGTTGCGGATGTGCTTGTGCACGGCGCCTTCGCTGATGAACAGCCGCTCGGAGATGGCGGTGTTGCCCAGCCCCTCGGCCATCAGGGCGAGCACGTCGCGCTCGCGGGCGGTCAGCCGTTCCAGCCCGCTGTCGGAGCGGGTGCGCGTGAGCAACTGGGCGACGACCTCGGGGTCGATGGCCGTGCCTCCGGCGGCGACCCGGTGCAGGGCGTCGAGGAACTCGCCGACCCGGCCGACCCGCTCCTTGAGCAGATAGCCGAGCCGGTCGGTCCCCCCGGCGAGCAGCTCGGTGGCGAACGCCTGCTCGACATACGCGGACAGCACGAGCACCGCCAGACCGGGCAGCCGGCGCCTGGCCTCCACGGCCGCGGCGATCCCCTCGGTGGTGTGGGTCGGCGGCATCCGGACGTCGACGATGGCCACGTCGGGCCGGTGGGCGTCGACGGCCGCCAGGAAGGCGTCCGGGGAGTCGGTCGTCGCCACCACGTCCAGGGACTCCGCGCGCAGCAGCAGCGCGACCCCCTCACGCAGCAGCGGGTCGTCTTCGGCTATCACGATCCGCACGGCAACTCCACGTCGATGGTGGTCGGCCCACCGGGTGGGCTGGTCAGGGTGAGACGGCCGTCGTGGGCCTCGATCCGGCTGCGCATGCCGGTGAGCCCGGAGCCCTGGCGTTCGTCCGCGCCGCCGACGCCGTCGTCCTCGATCCGCAGGCGCAGCCGGCCGCCCTCACGCCGTACGGTCACGGTGGCGTGCCGGGCCCGGCTGTGCCTGGAGATGTTGGTGAGCGCCTCGGCGCTCACGAAGTAGGCGGTCGCCTCGATGGAGGCGGCGCACCTGCCGGGCGCGTCGACGTCGACCCGGCAGGGCACCCCGCAGTTGGCCGCGAGCCCGGCGAGCGCGTCGGCGAGCCCCCGGTCGGCCAGCACGGGCGGCAGGATGCCGCGCACGACCGTACGGAGCTCGGCCAGCGCCTGCTCGGCGGTCTCCTGCGCGCGTTCGAGCATGTCCTCCGCGCCCGGCCGGTTCTGCGACAGCGCGCGGCGGGCCGCGCCGAGCAGCACGGTGACGGCGACCAGCCGGTTCTGCGTCCCGTCGTGCAGGGAGCGTTCGATCCGCCGCAGCTCGGCGGCGTGGGCGTCCAGCGCCGCCGCGCGGGTGGCCGACAGCTCCGCGACGCGCAGGGAGAGGTCCATGTCCGCGGTGGGCGCCAGGAGCCGGCGTCCCGGCCACGCCTGCAACCGGGCCATTCCGCTCCCGAGCGCCAGGAAGCCGACGGCAAGCCCCACGCCGAGGAGCGCGACCGCCCAGGCGTCGGCGTCGTCGCGCACGTCCCAGAACACCAGCGTCGGGGCGGGGTCCTCCGCGGGCAGCGTCCGCCACCACAGCGGATAGGTGACGTCCTGCACGGCGTCCACCACCAGGGTCAGCGCCGCCAGGCCGAGGAACAGGCCCAGCGTGGCGTGCACGAGGAGCCAGCCCAGCTCCCGCCGCACCGCCCGGTCGGCGAAGGCCGCGCGCACACCGGCCGGTGCGGGCCCCAGGGCGACGATCTCCGGCCCCCACCGGGACAGCCGGCCGCGCTCCCGCTCGGCGACGGACCGTACGACCCGTGGCACGGTGGGCGCGAGGAGCAGGCCCACACCGATCACGCAGGTGAGCGCGACCACGACGAGCCACAGCAGAGCGGCGAACGCCAGCAGCGCGGTGCCGAGACCGCCGACGAGGTGTTCGAAGGCGTCGAAGAGGCCGCGGGCGTACGCGGCGACGCCCCTGGCCGGTTTCCGCTGACGCGCCGCCATCATGCACCCCCTCGGGCTGACGAGCTTAGGGTCTTCGCGCGGTGGCCGTTCACCGCTGCGCGGCGAGTCCCGGTGTGAGCTCCGGTGTGAGCTCCGGTGTGAGCTCCGGTGTGAGTTCCGCCGTGCGCTCCGGCGCGGGCTCCTCGGCGGGACGGTAGCCGAGGCGTCCGCGGGTCGCGATGAGCACCAGGACCGCCGCCGTGGTGCCCGCGAGCAGGGTGACGTGGCTCGCGTGCTCGGGGGTGCCGAGCGACGGGAACATGTCCGAGTAGACGATCGACATGAAGTTGTTGACGCTGACGTGCAGCACCATGATCAGCGGCAGGCTCTGGCCGGTGCGGTTGAACACCCAGGTGACGACCACGCTGAAGACGGTGGCGAAGGCGACGAACTCGCCGATCCTCGTCCAGGTGACGTCCGGCCAGCCGCCCCACTCGCTCAGGAACAGCGGCAGGTGCCAGACGCCCCACAGCGGGCCCAGGATGGCGGTGGCGCCCAGCGGGCCGAACCTCCGCTGCATGCGGGGCAGGGCGAAGTCGCGCCAGCCGGGCTCCTCGGCGAGACCGGTGGTGACCATCTGGAGCAGCAGGCCGGGCACGTACGCGACCAGCGCGGCGACGGGCGGCATGTGGATGTTCTCGCCGGAGAGCGCGAGACCGGTGACGATGATGAGGGCGGGCACACCGAGGGCGGTCCCGAGGTACCAGAGCCGGCCGACCCGCCACTTGGTCATCCGGCCGACCCACCGGCGGACGCCCTCCCTGCCGTCCGCGACCCTCGTCACGACGTACGCGGCGAAGATGGGGCCGAGATAGGCGCCGGGGAGAACGCCGGCGAACTGGGTGGTGCCGAGCACGGCGGGGAAGTCGAAGTCCCAGACCCCCAGGCCGTTGTTCGAGAGCACGTAGGGTGACCAGGCCGCCCAGCTCATGAGGTTGGCCAGGGTGAAGAAGGCGACCAGCGGGTGGCGGCGGATGAAGCCCTTGATCCCGGTCGCGTTCGTGTGGTGCCCGGCCCGCGGCCGGCTGTCGAGTGCCATTTCACGTCTCCTGTGGGAGTGCCGACTGACAGTGATCAGCACACCAGCCGGAGGCTCTCCCGGTCGCTCCCGCATGCTGCCCAATGGAGGTACAGCCAGGGGTACCAAGCGAAGACCGCCCAGAGCCGCGACAGGCCCTGAGCGGTCTCCTCCCACAGGAACGCCGGGTCAGATGAGGACGTGCGCCTCGGGGTTGCCGGCGAAGCAGAACTGCGCGTTGCGGGTCAGCTTGTAGTCGGCCGCCTGCCAGGTGTGGGCGGTGGCGTCCGAGCCGCGCATGTAGATGAAGTTGTATCGGTCGGCCGAGTAGATCCGGACGCCCTCCGCCTTGCAGCGCCGTACGAGACGGGTGTCCTCGCCCGCGTTGACCGGTTCGAACGGGAACGCCCGCAGCAGGTCGGACTTGGCCAGGATCGTCGCCCCCTGGATGAGGTGGGCGTAGCGGTGTTCCAGCCCCGGCAGGCGGAAGATCGTGACGTCCTGGTCGGGGAAGTAGGTGTAGTGCGCGCCCTTGCCGACCATCTCGGCGTCGGCGTAGTCGAACGCGCGGACCAGGTCGGACAGGTAGTGCTCGCCGTAGATGTTGTCGTCGTCCATCTTGGAGATCAGCTCGCCCTCGGCGTGGGCGATGCCGTGGTTGAGCACCTCGCCCAGCGTCCAGGACGGGTCGGCGGTCAGCACCTTCACGGCCGGGATGCCCGCCGCGAGGGCCTTGTCGCGCACGACCGCCGGGTCCTCCGACAGGCCGTGCATGACCAGCACGAGCTCCAGGTTGCGGTGCCGCTGCCGCGCCACCTGGCTGATCGCGTGTTCGAGCTGACCGGCCCGGTTGGTCGGCAGCACCACGGAGATCGACCGCGAGCGCGAGACGACCGGCAGGCCGAGGTCGGTGAGGATCTGGTCGACGCGGTGGGAGAACAGGTGCTTGTCGAACACCTCGCGCATCGCCAGGTGGCCCTGGCGCGCCCGCAGCTCGGGGCTGTTGATCAGGTAGATCGCCCGGTTGTACGCCTCCTCCTGGGAGTGCGCGACCGGGATGAGCGGGCCGAACGTCTCCTCGATGGCCCGCGACCACCCCGACAGCACCGTGGTCGAGCAGGCCGACAGCTCGAAGACCCGGCGCGCGCACATGGTGGGCGAGTCGATCACCGAGTTCACGTTCAGGAAGACCTTGTACATCTTGTACGCGGCCAGCATCTGCTCGTACGGCAGCTCGCCCACGATGTGGGGGCGATACTCCTCCGGCCAGGCGTACTTGTCGGCCACGGAGGCGTTCCTGGCGTAGATGTGCAGGCCGAGCGGGCGCACCGGCGCGAGGATCGTCTCCATCTGCTCGCGCCGCTCGGGGTGCTTGTCGCGGAAGTACATCCCCGCGAAGACCACGTCGTACGGCCGGCCCTGCTTGGTCTGGATCGGGTTGTGGATCCGGGGCTGGGCGGCGAACTGCAGCACACCGACACGGTCATGACCCAGCATCTCGCGATATTTCGGGATCATGTCGCCGTCGCACGTGTACACGTAGTCGAACAGCTTGGCCGTCTCGATGAAGAAGTCGAAGTTGGGCGGGTCCTCCTTGTTCCAGAAGACCGTGGGGATGCCCTCCTCGCGGCACCAGGCGATCAGGTCGCGCAGCTCCTGCTTGGGCGCGTTGGTCCCGGTCATCTGGTAGCGCCAGCGGCCCTGGTTGCCGTGCCAGGCCGACTCGCAGAACAGCATCTCGGGCCGCTTCTCGGCGAAGATCTCCCGCCAGTCCTGCAGCCCGAACTCGATCTGGTCCCACTCGTACTTGAACGCCATGCGGGAGAAGTCGTCGAGGATGACCGCGACGCGCAGGTCGGGCCGTACGACCGGGCCGTCGGGCCACTTGAGGCCGGGGATCTTGACCTCGGGGCCGCGCTTCTCGGCCTCGGCGGCGACCTCGATCGCGGACGGCGGCGCCTGCGGCGGCTTCTTGCCGTCCTTCATCGCCTTGCTGAGATCACGCGGCAGCCTGACGATCTTCTTGGGCTTCGCCGCGTTCGTCAGCACCTGCGCGACCCGGTAGGGCTTCTGGGTCTGGGTGGCCTGCAGCCGCCAGAGGGCGTAGTCGGCGCGGGCCTCCTGGTAGGCGAGCCGGTTCTCCAGGTCGCGGATCCGCTGCTCGTACTGCTCGATGTGCTTGCGCTCCTCGGGCAGCCAGTTCACCGGCCCCAGTCGCTGGAAACGGGGCTCTTCAGGAGTCTCTTCGGTCTCAGCCATACCTCTCCCCCTTACGGACAAGCCATCGTAAAGGGCCACAGAGACCTTTGTGCCGATATAGGGGATTCAGCCGAGCGAGGTCTTCCCCCCGTCCTGAACCGTCCTGAGAACTAACGCAGGATGCCCTTGGCGGCGGGGGAGAGGTTGTCGCCACGCAGCCAGGCCTCGATGACGCGGGCGATCCGCGGCCCGGCGGCGCCGTCCCACAGCGGCGGCAGGTCGCCGCTCGGCGTGGCCGCGCCGTCCGCGAGCGCCTTGGACGCCGCGGCGGGCAGCGAGGCGGGCGTGACGAGCCGGTTCGTGCCGTGGGTCACGGTGATCGGCCGCTCGGTGTTGGGCCGGACGGTCAGGCAGGGGACGCCCAGCATGGTCGTCTCCTCCTGCACGCCGCCGGAGTCGGTCACCACCAGGGCGGCCCCGCGCACAAGGGACAGGAAGTCCACGTAGCCGAGCGGGTCGACGATCTTCAGGTTCGGCCGGTTGACGAGACCGGCGTCCGCCAGCCGCTGCCGGCCGCGGGGGTGCAGCGGCACGACGACCTGCACCTGCTCGGCCACGCCGAGCACGGCCTCGACCAGCTCGCGGGCCGCCTCGGGGTCGTCCACGTTGGCCGGTCGGTGCAGCGTGGCCACCGCGTAGTCGCCCTCGATCCCCAGCCGCTCCCGCACCGGCGCCGGGTCGAGCTTGGGCAGCGCGGCGAACAGGCTGTCGATCATCGGGTTGCCGACGAGGTGCACCTTCGCCGGGTCCACGCCCTCGTTGGCCAGGTGCGACAGCGCCTCGGGCGAGGTGGCGAACAGCAGGTCCGACAGCGCGTCGGTGACGACCCGGTTGACCTCCTCCGGCATCTCCCGGTCGAAGGAGCGCAGGCCCGCCTCGACGTGCGCGGTCGGCACGTGCAGCTTGGCGCAGACGAGGATCGCCGCGAGCGTCGAGTTCACGTCGCCGTACACCACCACGAGCGCCGGGCGGTGTTCGAGCACGACGTCCTCAAGCCCGGTGAGCAGGGCGGCCGTCTGCCGGGCGTGGGTGCCGCTGCCGACGCCGAGGTTGGCGATCGGCTCGGGCAGCCCCAGGTCGGCGAAGAACACGTCCGACATCAGCGCGTCGTAGTGCTGGCCGGTGTGGATGATGCCCTGCCGGACCCCGAGCTCGGCCAGCCCCCTGACGACCGGGGCCGCCTTGACGAAGTTCGGCCGGGCGCCCAGTACGTGCAGGACGAGGGGGTTGTCTCTCATCTGCCTCGCCTTTCGTCTCTGGTCGTGCTCACAAGCCGTGCCCTGCCGCGCGTTTTCGCACTCCCTGGCACAAACGTTGCCTATGGTACGGTCGCGCCGTGGAAACCGAGGCCAACAAGCCCGCAAAGGCCGTGTCCGCCGCGTCCGCGAAGGCCGGCCTCGGCGGCTTCCTCCGGGGGTTCGCGAGGAACCCTGTCCTCGTCTCCCGGATCTTCGTCAGCAAGGTCAAGTCCGACCCGATGCGGGTAGCCCAGGCCGCCGCCGACGCGATCCCTCCCGGCATGCGCCCGGTCGTCGGACGCGTCGCCTGGCCCGCCGCCCGGTTCGTCAAGGTCAGGACCCGCAAGATCCTGCAGCGCGCGGCCAAGGGCCCGCTGCGGGACGCCAAGGCCCACTTCGACGCCGGCCGGCTCACCGAGGCGGTCCAGGTGCTCAAGCCGCAGTCCCGGTGGCCGTTCGTCCGCCGCAGGATGGCCTACTACGAGGGGGAGAAGGCCGCGCTCGGCCCGAACCCGATCCCGCCCAAGCCGAAGATCATCATGGGTGAGCGGGTGACCGGCCGGGTGCTGCACATGGTCACCAACGCCCTGCCGTACACGCAGGCGGGCTACACCGTGCGCACCCACCGCATCGTCACCGCCCAGAAGGCGGCGGGGCTCGACCCCCACGTCGTGACGAGCTGGGGCTGGCCCATGCTCCAGGGCCACACCGACGCCGAGCCGTACGAGGAGATCGACGGCATCCCCTACTACCGGCTCCTGCCCAAGGGCGAGGTGCCGTTCGAGAGCCAGGGCCGGATGATCCGCGGCGCCGCGGACGTCTCCGAGCTGGTCAGGACCCTCCGCCCGCAGGTGCTGCACGCGGCGACCGACCACCGCAACGGCTCCGTCGCGCTCGCCGTGCGCGAGCGGACGAACACGCCCTTCGTGTACGAGGTGCGCGGCTTCCTGGAGGAGACCTGGGTCTCCCGCGACCCGGCGAGGGTCGGCAGCGAGCGGCACAGGCTGCAGCGTGAGCGTGAGGCGCAGATCATGCGCGAGGCCGACGCGGTCGTGACGCTCGCCGAGACGATGGCCGCCGAGATCGTGGAGCGCGGCGTGCCCAGGGAGCGCATCTTCCTCGCGCCCAACGCCGTGGACGACGCCCTGCTGACGGCCGACTACGACGGCGAGGCGTTCCGCGACCGGTTCGGGATCGGGCGCGACGAGATCGTCGTGGGCTCGGTGTCGAGCATCGTCGCCTATGAGGGCTTCGCCACACTTCTGAGCGCCGCCGCGCTGCTGCGCGAGGCCGGGACGCCGGTGAAGGTCCTGCTGGTCGGGGACGGCGCCGAGCGGCCCGCGCTGCTCGAACAGGTCGAGAAGCTGCGCCTGACGGACGCGATCCTGCCCGGCCGGGTGGGCCCGGACGAGGCGCTGCAGGCGCAGGCGGCCATCGACATCTTCGTCTGCCCGCGCGAGGACCTGCGGGTGTGCCGTCTCGTCACCCCGCTGAAGCCGGTCGAGGCGATGGCGCTCGGCAAGCCGGTCGTGCTGAGCGACCTGCCCGCGCTGTCGGAGCTCGTCGGCGGTGAGGGCGCCGGCCTGCTGGTGCCGCCCGGCGATCCCGCCGCGCTGGCCAAGGCGCTCGCCGCGCTGCGCGACGATCCGGAGCGCCGGAGGATCATGGGCGAGGCGGGCAAGGCCGAGGTCGCCGCGCACCGGACCTGGAGCAGCCTGGCCCGCACGTACCAAGGGATCTACCAGTCCTTGACCGAAAACCGATAAACAGCAGAAAGTCGGATGTGTTGCATCAGGCATGCTTGGTTCCGAGTTGAGATAACCTTTGCCACCATGAAGTGTTGTTTCCGCCCCCAGGTTCCCCCCAAGGCCTCGTCGTGACAGCCTTCGATCTCACGATCATCGGGCTGGGATACGTGGGCATGCCGCTGGCCAAGGAGGCCACGGCGGCGGGCCTGCGGGTGGCTGGTCTGGACGTCGACCCCCGTAAGGTCGAGGCCCTGAACGCCGGCCGCTCCTACATCGACGACCTGACCGACGCCGACCTCGACGCGATGCTCGCCGCCGGCTTCACGGCCACGCTGGACGCATCGGTGCTGTCGAAGTCGCGCACCATCGTCATCTGCGTCCCGACGCCGCTGGACGAGGACCACCGTCCGGACCTGTCGGCCGTGGAGGGCGCCACCAAGGCCGTCGCCGAGCACCTCCAGGAGGGCACGCTCGTCGTGCTGGAGTCCACCACGTGGCCCGGCACCACCGACGAGCTGGCGCGGCCGATCCTGGAGCAGTCAGGTCTGGTGGCGGGCAAGGACTTCTACCTGGCGTTCTCGCCGGAGCGGATCGACCCGGGCAACGCCAAGTTCGGCCTGCGCAACACTCCCAAGGTCGTCGGCGGCTACACCGCAGCCTGCAAGGAGCGGGCCGCCGCCTTCTACTCGCAGTTCGTCGAGCGGGTCGTGCCGGTCAGCGGCACCCGCGAGGCGGAGATGGCCAAGCTGCTCGAGAACACCTACCGGCACGTCAACATCGCCCTCGTCAACGAGATGGCGATCTTCTGCGACGAGCTCGGCGTCAACCTGTGGGAGGCCATCGAGGCCGCCTCCACCAAGCCGTTCGGTTTCCAGAAGTTCCTGCCGGGCCCCGGCGTCGGCGGGCACTGCATCCCCGTCGATCCGTCGTACCTGTCGTACACGGTGCGCAAGCTCGGCTATCCCTTCCGGTTCGTCGAACTGGCCCAGGAGATCAACGAGCGGATGCCGTCGTACGTGGTGGCCCGCGTGCAGCGGCTGCTCAACCGGGCACGCAAGCCCGTGAACGGCTCGCGCGTGCTGCTCCTCGGCGTGACGTACAAGCCGGACATCGCCGACGAGCGGGAGACACCGGCCATCCCCGTGGCCGAGGCGCTCCTCGAACTGGGCGCCGAGCTGGCGTTCTGCGATCCGTACGTGAAGGAGTGGTCGGTCGAGGGCAGGCGGATCCCCCGCGAGGAGGACCTGGCCGAGGCCGTGGCCGCCGCCGACGTGGTGGTCCTGCTCCAGCAGCACTCGGCCTTCGACCTCGACATCGTGGAGGAGCGAGCCCCTCTCGTCCTGGACACTCGCGGCGTGCTGGCCACGAGCGAACGCGTCGAGCGGTTGTAGGAAGGGTTTCGCGCGTGCACGTGCTCGTCATGACGGTGGTGCATCACCCCGAGGACGCCCGGATCCTGCACCGGCAGATCCGGGCACTCGTCGACGCCGGTCATGAGGTCACGTACGCCGCGCCGTACACCGCGCGGGGAGTCGTGCCGCGCTCCTGGGTGACGGGTGTGGACCTGCCCCGGGCCGCGGAGCGGCGCCGCGTGACCGCGGTGCGGGCCGCCCGCAAGCTCTTCAAGAGCATGCGGGGCAAGGTCGACCTGGCCCTCATCCACGACCCCGAGCTGCTGCTCGCGGTCGCCGGGGTGCGCGGCCGCCCGCCGGTCGTCTGGGACGTCCACGAGGACACGCCCGCGACGCTGTCGCTCAAGCCGTGGCTGCCGGCGTTCCTGCGCCCGCCGGTGCGCTTCCTCGCCCGGCTCCTCGAGACCACCGCCGAGCGGCGGCTGCACCTGCTGCTGGCCGAGGCGGCGTACGCGGGCCGGTTCAAGCAGCAGCACCTCGTGGTGCCGAACGAGACCTGGGTGCCCGACCGGGTCAGCCGGCCCGGCGACGACCGCGTCGTCTATCTCGGCTGGCTGTCGGAGGCCCGGGGCGTCCAGGAGGCCGTCGAGGTGGCGCGCCTGCTCCAGCCCCATCGGGTGGCCGTGGAGCTCATCGGCTACGCCGACCCGCAGAGCCGCCCCCTGCTGAACGAGGCCGTCGCCCAGGGCGTGCTGGAATGGCGCGACTTCATGCCGAACGACGAGGCGCTCAAGCGGCTCGACGGCGCGCTCGCCGGGCTCTCGCTGCTGCACGACGAGCCCAACTATCGCCACTCGATGCCCACGAAGATCGTGGAGTACATGGCGCACGGCATCCCGGTCATCACCACCCCCTCGCCGCGGGCCGTGGAGCTCGTGGAGCGCTACCGGTGCGGCCTCGTCGTCCCCTGGCAGGACCCTCAAGCGGTGGCGCGGGCGGTGCTCAAGCTCAGGGACAACCCCTTCGAGCGGATCGGCACCGGTGGACGCGGCTACGCCGCCGCGCGGGCGAACCACCACTGGCCCAACTCCGCACGCCGCTTCGTCACCCAGTTAGAGGCGTGGGCGGGCGTCAAGAGCTGAACGCGTGGTGAACACTCCCGCAGGCGGCCGCTGAGGCCGGCCCGGCAGTGCGCACATCCGGGTAGGCTGGGCGCGGCAAGATCATTTGAACGACGGGCGGTAGTGTCCTGAAAGTGCGCTGGCTCACTCTGATCCTGGGTGTGGCGATCCTCGCCGGCGTCGCATCAGTGGTGATCGTCCTCCGTGACGGAAGCACCGGCTCCGGCACCGCCAGCGCCGGGCAGACCGTCCCCTCGACCCCCATGGTGGGGTCGCCGACGCACAGCGTGTTCACCGACCCCTGCGGGACGTTCGAGACCGCGGCGACCACGCCGTACGCCGTGAGCGGCTACTGGCTCATCCCGACCTCCGACCCCTGCACCTGGCGACGCCAGCTTGAGGCCATCCACCGCCTTGGCGGGGACACCGTCGTACGCCTCGGGTTCGGCCTGTCGCCGCGCAAGACCGACGATGAGGGGCAGGTCCTGGAGGCCTCGACCCCCGAGGGCAAGGCGCCCAAGCCCGACGCCAGGTTCGCCCGCTGCGTCGAGAACGGGCTGCCGTGCATGAAGGCGGCGGAAAAGGAGCTCCAGGCGGCCAACCCGGGCAACCGCATCACGAGGACGTACGTCTACCGCACCGACGAGCGCTTCGGCCCCGGCATCTTCCGCTGCCCCCAGATGGAGCACGAGGTCGTGGTGGGGGACGCCGTCTTCTTCCGGCTCATCGCGCCCGAGGACGGCTCGGACGACCCCACCTGCGACTTCAGCCGTGAGGGGCGCGGCTATCACCTGATCCTCGTCTCGGCGGGCACCAGGGACAGCCTCAGCGAGCTCCTCGACCTCGGCGACCGGTTCGGCATCAAGGTCTTCCCCGCCCTGCCGCTCGCCCCGCGCGACCCCGAGGAGTCGACCCGGGCCGACCCCCGCCACATCGGCACGCTCACCACGCTGACCCGGCGGGTGCTCCAGGACTACGGCGACCGGTTCAAGGGCCGCGAGTCGCTGGGCGGCGTCTATCAGCCGTTCGAGCTGCAGTTGCGCGACTGGCCCGACCCGAGCAAGGTCGACACGCTCCAGGTGTACGCCGAGCAGCACCTGATCGTCGAGCAGGAGCTGCCGGACAAGCCGATCCTCGTGAGCCCCTACATCGACAGCCGCAGGCGGGTGAAGTACACCTCCACGCCCGCCCAGGTGGCGCAGGGCTTCAAGCAACTGGCACGCACCGGAGTCGAGATCATCGCGCCGCAGGACGGCCGGGGCACGGGCAAGGTCGGCCTGTTCTGGCCCAACTGGAAGAACAAGCCGGTGGACGACACCCTCAAACCGGTCGTCGGGGAGAGCACGTACGCCACGGCCTACTACGGCAGCACCCGCGACTACTACCGCGCGATGTCGCAGGCCCGCCAGGACCTGGTCCAGGAGGGCATCCAGGTGGAGCTGTGGGCCAACGTCGAGGCGTTCGAGCCGTCCACCTCGGCGGAGCCCTGCGGCCGTCAGGGCACCCGCGGGCGTACGGACAAGCCCCGGCTGGACACCCAGGTGACGCTCGCCGCGCCGTACGTGTCGAAGATCATCTCGTACATGTGGAGCGACTTCTTCACCTGCGGCTCGCCGTCGCTGTCGGAGGAGATCGCGGCCGACTGGGACCGCCCGATCCCGATCGAGGCGCAACGGCGCGCGCGGCAGATACAGGACGGCCTGGAGATCCGCGGCTACCACCTCGGCTCGGCCAAGGTCACGCTGAGCTGGCCGGGCCTGGACACGCCGCGCGTCGTCGACTCGGCCACGGTCGGCTGGCACGACACCACCCCGATCCCGGGGCTGCCCGCGGGCACGGAGAAGATCTGGATCCCGGTGGACTGGGCCACGGTCCCCGGCGACGTCTGGGTGCGGGTGGAGGTCACCTCCGCCGACGGCAGGAAGTCCGCCGAGCCCGTCTACTACCACAACACCGGCTGATCTCCCTGCCGCCGTGTCGCGCCGGAGGCGCGCAGTGGGTACGCGCCGGAGGCGCGTGCGGTGCAGGGGCGTGATGCGCGTGTCAAGCGTAGGGTGCGGCAATGTCCGGGCAAGGAACGGGCAATGCCGCGGCGGGGCTCGCGCGCGGCGCGCCCAGCCCGCTGATCTCCTTTGCCTGCGCCGCCGCCAGTGGATCTCCATGTCGCGGCGGCGTGATGGCCGGCCCATCCCCGCCGGCGCCGAGGTGCCTCCGCAACAGGGCACCCGACGATCGACAAGGAGACCGCACATGAACCGACTTCGTAACCTCCTGCCCGCGGGTATCGCGGCGGGCGCGCTGGTGACCGGGATGGCTCTGGCCGCCCCGGCGGCCACCGCCGCCCAGACCGCGAGCGGGCGTGCGAACGTCGTCACCGCGCTCGACTACAACAGCACCGGCTGGACCTACCGCCAGGTGCCCCCCACGACCCAGGTGCCGGACTTCGCCGACCGGGGGTTCGACGACAGCGGCTGGCCGCTGGGACAGGCCGGCTTCGGCACCACCAACGGCACCTGCTCGTGGAACAACGAGAACACCGTCAAGACCCCGTGGGCGGTCGACACCGACATCCTCGTGCGCCACTGGATCCACCTGCCGCGCGACGCCCAGCAGGTGCGCATCCAGGGCACGGTGGACAACGACGCGCAGGTCTACTTCAACGGCCACCTCGTGCAGAGCGTCAAGAGCGGCAAGTGCGCCGCCGGGGCGATCGACGTCGTGGTGCCCGTGGCCGACCTCGACTGCTGCAACCTGATCGCCGTACGCGGCCATGACGGCGGCGTGGCGACCTATCTCAACCTCCGGGTGACCTACGTCAAGCCCACGAACGCGTTCTGACCCACCCGGCCGTGCGTGGCCCGGCATCGGCCCTACGGTGCCGGGCGACGCCCGACGGGGGTTACGAGGGTGTGGAGCGGTGATGAAGCTCCCGTGCGGGGCCCGGCCGGCCTACCCAGGACGGCTCGAGCCGAGGCCCGCGTCCTGTAGCGTCATGGGCATGATCCCGCGTATTCCTGTCAGCGTGGATCTTGTCGTGCTCACCGTCAGGTCCCAGCAGCTCAGCGCACTCGTCTGGCGGCGCGACCGGCCGCCGTACGAGGGCCGGTGGGCGCTGTCCGGCGGGTTCATCAAGCTGGAGGAGGACCTGCCCGCCGCGGCGGCCCGCGTGCTGGCCGAACGGGCCGGTCTTCCCGGGGCCCCGGTCCATCTGGAACAGCTTCAGACCTACGGCTATCCGGACCGCGACCCGCGCCAGCGGGTGGTCAGCGTGGCCTATCTGGGTCTCGCTCCCGACCTGCCCGCGTCCACCGAGGCCCACATGAGCTGGCAGCCGGTGGCCGAGCTGACCGAGATGGCCTTCGACCACCGCAGGATCATGCTCGACGGCGTGGAGCGGGCGCGGGGCAAGCTCGAATACACCTCGCTCGGCGCGGCCTTCTGCCCGCCCGAGTTCACCGTCGCGGAGCTGCGCCGCGTCTACGAGATCGTCTGGGGACGCCCGCTCGACCCGCGAAACTTCCACCGGAAGGTCACCAAGACCGAGGGCTTCCTCGTGCCCACCGGGCGCACCACGACCCGCGACGGCGGCCGTCCCGCCATGCTCTACCGCCGGGGCCCCGCCGTGCTGCTCCACCCGCCCATGCTGCGCACCTGACCGGCCGCGCCGGCCGTTCCCCCGGACCGTCCCGGTTGCGTGCGCGACCTGCTGCGGTTCTGCGCGGTCCTCGGAGTCGTCCGCTTCCCCTGGCGAGACACACGCCTGGGACACGCTTCACCGTTTCGGCGGGTGGCTGTTCCCCCTGGCTGTTCCCCCTGGCTGTTCGTGGGCGCTTCCGCGTGCGCGAGCGGCGAAGCGCGCGGCCGCATGCGGGCGGCGGGCGTCGTCGGTTCAGCGGGCGCGGTACGGCGGGCGTTGTCGGTTCAGCGGGCGTCAAGGGCCTTGAAAGCGGCCCGGGACACACTGCCGGCAACGACGAGGAAAGGACCCCCAGCCATGACCCTCACCCGCTCCCTCGCAGGCATCACGCTCGCTGCCGGCATCCTGGCCCTCGCCCCGCTCGCGACCGCGACGGCCGCCGAGGCCACCGCCGCCAAGTCCTGGGGCCCCTACTACGCCACCGGGTCGAAGGCCAAGGTCAGCGGCTCGCTGATCGCCGCGGCCAAGAGCGACCGGAGCCGGCCCGCGCCGTACGTCAAGGTCACCGGCAAGGTCACCAGCCTGAACCACACGTCGTCCACCTGCGGCTGGGCCCTGTTCCGCGTCAGCTACTTCGACGCCGCCAACAAGCCGCACCTGGCCTACCGCAACTACCGCACCTGCTCGTACGGCGCGAAGAAGACCTTCGCCTTCACCATCAAGAACGTCGGCGAGGTCGAGCTCAAGGTCTGCTCCGAGCGCAAGGCCACCAAGCCGTCCCTCACCTGCCAGTACGCCGGCAGCTGGAAGACGCTCTACGCCTACTACCAGTAAGACCGGGGCAGGAGAGTTATCCACAGGGGGCGTGCGGGGTGCCGCCGGGACAGGCGGATCTCCTATCGTTAGGGCATGCCTCGATTCCGCTCGATCCTCGACACCGTGCCGGCCTACAAGCCGGGCAAGGCCGTGGTCTCACCGGACGGCCGCTCCTACAAGCTGTCCTCCAACGAGAACCCCTTCGGACCCCTGCCGTCGGTGCTTGAAGCGATCGCGCGGGCGGCCACGGACGTCAACCGCTACCCCGATCCCGGCGCGGTCCGGCTCACCGAGACGCTCGCCGAGCGGCTCGGCGTGCCGTACGACCACGTGGCGCTGGGTGCCGGATCGGTCGCGGTCGCCCAGCAGATCCTGGAGGCGGTGGGCGAGCCCGGCGCCGAGGTGATGTACGCCTGGCGCTCGTTCGAGGCCTACCCGATGCTGGTCGGCTTCGCGGGCGCCACCTCGATCGAGGTGCCGCTGCGCGACGAGACGCACGACCTCGACGCCATGGCCGACGCCATCACGCCGGAGACGCGCCTGGTCTTCGTCTGCAACCCCAACAACCCGACCGGCACGGTCAACCGGGCCGACGAGCTCACGCGGTTCCTCGACCGCGTGCCCGAGAACGTCCTCGTCGTCCTCGACGAGGCCTACCGGGAGTACGTCAGGGACGCGGACGTGCCGGACGGTCTCACGTTCTATCGCGAGCGCCCCAACGTCGCCGTCCTGCGCACGTTCTCCAAGGCGTACGGCCTGGCGGGGCTGCGGGTCGGCTACCTGATCGGGCAGGAGCCCGTGGCCGCCGCGGTCCGCAAGACGCTGCTGCCGTTCGCGGTCAACCACCTCGCCCAGGCGGCCGCGATCGCGTCCCTGAAGGCCGAGGACGAGCTGCACGAGCGGGTCGAGACCGTGATCAAGGAGCGCGCCCGGGTCAGGGAGACGCTGCTGTCGCAGGGCTGGACCGTCCCGCCCACCGAGGCCAACTTCGTCTGGCTGCGCCTCGGCGAGCGCACGATGGAGTTCGCCGAGAAGTGCGCGGCCGTCGGGGTCGCGGTGCGCCCGTTCGCCGGCGAGGGGGCCCGGATCTCCATCGGCGACAGCGAGGCCAACGACGTCTTCCTCGCCGCCGCCGAGGCGTTCCGGAAGGACTCCTAGCAACGTCCACGGGGTGGAGGGAGCGGAGCGGAAGGGAACGAGGACCGCAGCGAAGGCCCAGCGGAGCGGGTTTCGCGAGGACCGGAGTTTCCTTCCGGCGCAGTGACCGACTTGCCCCAGGCCCGTGGATACGTCTGGTGCAGACCGGCAACGGTCTCCGCCACCTGCCGGCTTGCCCAAGATCTGTGAACGTCCCCCAGGCTTCGCGAGGAGCGGGGTTTCCGCACCCCGCCAGGGGGCCGTTCGCGAGGGGCGGGGTTTCCGCACCCCGCTAGGAGGCCGGGTAGTACTGCCGGATGAGCTCCTCCGTGGCCCGCGCCGCGTGGCCGGGATCGGCTCCGGAGGCGACCAGCACCCGCGTCGCCACGGTCTCGTGATCGCGGAGGAGCGCGAGCAGGATGTGCTCGGTGCCGATGCGGTCGTGGCCGCGCCGCACGGACTCCTCGTTCGACGCCTGGAGGACCGCGGAGGCGGTCGGGGTGAACGGCAGGGGCTCCGCCGTGGCGGACCGGCCGTGGCCGATGGTCTCCTTGACCCGGAGGCGCGCGTCCTCAAGGCTCAGGCCCAGGCTCGTGAGAACCTGGGCCGCCAGGCCACCGCCTTCGCGGAGCAGACCGAGCAGGATGTGCTCGGTGTCGATGGATGAGTGGCCGAGCGTCCGGGCCTCGTTCTGGGACAGGACGACGACCTGTCGTGCTCGATCGGTGAACTTCTCGAACATCGCGCGGTTCCTCGCAAAGCAGTGTCAGTGAACCCTTCCGGGTCCTGTCATGATCCGGTTGTCAGCGATCTTGTATATCGCGTGCGGCCGTCCATGGAGTCGCCCACCCTGACCGCCGCGGGATGCCCTCGCATTTGTCGTGCGAATATCGCGGGATAGTCGGCGGATCGCAGCGAAATCATGCGTCCGATTCGCGCGCGGCCTCGAATTACCGATTTCGCTCTCATGCCTCGCCAAGCCGGCCCCGTTTCCCGTTCGGTCCCCGTTTCCCGGTTCGGCCCGGTTTCCGGTTCGGCCCGGTTTCCGGTTCGGCCCGGTTTCCGGTTCGGCCCGGTTTCCGGTTCGGCCCGGTTTCCGGTTCGGCCCGGGTTCCAGGTCCGGCTCGGATTCCCGGCCCGGCTCATGCTCACGGTGCGGCGGCTCGCATTCACGGCTCGACGGCCGGCTGGGGCGCCGTGACGCGTCCGGGGCCCGCGGGGGCCTCCTCCTCCGGCGGCGTCGCGGGCCTCCCACGGCGCTCGGTGGAGACCACCAGCGCGACCCCCACGACGATCAGGACCCCCGCCACGAGCATGGCCGCGGTGACCGGCTCCGCCAGCACCGCCATCCCGAGCAGCACCGCCACCACGGGGTTCACGTACGCGTAGGTGGACACGAGCGAGATCGGCGCGTGGCCGAGCAGCCAGATGTAGGAGGTGAAGCCCACGAGCGAGCCCACCAGCACCAGGTAGGCCAGGGCCGTCCACGACTGCCAGCTCACCTCGGCGAGGTGCAGCCGTTCGCCCTGCACGAGACCCATGACCAGCAGGGCGACGCCGCCCACGGCCATCTCGACCGTGCTGGCCACGAAGGGGTTCTTCGGCATCGGGATCCGGGGGGAGATGAACGACCCCACCGACCACGACAGCGAGCCCAGCAGCACGATGGTGATGCCTACGCCGCTGCCGGACGCGCCGCCGCCCCGCAGGGAGAGGAAGGCGACCCCGGCGAAGCCCACCAGCACGCCGGCCAGCGTCAGCACGTGCGGCCGGTCCCTGAACATCGTCCTGAGCACGATCAGCCACAGCGGGGTGGAGGCGACGAGCAGCGCGGCCAGGCCGCTGGAGATGTGCTGCTCGGCCACGGCGACCATGCCGTTGCCTCCGGCGAGGAGCAGCAGCCCGACGAGCGCGGCGCCGCCGAACTCCTTCCACCGCATGCGGAGCGGCACGGCCCTGACGAGCAGGACCGTGCCGAGAACCAGCGCCGCCGCGACGAAACGGAGTCCACCGCTTGTCATCGGCGGAAGGGTCTGGATGGCGATGGCGATGCCGAGGTACGTCGAGCCCCACACCACGTACACGGCGGCCAGCGCCAGCCACACCCGTGCGTCATGACCGTTTCGTTCCATGGGTCATGACAATAGACCGTTGTTTCCGGACGGCGATTACCGGTTCAGCTTCTCCACGATCAGCCGGTAGAGCTGCCGCGGCCGGCCCGGCTGGGGGGTGCGGTTGGGCGGAAGCGGCCACGCGAGTCCCTCGTCAACCAGCGTGCGCAGCAACCGCCTGGCCGTGCGGGGGGTCACCCCGAGCATGCGTCCGGCGCCCTCCGCGTCGACGACCGTGTCGCCGCCCTCCAGCTTGGCGGCCAGGCGCGCCAGCACCTCGACCCCTTTGGGCTTGACCGGTCCGCCCGGCTGGGGAGGCATCCGGGGCGGCGGCACCAGTGCGCGGCCCTCCCGGTCCACGGCGAAGCCCTGCGGCTGCTTGCCGCCCTGGGTGCGCGCGAGCGCGCCCCTGGCGTGCGTCTCGGCCTCGTGCGTGGTGCGGCCCATCCCCACACCCACCTCGACCGCCAGACCCAGCTCCTCGCGGATCCTGGCGGCGAACGGCAGCACCCGGAACCCGTCCGTGGCCGTCGAGATCGAGCCCTTCGTCGCGACCACGAGATAGCTGTGGTCGTCGATCGGCCACACGCTCGCGTTGATCCGGTTGGCCTCCTGCACCAGCAGGCGGTGCAGCGACAGCCGCAGCTCGTCGCGCCAGTAGCGCGGCGCGGCCCGCCGTACGGGCTCGCGCAGCGTCGGCACCTCGACCAGCACGACCGTGAGCTGCGACTCCTCCAGCCGGTGGCGGGCGCCGAGCAGCGCCGCCGTGTGCAGTGCCGTACGGACGGCCGCGGAGGTCGGCCTGACGGGCACCACCGGCACCCCGGCGGCGGTCAGCCGGTCGGCCACGCCCTGGACGCACGTGAGCGCGCCCGTCGTGGCCCCCTGGCGGAACAACCGCTCGTGGAAGGCGGTGATCGTGCCCACCGGGCCCGGCTCGTCTCGGCTGTGGACCTCACCGGAGGAGAGGTTGAGGTCCGTGTACGCCTCGTCGATGTCCGGCCGGCCGAGCACGTCGAGGCTCACCCGGCGCGGATCGATCCGCTCGTCCAGCGCGGCCCGTGCGATCGCCGCCACGAGCGCGGCCCCGCCGAGCTGCACATGCGTGGCCGGCATCGTGAGCACGCCGGCTCGCCGGGCGAGCTCGAAAGGCACCGGACTCGCGAACAGGCATGCGTCCACACCCGGACCGAGCCGGGTCACCTTGTCCGCCGCCTCCTGCTCGTCTCGGTATGCGGCGGCGACCAGCCGGCAGGGCACCGGGGCAGCCGAGTGCCCCATGAGCATCACCCGCTCGACCAGATCGTGTGACCCCACCACGCCGATGGTGAGGTCGGGTGTCACCGTGCCCAGACGTGACCCGCGCGGAGTGTCTTCCGTGCGTTCGACCAATGTTCGTCCCATCCCACGTCGCCCTCGTTGTTGTGGCTTCTCTTTGGAACGATCGCTGGTTAAGGCCGTAATGTCACGCCCAGATTTACCGGAATACCATTCTGGGTGGTCTGGGGGGTTCCTTAAATCGGAAGATCTGCGCTGGTCAGGGCATTAGTAAAGGTTTCCGGACTCACCCCTCGTCCGAAGTGGAAATTTCACGCACCACATCTGCGCCGAGAGCCTGCATACGCTGCGCGAGCGCGGCGTGGCCCCGGTCGATCAGATATCCGGACCCGATCGTGGTCTCGCCCTCCGCCGCGAGCCCGGCCAGCACGAGCGCGATGCCCGACCGCAGGTCGTGCGCCGTCACCTCGGTGCCGTGCAGCGGCGTCGGTCCGTGCACGACGGCCCGGCTGCCCTCGACCTCGACGTTCGCCCCCATCTTGTTCAGCTCGCCCGCGAGCGCGAAGCGGCCGTCGAAGATCCGCTCGTGGATGTAGCTGGAGCCCTCGGCGAGGCAGGCCACGGTCATCAGCGGCGACTGCAGGTCGGTCGCGAAGCCGGGGTAGGTGTCGGTGATGACGTTGATCGGCCGCAGCGGGCGGTTGCGGCGCACCTGGAGGACCGCGCCGTGGGTCTCGAACTCGACGCCCATCTGCTCCAGCTTCCACCGGACCACGCCGAGGTGCTCCAGGGAGGCGCCGACCAGGCTGACCTCGCCACCGGTGATCGCGGCGGCCATCGCGAAGACGCCCGCGTCGAGCCGGTCGGGCATGACGGTGTGCTCGACCGCGGTCAGCTCGTCGACGCCCTCGACCGTGATGAAGCCCGTGCCGCCGCCGCGGATGCGCGCGCCCATCCGGGTCAGCATCGTGATGACGTCGAGCACCTCGGGTTCGAGGGCCGCGTTCTCGATGACGGTGGTGCCCCGCGCCAGCGAGGCGGCCATGATCAGGTTCTCGGTGCCGGTGTGCGACGGGGTGTCGAGGTAGAGCGGGGCGCCGATCAGGCCGCCGGCCTTGATGTGGATGACGGATTCGCCCTCGTCCACCATCGCGCCCAGGCGCTTGTAGCCCAGGTAGTGGAAGTCGAGGTTGCGGCTGCCGAGGTTGCACCCGCCGATGCCCTCGATGATCGCCTCGCCCAGGCGGTGGAGCAGCGCGGGGACGAACAGCACCGACCCCCGGAACCGGCGGGCGATCTCCGCGGGCAGGACCGGGCTGGTCAGGCGGGAGGCGTCGATGACGAGCGTCCGCTCGCTCTCGTGGAACTCCACCTTCGCGCCCACGGCCTGCGCGAGCTCGACCGCCCGGCGCACGTCCTCGATGACGGGCACGTTGCGGAGCACCGTGCGGCCCTCGGCCGCGAGCAGCGCCGCCCCGATCATGGGCAGTACGGCGTTCTTCGCGCCCTGGATGAAGGCGGTTCCACGCAGTACGTTGCCACCGCGCACGCGGTAACGGACCATGAATTGCTCCTATTTCGGGGGAAGGATGGGGGACTCCCGTCAGCCGGCACCCGACGCGTCGGCGAGGACGATCGGCCTAGAGTAGCCGCTGTTCCAGGAGTTTCGGGGAGGAACTACCCCCAGAACGCATGGGGGAACGAGTCACTTGAGACTACTTGCGTGACCTGTGTGATTCAGCCGCGGAAACGCTCGCCGGTGAGCCGCTCGTACGCCTCGACATAACGGCTGCGGGTGCGCTCGACGATCTCGTCGGGCAGCGGCGGGGGCGCCTCGCCGGACGACCTGTCCCAGCCCGATTCGGGGGACAGCAGCCAATTTCGGACGAACTGCTTGTCGAACGACGGCTGGGAGTGGCCGGGCTCCCACTCGTCCAATGGCCAGAAGCGGGATGAGTCGGGCGTCAGCACCTCGTCGCCCAGCGTCAGCACGCCTTCGGCGTCCCAGCCCAGCTCGATCTTCGTGTCGGCCAGGATGATGCCGCGTTCCAACGCGATCTCGGCGCCGCGGCTGTAGACGTCGAGGGTGATCCGGCGCAGCTGCTCGGCCACGTCCTCGCCCACCTCGCCCACGACCTCCTCGTACGTCATGGGCTCGTCGTGCTCGCCCATGGGGGCCTTGGTCGACGGCGTGAAGATGGGCTCGGGCAGCCTGGACCCGTCGGTGAGCCCTTCGGGGAGCGGCACGCCGGAGACGACGCCCTCCCTGCGGTAGTCCACCAGCCCGGAGCCGGTGAGGTATCCGCGTGCCACACACTCCACCGGCACCATCCGCAGCCTGCGGCACAGCACGCCGCGGCCGGCGAACTCCGCCGGGACGTCGGTCGAGACCACGTGGTTGGGGACCACGTCCTTGAGCTGCTCGAACCACCACAGGGACAGCCGGGTGAGGATCTCCCCCTTGTCGGGGATACCGGGTTCGAGCACGTAATCGAAGGCCGAGATGCGGTCGGAGGCGACCATCAGCAGCAGCCCGTCGGGGGTCTCGTAGAGGTCACGTACCTTGCCGGAGTGCAGGTGCTTCACCGTTCCATCTTCCCAGCTCTTCACCGCGCCTTGAGCAGCGGGAGCGTCCGCGGCCGCACCTCGATGTGATCACCCACGAACGGCGGGAACGGGCCCTCGGTCCGTGTACTCGAAGGTCACCCGGCCCGCTCGCATCGTGAGCATGCCGACCGGGCGTTCGCCGAGCAACACCTGAGCGGTGGTCTGTGTGCTCATGCGCTCACTCTGGCCTGATCAGATCGGGACCGTCCGGGAAACCGAAGAGCGCGTTCTCCTGGACGTGCTCCTCGATCGCCGTCGCGAGCTGGTCGAAACGGCGCGCGAGGAAGAGGTCCTCGTGTTCTGGAAGATCGCGCAGGGCGGCCTCGTCGATGACGTGGCTCCGCAGAATCTCGGGGTCCGCCTGGCCGATCGCCGCACGGATGGCCCGAGCGGGGACGTCACGAGGATGAACGAGGTGCTGGCCGTCCACCACCCAGCACGCGTCGGCCGCCTCGGGCGCGTCGATCCTCAGCGGCCCGATGTCTGGACGCGCGGCGGCGGCCGGACGCTGCCACATGAGCAGGGCGCCGATGGGATAGCCGCGCAGGACGCTGTCGAACAGCCTGACGACGTCGTCCCGGTCCCAGCGGAAGGAACGCTGGAAGGACGGAATGCGCAGCCGTCCGTCGCGCACCAGGCCAGGGAGGTGCGCGAGACGGATCTCCTCGACCCGTGGCCTGGCGACCGCGGCCATGCGCCCTCCCCTCCGCTGATCAGATCGTATGTCCGCACACCGGTCGTGCACCAACCGTTACGCGGACATCACCGATCGTCAGGCGTCAGGAGGACGCTGCGGCGAGGGCGATGTCGGAGCGGTGGTGGGAGCCGCGCATCGTGATCTGCTCCAGCGCCTCGTAGGCCCGGGCCCTGGCCTGGGCGACGTCGGCGCCCGTGCCGACCACGTTGAGCACCCGCCCGCCGTTCGACACGACCCGGTTGGCCTCGTCGAGGGCCGTGCCCGCGTGCAGCACGTACGCGCCCTCGACCGTCACAGGGAGCCCGGCGATCGGGTCGCCCTTCACCGGGTCGGCCGGGTAGTTCTCGGCGGCGAGCACCACGGTCACGGCCGCGCCGTCCCGCCACCGCAGCGGCGGATGCCCGGCGAGCGTGCCGGTCGCGCACGCGAGCAGCAGCCCGCCCAGGGGGGTCTCCAGCCGGTCGAGCACGACCTGGGTCTCCGGGTCGCCGAACCGCGCGTTGAACTCGATGACCCGCGGCCCGGACGAGGTCAGCGCCAGCCCGGCGTACAGCACTCCCGTGTACGGCGTGCCGCGCCGCGCCATCTCGGCCACGGTCGGGCGCACGATCTCGGCCATCACCCGCTCGGACAGGCCCTCCGGGGCCCACGGCAGCGGGGTGTAGGCCCCCATGCCGCCGGTGTTGGGGCCCTTGTCGCCGTCGTAGGCCCGCTTGAAGTCCTGGGCGGGCTGCAAAGCAACCGCATCGGTCCCGTCGCACAGCGCGAACAGCGACACCTCGGGGCCGTCGAGAAACTCCTCGATGACGACCCGGCCGCATGCCCTGGCGTGCTCCAGGGCCTCCTCGCGGCTGTCGGTCACGACCACGCCCTTGCCCGCGGCCAGCCCGTCGTCCTTCACGACGTACGGCGCGCCGAACGCGTCGAGCGCCGCCGCGGCCTCCTCCTGCGTGGTGCAGGTGTACGCACGGGCGGTCGGCACCCCGGCGGCGGTCATCACGTCCTTCGCGAACGCCTTGGACCCCTCGATCCGCGCCGCCTCCGCCGACGGGCCGAAGCAGGCGATCCCGGCGGCCCTGACCGCGTCGGCGACCCCGGCGACCAGCGGCGCCTCGGGGCCGATCACGACGAGGTCGGCGCCCAGCCGTTCGGCGAGCGCGGTCACGGCCGCCCCGTCGGTGGGCGTGACCTGGTGCAGGGTGGCCACCTCGGCGATCCCGGCGTTGCCGGGGGCGCAGTGGACCTCTACGACGGCGGGGTCGAGCCGCAGGGCCCGGCACAGAGCGTGCTCACGACCCCCGGAACCGATGACAAGTACGCGCACCCGACCATTGTCGCAGTCTTTGCCCGCCACACCTCCGGCGCGGCACCACCGCCCCCGCGCCATCGCCCCCGCGCCATCGCCCCCGCGCCGCCGCCCCCGCGCCGCCGTCCCCGCGCCACGCCCCCGCGCCGCCGTCCCCGCGCCGCCGTCCCCGCGCCGCCGTCCCCGCGCCGCCGTCCCCGCGCCGCCGTCCCCGCGCCGCCGTCCCCGCGCCGCCGTCCCCGCGCCGCCGTCCCCGCGCCGCCGCCCCCGACACCCGCCGGCGCGGCGACCCCGGCGTCGCGCCGTCCCCGCGCCCAGGCGGAGCGGTTTGGGGGTGGATACACATCGATGGCCAGTTTGTACGGGCGCTTTTTGGCAAGAAGTGCATGATCGACGGCACTTGACGCGGGTACGCTGGAACAGGTGTCCAACGGCCGTGTGGTAGGTTAGACAGGCTTCGCGCTGTCTCGTGGCGATTGGAGGTGGTCTGGGATGAATTCTGGTGATCCCGTCAGTACGTGCTCGCGCACGTACGTCGTGCGCATTCCCGACCACTCCGAAACTGAAGCCCGAGGGGCAGCTCACGCCTGTATGAAGGGGTGACATCACGTCGCGCGTAGAGCGTGCCGGCTCGGGCGGGAAGGGACCGCCATGCGCTCCTCTCTGCTCTTTCCCCGCATCAACAGGCACACCCGGGTCATGCCCACGCGCCTCGGCGCGGCGCCCATGAAGAACGTGGAGCCGATCGTCCGCTGTGTGCCGCCGAGCAATTCCCTCGTCGAGTTCGGCGCGTACGTCGGCGGCAAGAAGGTCGAGGCCGGCGGCATTCCCGAGGCCGTGCGCCTGGTACGCGAGCACAACGAGGTCAACGAGGTGCCCGACGCGTACGTCTGGGTCGGGCTGCACGAGCCCGCCGCGCCCGAGGTCGAGTGGCTCGCCGAGGTGTTCGGCCTGCACCCGCTCGCCGTAGAGGACGCCATCAAGGCCCACCAGCGTCCCAAGGTCGAGCGCTACGGCGACTCGCTGTTCGTGGTGCTCAAGACCGTGGCGTTCCTCGACCACGAGGTGGCGGCGGCGAGCAGCGAGATCATCGGCACCGGCGAGATCATGGTGTTCGTCGGGCCCGACTTCGTCGTGACCGTACGGCACGGCCGCTACTGCCCGCTCGGTGAGATCCGCGAGAAGCTGGAGGCCAAGCCGAAGCTGATCGCCCGCGGCCCGACCGGCGTCCTGCACGCCATCGCCGACCACGTCGTGGACAAGTACCTTCAGGTCGCCGACCTCATGCAGGCCGAGCTCGAAGAGGTCGAGGCGGCCGTCTTCGCGGAGGTCAGCTCCCGCGACATCAACCGGATCTACCAGCTCAAGCGCGAGATGCTGGAGCTCAAGCGCGCGGTCGGACCGCTCCAGACCCCCTTCAACGCTCTTCCCCAGCGGCGCAGCATCCCCTCCGAGATGCGTGAGTACTTCCGCGACGTCGGCGACCACCTGTCCCGCGTGTGCGAGGCGGTCCAGGCGTCCAACGAGCTGTCCGACTCGATCCTCCAGGCCGCGCTGGCCCGCTCCAACGCCCTCGCCAACGAGGACATGCGCAAGATCTCCTCGTGGGTGGCGATCATCTCGGTCCCCACGATGATCGCCGGCATCTACGGGATGAACTTCGAGCACATGCCCGAGTTGCGGTCGGTCTACGGCTACCCGATCGTCATCGGCGTGATGGTCGTCGCCTGCACGCTCCTGCACCGCGCCTTCCGCCGCAACGGCTGGCTCTGACCTCCCCTTTTCCCCCGGGACGCCGCCCCACGGGCGTCCCGGCGGGTGCCGACCGTTTCGGACTGCGTACGCTTCGTGACCGGAATCATGAACAATCGGTCATTGCTATCTGTCAAATGATGTTGTTAGGTGGGGGGAGCGGGCCGCTCGACACATCGACCGTTTCCACTCTCGCAGGAGCGTGTCATGACAGAGGCGACACCCCGGCTGGCCACCTATCCCCTCGCTCGCGAACGTGCCTTCGACCCACCGGACGAACTGGCACGCCGCCGCGCCGAGGCGCCGATCCAGCGGATGACGTACGCGGACGGGCACGAGGGCTGGCTGGTGACGGGTTATGCCGAGGCGCGTGCCATCCTGGCCGACAACCGCTTCAGCACCCGCCCCGAACTGTTGCACTCGCCGATCCCCCAGCGCAGCGAGTTCCGCAGTGAGCCGCTGACGCCGGGGTTCTTCATCCGCATGGACGCCCCCGCCCACACCCGCTATCGCCGCCTGCTGACCGGGCAGTTCACGGTGCGGCGGATGAAGCAGCTCGAACCGAGGATCCAGGAGATCACCGAGAGCCGCCTCGACGCCATGGAGCGCGAGGGCGCCCCCGCCGACCTCGTCGAGTCGTTCGCACTCCCCATCCCCTCGCTGGTCATCTGCGAGCTGCTCGGCGTGCCGTACGAGGACCGGGGGAAGTTCCAGCACGACTCGGCGGTGCTGCTGAACCTGAGCTCCTCGATCGAGGAGGGCCGGGCCGCGGTGCAGGACCTGTACTCCTACCTGCACGGCCTCGTCCTGGCGAAGGCCAAGGAGCCCGCCGACGACATCCTGAGCGGCCTGGTCGCGGGCGGGGAGCTGACGCACGAGGAGATCGGCGGCGTCGGGCTGCTGCTGCTCATCGCGGGCCACGAGACGACCGCCAACATGCTCGGCCTGGGCACGTTCGCGCTGCTGACGAACCCCGACCAGCTCGCCGTCGTGCGGGACGACCCGGCCGCCGTCGAGAACGCGGTGGAGGAGCTGCTGCGCTACCTCAGCATCGTGCACATCGGACCCACCCGTACGGCCCTGGAGGACGTGGAGGTCGGCGGCTGCCTGATCAGGGCAGGCGAGGCCGTGACGCTGTCGGTGGCGGCGGCGAACCGCGATCCCGAGCGGTTCGAGGGCGGCGACACGCTCGACGTGACCCGGCCGGCGCACGGGCATCTGAGCTTCGGGCACGGCATCCACCAGTGCCTCGGCCAGCAGCTCGCCCGGATCGAGATGCGCATCGCCTATCCCGCCCTGCTGCGCCGCTTCCCCAACCTGCGCCTGGCCGTGCCCGCGCACGAGGTGCCGATGCGGTCCAATATGGCCATCTATGGTGTGCACCGCCTGCCGGTGCTGTGGTGAGGAAGGTCGCAGGGGGAACGATGAAGATCAAGGCGGACACCGGACGGTGTATCGGTGCGGGGATGTGCGTGCTCACGCTGCCCCGGGTGTTCGACCAGAGCGAGGACGACGGCACGGTCGTGGTGCTCGACGCCGAGCCTCCGGCCGACCTCGAGTCCGGGGTGAAGAGGGCCATGCAGCTCTGCCCGTCCGGCGCGCTGTCCGTGGAGGAGTGAGCCGAGCGGGCCGTGTGACGGCGACACGCAGGGGCGGGTGACGCTCGGCTACTTGACGGGCACGGTCCGGTGCGCTTGGCTGTACGTCGGCTGTGAAGCCATTCTTGTGGGTGACCCTGGAGCCCCGCCTCGGTGGTTGTGAAACCGCCCACGGCGGGGCTCTTCCTTTGCGCTGTACGGCTCAGGCTCCTACGGGCCGTAGCGGGGTCACCGGGCCGGGCAGCGGCAGGCCGCGGGCCTTCCAGAGGCGGCGCATGCGGTC
The DNA here is from genome assembly GCF_008033685.1 of Microbispora sp. CSR-4. Classification (NCBI taxonomy): domain Bacteria; kingdom Bacillati; phylum Actinomycetota; class Actinomycetes; order Streptosporangiales; family Streptosporangiaceae; genus Microbispora; species Microbispora sp. CSR-4. Next base: position 66,025 of record NZ_VJVX01000008.1, read on the forward strand.
GGGGTAGTCGGTGACGATCCCGGCCACCCCCATGTCGATCAGCCGGGCGGCCTCGTCGGCGTCGTTGACCGTCCAGACGACGACCGGCAGGTTCTGCCGGGCCGCCCCCGTCATCAGCGCCTCGTCGACGAGCACGCGGTCGGGGGACAACGCCGTCGCCCCCACCGCCGCGGCCGCCGCCGCGAGGTCGCCGCCGACCTCGCCGAGACGGATGCCGTTCATCCAGGCGGGGGTCATCGTGTCGCGCTCGACCAGGGCGTACCGCCGCTCCAGCATCGGCCGGGCGATCTCCAGGAGGCGCCAGTCGAAGCTGAGCAGCGCCGCCCTCGACAGCCGGTCGTGCCGGTCGAGCTCGTGGACGACCTCCTCGACGAAGCGGCGCGGGTCGGCGCACAGGTCGGGACGGGTCGGATCGGACTTCAGCTCCACGTGGAGGCGCACGTGGTCGGCGCCGAGGGCGCCGATCAGGCCGAGCACCGCCCCGAGCGTCGGCATCCGGGTGTCCGGCAGCGGCACCTGCGTGAGCGCGAAGCGGTCGTCCGGCCGCTCGGGCAGCCGTACGCCGACGTCGAGGGTGCGCAGCTGCGGCAGGGTGAGCGCGATGATCGGCTTGCCGACGTAGGGGAACATCTCGTCGCCGGGAACGGCCATGCCCGTGTCGGCGCTGGTGACCGCGGACACGTGCAGGTCGTGGGTGAGCACGAGCTGTCCGTCCGCGGACATGGCGACGTCGAACTCGAGTGCGTCGACCCCCAGCTCCAGCGCGAACGCCAGGCCGGGCAGGGTGTTCTCGGGCCGCAGGCCCCGCGCTCCACGGTGCCCGTGCAGCTCAACGTATCCATGCACAGCGGCGTACCTTACCGCCTCGCCCGTCCGCGGCCCGGAACCCGCCGGTTCCGGGCGCGTACCCCACGAACCATCAGATCAGGGAACGAATCTGGATGGTCTGCGTGCGGCCCGGACCGACGCCGATGGCGGAGATCGGGGCGCCGCTCATCTCCTCCAGCGCCCTGACGTACGCCTGCGCGTTCGGCGGCAGGTCCTCGAACGTCTTGGCGCCGGTGATGTCCTCCTGCCAGCCGGGCAGCTCCTCGTAGATCGGCGTGGCGTGGTGGAACTCGGTCTGCGTCATGGGGATCTCGTCGTGGCGGACGCCGTCCACGTCGTACGCCACGCAGACCGGGATCCGCTCCAGGCCGGACAGCACGTCGAGCTTGGTCAGGAAGAAGTCGGTCACGCCGTTGATCCGGGTGGCGTACCGCGCGATGACCGCGTCGAACCAGCCGCAGCGGCGGTTGCGGCCGGTGGTGACGCCGTACTCGCCGCCGGTCTGGCGCAGCCAGTCGCCCTGCTCGTCGAGCAGCTCCGTCGGGAACGGCCCGGACCCCACGCGCGTGGTGTACGCCTTGAGGATGCCGATGATCCTGGTCAGGCGGGTGGGCGGGATGCCGGAGCCGGCGCAGGCGCCGCCGGAGGTGGGCGAGCTGGAGGTCACGAAGGGATAGGTGCCGTGGTCGATGTCGAGCAGCGTGCCCTGCCCGCCCTCCAGAAGCACGACCTTGTCCTGGTCGAGCGCCCGCGAGAGCACGAGCGAGGTGTCGGCGATGTGGGGGCGCAGCCGCTCGGCGTAGCCGAGGTACTCCTCCAGCACCTTCGCCGGGTCGATCCCGCGACGGTTGTAGATCTTGGTGAGGATCTGGTTCTTCTCGCCCACCGCGGCCTCGATCTTCTTGCCGAGGATGCCGGGGTCGAGCAGGTCCTGGACCCGGATGCCCATGCGGTAGATCTTGTCGCCGTACGCCGGGCCGATGCCGCGGCCGGTCGTGCCGATCTTGGCCTTGCCCAGGAAACGCTCGCTGACCTTGTCGATGGCCTTGTGCTGGGGCATGATCAAATGAGCGTTGGCCGAGATCAGCAGCCGGTCGCAGGAGATGCCCCGCTCGGCCAGCCCGTCGATCTCGCCGAGCAGCACGCCCGGGTCCACCACCACGCCGTTGCCGATCACCGGGACCACGTCGGGGGAGAGCACGCCCGTCGGAAGCAGGTGCAACGCGTACTTCTGGTCGCCGATGACGACGGTGTGGCCCGCGTTGTTGCCACCCTGGTAACGCACGACGTAGTCGACGTCACCACCAAGCAGGTCGGTGGCCTTCCCCTTGCCCTCATCGCCCCACTGGGCGCCAACGAGAACGACAGCCGGCATGGTTCAACTCCCGCACCAAGACGAAAAGCCCCTGACGCAAGCGCGGCAGGGGCCTCTTGCACACAGAGACTACCTGAGGGGCATGCCGACGGTGAACGGAGTCTTAAGTCACAAGACGGATTGATTGTCCCGCTTAATGCCCCGTTTGGGCGGTTTGTCCAGGAGTCATCCAGGCAATTCGTTAAAGAGATCGTTCAGGGGTTGGGTGCGAGCGCCTCCGCGGCCTCCCGGCTGCTGTCACGCAGGAACTGGGCGCAGCGCTCGGCCTCGTCCTTCTCGCCGATCGCCTGTGCCGCCCGGGCCAGGGCGTTCAGACAGCGCAGGAACCCCCGGTTGGGCTCGTGCTCCCACGGGATCGGCCCGTGCCCCTTCCAGCCCGCCCGGCGCAGCTGGTCGAGACCCCGGTGATAACCGGTGCGCGCGAACGCGTACGAGGTGACGGCGTGACCCGCGGCGAAGTAGTCGTCGGCGAGAGCGGCCCAGGCCGCGGAGTAGGCGGGGAAACGGGCTGCCACGTCGGCCGCCTTGGCGCCCGACTCGAGCATCTGCCGCGCTTCGGGGTTGTCCGGCAGCAGGGTGGGCGGCGGGCCGGCAAGGAGGTTCTCGTGCGATTCCATGGGGACAGTCTTACCCGTCCAAGAGCCACACGGGTATGGGCGGCCCGGTGGGAACCGAAGACCGATACAAGAATGCGGCTTCGCGTTTCCCGCCGGGCCGTGCCCTGACTACTTGAGCTTGGTGCCCGCGGACTTGAGCTGCTGGCACGCCTCGACGATGCGCGCGGCCATGCCGGCCTCGGCGGCCTTGCCGTACGAGCGCGGGTCGTAGGCCTTCTTGTTGCCGACCTCGCCGTCGACCTTCAGCACGCCGTCGTAGTTGCGGAACATGTGGTCCACGATCGGGCGGGTGAAGGCGTACTGCGTGTCGGTGTCGATGTTCATCTTCACCACGCCGTACGAGATCGACTCGCGGATCTCCTCCAGGGTGGAGCCGGAGCCGCCGTGGAAGACCAGCGAGAACGGCTTCTCCTTGCCGTACTTGGCGCCGACGGCCTCCTGGATCTCCTTGAGCACGCTCGGGCGCAGCTTGACGTGGCCCGGCTTGTACACGCCGTGGACGTTGCCGAAGGTGGCGGCCACGATGTAGCGGCCACGCTCGCCGAGGCCGAGGGTCTCGGCGACGGCCAGGGCGTCCTCCGGCGTCGTGTACAGCTTCTCGTTGATCTCGCCGACGATGCCGTCCTCCTCACCGCCGACCACGCCGATCTCGATCTCGAGGACGACCTTGGCGGCGGCGGTCTTGTCGAGCAGCTCGCTCGCGATCTGGAGGTTCTCGTCCAGCGGCACGGCGGAGCCGTCCCACATGTGCGACTGGAACAGCGGGTCCTGGCCGCGCGCGACGCGCTCGGCGGAGATCTCCAGCAGCGGGCGGACGAAGGAGCCGAGCTTGTCCTTCGGGCAGTGGTCGGTGTGCAGCGCCACCGTCACCGGGTACTTCTCGGCGACCACGCGGGCGAACTCGGCGAACGCCACCGACCCGGTGACCATGTCCTTCACGGTGGTGCCGGAGAGGAACTCCGCGCCACCGGTCGACACCTGGATGATCCCGTCACTTTCCGCCTCCGCGAAGCCGCGCAGCGCGGCGTGCAGGGTCTGCGACGAGGTCACGTTGATCGCCGGGTAAGCGAAACCGCCCGCTTTGGCGCGGTCGAGCATCTCGGCGTAGACCTCTGGAGTCGCGATAGGCATGCGAAGTCATCTCCTTCTGACGGTATGCGGCGTGGCAAGTATCCCGAAGGGCGGGCCGATCGGGAAAGCCGGGTATGCGGGGCACCGGGAAAGCCGCGGTCATTCCGCGATTCACGGTTTTCCACAGCCCTGCCGCTTCTCAGTCTGATCTCACCCGGGACGGGTAGGCTCGCCCCGTGGACGTGCTCTTGGACCTTCTTGACCCGAAGTGGTGGCTGAGCATGCTCGGCGCCTTCGCGACGATCGGCGTCATCGCCATCGTATTCGCCGAGACCGGGCTGCTCGTCGGGTTCTTCCTGCCCGGTGACTCGTTGTTGGTGACCGCTGGGATTTTCAGCACCGTCGCCGCAGCGGAGGGATTCGGGATCGCGCCGCTGTCACTGCCCACTCTGTTGATCGGCGCACCGCTCGCGGCCATCGCCGGAGCGCAGTTGGGCCACTTCCTGGGGGCGAAGGTCGGGCGAAAGATGTTCGACAAGCCCGACTCCCGGCTGTTCAAGAGGGAGCACGTCGAGAAGGCGGAGTACTACTTCGAGAAGTTCGGCCCCGCGAAGGCCGTGGTCGCCGCGCGGTTCATGCCGATCGTCCGCACCTTCATGAACCCGGTGGCCGGCGTGCTGGAGATGGACGCGCGCCGTTTCTTCGTCTGGAACGCCCTCGGCGGGGTCGTCTGGGTCGAGGCCCTGCTGCTGCTCGGCTATTTCCTCGGCAGCAAGGTCGAGGGCATCGACAGGTTCATCCTTCCGGGCGTCTTCGTCGTCGTCCTCCTGTCGGTGATCCCGATCGTGCGCGAGGTCCTGAAGAACCGCAAGGCCGCCGCCGCCGTCCCCAAGGGCCGACACCACGCACCCCGGTAAAGCGTCCGGCGGGGCGGTGCCGCCGTGGGCCGTCCGTACGGGGAGCCGGGGATGACCTGCGGGAAAGTGCTGCCGCACAAGAAGTGACCGGTCAGTACTGAGATATGCCTCACACCCGCTACTCTCCCGATTGTGGGACGCCACAGGTCTGATCCCCTCGGTGTCGCCAGGCTGGCGCTGGTCGGCCTGGCGGCAGTGCTGCTGCTCGCGGTCATCGTGGTCGGCGCGAGAGCGCTGCTGTCCACGTTCGGCTCGGAGGAACCCGCCTCCGACACGGCCTCCACCTCGCCGGCGCGGCCCACCGCCGAATCCTCCAAGCCTCGCGTGCCCACCGTACGCGTGGTCTGCAAGGCCGACCTGTGCCCCGTGTTCGTCCGGGTGCCCGGTGGCGACGTGCTCATCGACCGCGACCTGGCCCGGGGCGAGGAGGCGTCCTACTTCCAGCCCGAGCTCGACGTCGTCCTCGACGACGCGAGCACGGTCCAGGTCTTCGAGAACGGAACCGCCAGGTCACCCGGGCCGGCCGGTGAGCGGCAGGCGTTCAGCGTGAAGCGGTCCGAGGATCAGTGAGCGCCAGGTCCGCGAGCGAGTAGGCGGAGCGGTAGGGGATTCCCGTCGCGGCCAGCGCCTCGTCGCCGCCCCGGTGCACGATCGTCGCGATGCCCACGACCTGCGCGCCGGCCTCGCGCAACGCCTCCACGGCGGTGAGCACGGACCCGCCCGTCGTGGTGGTGTCCTCCACTGCGAGCACCCGGCGCCCGGCGACGTCCGGGCCCTCGATCCTGCGCTGCAGGCCGTGGGCCTTGCCCGCCTTGCGCACCACGAACGCGTCGAGCCTGCGGCCACGCGCCGCCGCGGCGTGCAGCATCGACGTCGCCACCGGGTCGGCGCCCAGCGTGAGCCCGCCGACCGCCTCGTAGTCCAGGTCTTCGGTGAGGTCCAGCATCACGCGGCCCACCAGCGGGGCCGCCACGCCGTCCAGGGTGATGCGGCGCAGATCGACGTACCAGTCGGCCTCCTTGCCGGAGGACAGCACGACCCGCCCGTGCACCACGGCCTTGTTCTTGATCTCGTCAAGCAGTCTCTCGCGGTCACTCATGAGCCTCAGCGTACGGCCGGCCCCGCGGTGCGGGCCGTACGGGGCGGGTGGGGTGGGCGTGGCGTGCGATGACTACTGAGAGTAAAGAGGGTCCAGCGGTTTAGCCAGGACATGGACTGCGGAATGTATGGCCGTGCAACTCATCGTAATCGCGAGGTCGCAATGCGTAGAGAAGTCCGGCATACCGACATGGAACTGCTTGAGGCCGTGCGGGGAGGCGACACGGCGGCCTTCGGGACCCTCTACCGGCGTCACTCGGCCGCCGCCCGGTCCTTGGCGCGGCAGGTCGTGCAAGGCGAGGACGCGGTCGAGGATCTCCTCGTCGAGGCCTTCGCGAGGGTTCTCGAAGCGGTGCGGCGGGGCGGCGGGCCCGCCTGCGCGTTCCGGCCCTACCTCTTGGCGTCCGTGCGCCGCTACGCCGCCGCCGGAGTGGCCGATCTGGCCGACGGCGACTCCCTCTACGTGGACCCCGAGCTCACGGGGCTGGAGCGCTCGCCGCTCGCCCGTGCGTACCGCTCGCTGCCGGAGCGCTGGCGCGCGTTGCTGTGGCACGTGGAGATCGAAGGCGGCAGGCCCGCCGACGCGGGGCCGCTGCTCGGCCTGTCGGGCAGGGCCGCGGCCCTTCTCGTCCGGAGGGCCCGCCAGGGGCTGCGGGAGGCGTACCTGCGGCTGCATCTGGAGAACGGCCCGCGCGCCGAGTGCCGCCCGATCCTGTCCATGATTCTGCGGTACGTCGAGAACGGCCTGCCCAAGCAGGAGGCGGGTGAGGTCGACGCCCACGTGGCCGAGTGCATCGACTGCCGGTCGGTCTTCCTCCAGATGATCGATCTCACCCAGGAGCTGCGGGCCGTCGTCGGGCAGCTCGTCGCCGGGCCCGCCGTGGACGGCTACCTCGCCGATCTCGCCACCGCGACCGTCACGGGAGCACGGTCGTACGGCGGCGGCATGACGGGCGGCACGAGCGGGCGCGGGCCGAACGGCAGGGCAGGCGGCAGGGTGGGCCGCAGGGTGGGCGGCAGGGCAGTAGGCGGGGCAGTGGGCAGCGTGGGCACCCGGGCGCGGGCGCGGCTGGAGGCCGTGCGCCAGCACATCGGGGCGTTGGCAGGCCGGGCGGACCTCCGCATGCGGGGCGCCGTCCGGGCAGCCGAGGACGGGACGGGCACAGCGGGGCCCACGCGCGGCCGGGCGGACGCGCTGCGCGCGGCCTGCGGCCGGGCCCTGGCGATGATCCGGCGCGCGTGGGCGAAGGCGAGCGCGGCGCCGGGCGCGGTCTGGAGCACGATCTGGGGCACGGTGTGGGGCCGTGCGCGGGCGATGACCGGGCGCGTGTACGCGAAGGTCGGCCCGGAACCGGGCTCGCGAGCGGGCCTGACCACGGGCCTGATCGCGGGCCTGAAGACGGGCTCGAAAGTGGGCCCGGCGATCGGCAGGGCGCTGAGGATGGCGTTCGCGCGGGTGCGTGCGGCGCTGGTGTGGCTGTCCGAGCTGGTGCGGAGCGTGCCGACGCCGCATCGGGCGGTGCTGGGAGGCATCGCCGTGGCGGCCCTCGCGACGGCCGCCTTCCTGCTCGTCGCCCAGCCGACGGGCGTGCTCTTCACCGGCGGCACGAGGGAACAGGACGGAACACGGGCCCTGGACCGCCCGCAGCCGGCGGCCGGCCCCTCGCGTTCGCAGGCCGCCACGGGCGACACCAGCGCGGCCGGCGTCCCGTCCGATCCGCAGACCCCGAGCGGGGAGGCGTCCCATACGGCCGCGAGCGGCCCGGCGCCGGAGATCGTGGACGACCCGGCGGCGGAGAGCGATGCCGATGGGCCGGGCGCGGGCATCGCGCTCGGCATGCCCGAGATCACCGGCGAGGTGACGCCTGGTGCCGATCAGCGGTCGCCACGCGCGGAAGGCCGTGGTAGCTCGGGTGAGCTTCCGTCGGCCACAGGTCACGACGACGGACGATCGGCGGCCCCCGGTGTCCAAGGCCGCGAGGGCGGACAGCACGCGGACGCAGGTCGGGAGAGCGGTCGTCTCACGGGTCGCGGGCAGGACGGCAGGGGACAGGGCAGCAGAGCGCAGGCAGGCACGGAGCAGACGGGCACGGGGCAGGCGGGCACAGGGAAGGGCACGGAGCAGACGGGCACGGGGCAGGCGGGCACAGGGAAGGGCACGGAGCAGGCGGGCACGGGGCAGGCGGGCACAGGGAGCACAGGGCAGGCGGGCACAGGGAAGGGCACGGAGCAGGCGGGCACAGGGAGCACAGGGCAGGCGAGCAGGGGGCAGACGGGCTCGGAGCGGGCGGGCACAGGGAAGAGCACAGGGCAGGCGGGCAGGCGACCGGTTAGCGAGCCGGACACGACCGTCCTCGCCGATCGTGAGCGGGCTTCCCGCCCTGCGGATGCCGCGAAAGCCTCGACTCCGGAACGGGAACAGGTGCGACGTCAGCTCTCTCGTCACCCGTACCAGGACCACCGTGCCCAGGCCGGGGCGCAGGGTGGTGCCCAAGGCGGCCAGGCCGGGGCGAGAGGCAGCGTTGGCAGCGCGCAGCGCAGTGTTCAAGGCAGCGCTCAGCGCAGTGCTCAGGGCAGTGCCGAAAGCAGCGCCAAGGCTGGGGCGCGGAGCAGCGCTCAGGGCGGGCAGCCTCGCTCGAAGGCGGACGCGAGCGGTGCCGAGGCCCGTGCGAAGGGCGGGGCTCGGCAGACGTCGGAGGGGGCTCGTGAGCGGCGCGAGCCGCAGGCGGGCCGTCCGGCAGCGGATCGCGCCCCGAAAGTGCGGCCAGGAACCGCTCAGGGCCCCCGGCAGGCCGGTGAGCGAGGCCGTGAGGCCCGTGAACACGCCAAGTCGGGCGGGAGCCATCCCGGAGCCCAGAAGGCCGCAGGGAGCGGGAAGAAGGCGAAGGAGGCGCTCGTCGCCGCCGTCGATCCGCTCGGCGCCCTGCTGCGCGGCCAGACCGGGCTCGTCGCCGTACGGCTGCGCAACGCGGGTGATGCGGCCACCGGCGAGATCACCGCGACGGTGACTCTGCCGCCCGGCGTCCGCTACCTGGGTCAGGACGGAGGTCGAGGCCGCGCGGCGGGCGGCGGCAAGCGACAGGGCCACGAGACGAAGCCGGGCGTCACCGGGCAGAACGGTGCAGCCCCCGAGCCGGGCGGCGGCACAGGTCAGGGGCGTGCGGCAGGGCGTACCGAGGGCGCGCGCTCGGGAAACGCGGCGAGCGGTAGCGCGGGTCAGGGGCGTGCGGCAGGGAGCACCCAGGGCGCGAACGCGGGAAGCGGGGTCGGTCCGGGGCGTACGGAGGGCGCGCGCTCGGGAAACGCGGCGAGCGGTAGCGCGGGTCAGGGGCGCGCCGCCAGCGGGGGCACGGAGGGCGCGAACGCGGGGAGCGGGGCGAGCGGTAGCGCGGGTCAGGGGCGCGCCGCCAGCGGGGGCACGGAGGGCGCGAACGCGGGAAGCGCGGTGGGTGACGGCTGGTCGTGTGAGGCGTCGGGCCGCTCGGTGACGGGCCAGGTGGTGCGGTGCGTCCGGGGACCGCTCGCCGCCGGTGAGGTGACGGCGATCTTCCTGAAGGTGGCCGTGGCGGCGGACGCGCCCACGGGACGGGCCTTCACGGTGCGGATACGGTCGGGGCGGCTGGAGACCACCGCCTCGTCGACCGTGGGAGTGCGGGCCTCGGGCGCGGCCGCGCGCTTCGCCGCGGACGGCCGCCTCCTCGCCCGGGTCGTCGGCAACACGCTCGTGGGCACCGCGCCGGCCGCTCCCTGCGGGGTCGCCACGGGCGGCCGGGGCCGGGCCTCCGGCGTGAGTGTGCCGGTGGACCTCGACAAAGACCCCTCGACGCGTACGTCCAGTTGCGCCGATCTCGACCTGCCCGCCGGAAGCCGGGTGTTGTGGGCGGGTCTCTACTGGTCCGGCGGCGGCCGGGGTGCGGCCCCCGCGGGCGACATCAAGGTGCGCGCGCCGAAAGCGCCGGGATACGCGACCCTGCACGCCGCCGAGGTCACCCGGAGGGATCTGCCCTCCGGGTCCGGCTATCAGGCGTTCGCCGACGTGACCTCTCTCGTCCGTACGGCGGGCGGGGGCCGCTGGTGGGTCGCCGGAACCCCGGCGCGTACGGGATCGGTCCGGCACGCGGCCTGGGGCCTGGTGGTGATGGCCGAGGACGAGCGGCAGCCGTACACCCGGGCCGTGGTCCTGGACGCCGCGGCGGTCATCGGGAGCGAGGAGAAGGCCCTGCGGCTCCCGCTCGACGGGCTGGCCCCCGGCGGCGCGCCCGCGCGCATCGACCTGATGGTGTGGAACGGCGAGGGGGTCAAGGCGGGGGTCGTCAAGATGAGTGATCGCGCGTCCGGCGGCGGAGCGGACCGGAGCCCGGAGGGTGTCCTCGGCCAGGGAGACGCCGGAGGCGTCGCGGTCGACACCCTGCACGCCCTGCTGGGACCTCGCCCCGCGCTTCAGCTCGCCACCCGGCGCGACCCCGTCTTCTTCGGCGTCGCGGTCGTGAGCGCGAGAACGTGGTCTTGACAGCCTCCCTTGCTGCACAGCCCTTGCCGCAAGGGGATTTCGAGCCGTGGCCGGTCGTTCCCGGGGTGCTTTTTTCCATACCAAATTGGTGAGAGGCGATACCCGGACAAACTGGTACGGTCGGCGTGAACGCTTGCGATCCCAGGGTTGTCGGCGTCCTGATCCCCCACCAGGCGGGCGAGGGCTGAATCGCCGGGAATCACCCTCGCGGGAAGACACGCTTGTCTACCCTGAGAGAGCCACGTAGGAAGGGCGGTGTCGCGTGGATCGCTGCGCGCTGTTCGTTGACGCCGGCTACTTGCTGGCAGACGGCGCGATGGCCGTCCACGGGACTCGCCATCGCGAGTCCGTCTCCTGGGACTATCCGGGCCTGCTGCAGCTCCTGACCAACCTGTCAAGAGAGCGCACGGGCCTTCCGCTCCTGCGCTGCTACTGGTATGAGGCGACCGTCGAGGGCCGCCGCACGCCGGAGCACGACGTGCTGGCGGACATCCCCGGGCTCAAGCTCCGCCTCGGCCGGATCCGGCCGGGCCGCCGGGAGGGCGTGGACGCCCAGGTCCACCGCGACCTCATGACGCTGGCGCGCAACAACGCGGTCTGCGACGCGGTCGTGGTGAGCGGCGACGAGGACCTCGCCCAGGTGGTGAGCGACGCGCAGGACCTCGGCATCCGCGTGACCGTCATGCAGATCGCCGCCGACGGCGCATGGTCGGCGGCCCGCACTCTGCGGCAGGAGTGCGACGACCTCGTCGAGATCGCGAGCGGCCACCTCCGGCCGTACGTCACGATGCTCACCGGAGCGGACCCGGGCCCCGGCCTCGGCAACGGCCAGTCGCACGGCAACGGCCTCGTTCCCCTCGGCAACGGCTCGCTGTCCAACGGGACGCACCTCAACGGCTCCCAGCCGAACGGCTCCCTGCAGAACGGCTCCCTGCAGAACGGGACACAGCACAACGGGACACAGCACAACGGGACACAGCCGAACAGCTCCCAGCAGAACGGCATCCCGTCGCAGGGGAGCCACTCTCCCGGCCTTCCCAGTGGGACGGCCCCGGTGGCGGGAGCGCACGGCGCCCTCCCCCAGAGCGCGTCGTACGACCTGGGCGTTTCCGGCGGGGTGTCGAACCTCCCCCAGCCGAACGCCACTGGAGCGCCCGGCACGGGCACCCCCAGCGGCGGCTCGCATGGCACCGGCGTCCCCGGGAGCGGCACTCCCGCGGACAGCGCCCAGGGAAGCGGTGCGCAGAGAGGCGGCGCTCACGGCACGGGCGTCCCCAATATGAGCGTCCCCAATATGAGCGCCCCCAATATGAGCGCTCCCGGTATGAGCACGCACGACTCGGGCGCCCATGGCATGGGTGCGTCCGGCATGGGCGTCAACGGCATGGCCACTCATGACTCGGGTGTCCCCGGCATCGGTGCTCCCGGTCCAGGCGCGAACGGCATGGGCACCAACAGCATGGGTGTCAACGGCATGGGCACGCACGACTCCGGTGCCCACGGTGCCGGCTCTCATGGCGTCGGCTCCCAGGGCACGGGTTCTCGCGGCGCTGGTTCCCCCGGCTCGGGTTCCCCCGGCTCGGGTTCTCACGGTTCGGGTTCTCACGGCGCGGGCTCCCAGAGCACGGGCTCCCAAAGCACGGGCTCTCACGGCACTGCTTCGCACGGCACGGGCTCTCTCAATGCCGGCTCCGCCGGCAGCACTGGGGCGCACAGCGGCGGGCGGTCCTCGGCCGCCCACGCGCGTCCGGCGCTGCCCGCGCAGCCGTCCCCGCCGGTCTACAACGGCTACTCGCCCGAGTCGCAGCAGCCCGCCCAGCCGCCCCAGCAGCAGCGCCAGGCCCAGCCGTCCGCGAGCACCCCGCTGCCTGCCCCACCGGCGTCCACCCCTCCGTCACCACCGTCGCCGCCCGTCCAGACCCCGCCGAGCAGCCCGGTGGGCAGCCCGGCGCAGAGCCAGTACGGCTCCGGCTCCACGGGCTACTCGCCCTCGCAGCTCGGGCCGTACACGGGTCCGCAGCCCGCGCCGGTGCCGGTCCACACGGGAGGCACCACGACGCTCGCCGAGGCGGTGAAGGCGGCGCACAAGGAGGGCCACGACTTCGGCGAGTCGGTCGCCAGGGACGCCCCCGCGCTCTGGTTGGAGGCCGTGCTCGCCCGCAAGCCGCGGATGCCGTCCGACCTGGAGGCCCGCCTGCTGCAGGGGTCCTCGCTGCCGATCGACTTCCTGCTGCACGACGAGGTCCGGCACGCCCTGCGCCGCGGCTTCTGGGACGCCCTGGAGCGCGCCCGCCGCTGATCCCCTCGAAACGCCGGGCCGCGACCGACCGTAACGGTCCGGTCGCGACGCGCGGTCGTCAGCCGAGGGCGTCGAACCCGGCGCGCAGGTGGGCGACGCGCTCGCCCAGCTCGGTGACGGCGCCGTTCAGGGGCGTGTCGCCGGACTTGTCCGCCAGCTCCCGCACCCGCCGCAGCTCGTCCTCCACGGCGGTGACGCGGCTGGACAGCTCGGCCAGCACGGAGGTGTGGTCGCCGCCGCCCGGCAGCTCGTTCGACAGGCGTTCGCGCAGCAACGCGGCCTGCTCGGCGAGCCGCCGGTTCATCGTGTAGAGCTCCACGAACACGGCGACCTTGGCCCGCAGCACCCAGGGGTCGAACGGCTTGGTGAGGTAGTCGACGGCCCCCGCGGCGTACCCGCGGAAGGCGTAGTCGGGGGCGCTGTCGACCACGGTCAGGAAGATGATCGGGATGTTCCTGGTGCGCTCTCGCCGCTTGATGTGCGCGGCGGTCTCGAAGCCGTCCATGCCCGGCATGCGCACGTCGAGCAGGATCAGGGCGAAGTCGGTGGACAGGAGGGCCTTCAGCGCCTCCTCACCGGACCGGGCCCGTACGGGCACGACGTCCAGCGAGCTGAGGATCGCCTCCAGGGCGATCAGGTTCTCCTCGCGGTCGTCGACCAGCAGGACCCTGGCGCGGTCGGGCATTGATCATGCCTCCTGGGAGTCTCGGGACTCTGGGGACGGCACGCCCCTCGATCGTTCTGTGCCCCCGCTGCGCCCGCGCATGAGCCATCCGCGCAGGCGTTCAAGGAGCCGGTCGACGTCGACGGGCTTGGGCACGTAGTCTGACGCGCCCGACGCGATGCTCTTCTCGCGGTCTCCCCGCATGACCTTCGCCGTCAGCGCGATGATCGGCAGGTCGGCGAACTGCGGCATGGTGCGGATCGCCGAGGTCGTGGCCCAGCCGTCCATCTCGGGCATCATGATGTCCATCAGCACGAGCGCCACGTCCTCGTTGCGTTCGAGCTGCTCGATGCCCTCGCGGCCGTTCTCGGCGTACACGACGGTCGAGCCGTGCCGCTCCAGCACGCTGGTCAGCGCGAAGACGTTGCGGATGTCGTCGTCCACAATGAGGATCTTTGCCCCGGACAGCGGATCTTCACCCTGCCAGTCGTTGCCGTCCACCAGCGGCGTGTACGGGGGGACCGGGAGGTCGGTCGGGAGGGGGATCTCCGGGAGGATGTCCTTGATGTGCAGCTCGGGCACCTCGTCCTCACGGACGTCCGGCTCCGTGGGGGTGGCGATCGCGCCGCCGTCGGGCGCGGCGAGCGGCCCCGAGTAGTCCGAGGGCAGATAGAGCGTGAACGTGCTGCCCTCTCCGGGGACGCTCTGCACGTGGATCTCGCCGCCGAGCAGGCGGGCGATCTCCCGGCAGATCGACAGGCCGAGGCCGGTGCCGCCGTACTTGCGGCTGGTCGTGCCGTCGGCCTGGCGGAACTGCTCGAAGATCACTTCGAGCTTGTCCGGCGCGATGCCGATGCCGGTGTCGACGACACGGAAGGCCAGCATGCCCTCCGGCGAGCCCTGCAGCTTCTCGTCCACGTAGGTGACGTCGGCGGGCGCGCGGGTCACCTCCAGCCTGACCTCGCCCTCGTGGGTGAACTTCACCGCGTTGGACAGCAGGTTGCGCAGCACCTGCTGCAGCCGCTGCTCGTCGCTGCTCAGGTCGTCGGGAACGGAGGGGTCGACCTGGACCGTGAACGACAGGCCCTTGTCCTGTGCCAGCGGCGCGAAGGTGGCCTCCATGTAGTCGACCAGAGCGGACAGCGACATCGTCTGCGGATGGATGTCCATGCGGCCGGCCTCGACCTTCGTCAGGTCGAGGATGTCGTTGATCAGCTGGAGCAGCGCGGAGCCGGCGTCGTGGATGGTCCGGGCGAACTCCACCTGCTGCGGGGTGAGGTTGCCCTCGTCGTTCTCGGTCAGCAGCTTGGCGAGCACGAGCAGGCTGTTGAGCGGGGTGCGCAGCTCGTGGGACATGTTGGCGAGGAACTCGGACTTGTAGCGCGAGGACACCGCGAGCTGCTCGGCCCGCTCCTCCAGCGTCCGCCGGGCCTGCTCGATCTGGAAGTTCTGGATCTCGATGGCGCGGTTCTGCTTGGCCAGCAGCGCCGCCTTGTCCTCCAGCTCGGCGTTGGACCGGCGCAGCTCCTCCTGCTGGCGCTGCAGCTCGTCGGAGCGCTCCTGCAGCTCGATCGCGAGCCGCTGCGACTCGGTGAGCAGGTCTTCGGTGCGGGAGTTGGCCATGATCGTGTTGATCGTGACCCCGATGGTCTCGACGAGCTGGGTGAGGAACGCCAGGTGGACCTCGCTGAACTGGGTGAACGAGGCCATCTCCAGGACGCCGAGCACCTTGTTCTCGAAGAGGATCGGCAGCACGACGATCTGCGCCGGGTTCGACCGGCTGAGCCCGGTCTCGACCGTGATCGAGTCGACCGGCACGCCTTCGAGGATGACCTGCTTGGCCTCCAGCGCGGCCTGGCCGATGATGCCCTCGCCCAGCTCGAAGCTCGGCTTGGGGGTGGAGCCCGGCTGGATGCCGTACCCGGCGATGAGGTTGAGCCGGCCGTCGTCGTACAGGTAGCAGGCGCCGTGGCTGGCCGAGACGAGCGGGGTGAGCTCGCTCATGATCAGGCGGGCGACCTCGATCAGGTCGCGGTGGCCCTGCATCAGGCGGGAGATCCTGGCCAGGTTGGACTTGAGCCAGTCCTGCTCCTGGTTGGTCTTGGTCGTCTCGCGCAGCGTGGCGACCATCGTGTTGATGTTGTCCTTGAGCTGGGCCAGCTCGCCGGGCGCCTCGACGGTGATCGACCGGGTCAGGTCGCCGCGGGCGACCGCGCTGGTCACCTGGGCGATCGCGCGCACCTGGGTGGTGAGGTTGCCGGCCAGCTCGTTCACGCTCTCGGTGAGCCGCTTCCAGGTGCCCTCGACGCCCTCGACCCGGGCCTGGCCGCCGAGCTGGCCCTCCGAGCCCACCTCGCGGGCGACGCGGGTGACCTCGGAGGCGAACGAGGAGAGCTGGTCGACCATGGTGTTCATGGTGCTCTTGAGCTCGAGGATCTCGCCCTGGGCGTCGACGTCGATCTTGCGGGTCAGGTCGCCGTTGGCGACGGCGGTGGTGACCTGGGCGATGTTGCGCACCTGATAGGTGAAGCTGTTGGCCATCGAGTTGACGTTGTCGGTGAGGTCCTTCCAGACGCCCGACACGCCGGGAACGCGCGCCTGGCCGCCCAGCCGTCCCTCGGTGCCGACCTCGCGGGCGACGCGGGTCACCTCGTCGGCGAACGCCGAGAGCTGGTCGACCATCGTGTTCATCGTGTCCTTGAGCTCAAGGATCTCGCCCTGGGCGTCCACGGTGATCTTCTTGGACAGGTTGCCCTGCGCCACCGCGGTGGACACGACGGCGATCTGACGGATCTGCGACGTCAGGTTGTTCGCCATGAAGTTGACGTTGTCGGTGAGGTCCTTCCAGATCCCCGACACGCCGCGCACCTGTGCCTGGCCGCCCAGCCGTCCCTCGGTGCCGACCTCGCGGGCGACGCGGGTCACCTCGGAGGCGAACGAGGAGAGCTGGTCGACCATGGTGTTCATGGTGCTCTTGAGTTCGAGCATCTCGCCCTGGGCGTCGACGTCGATCTTGCGGGTGAAGTCGCCGTTGGCGACGGCGGTGGTGACCTGGGCGATGTTGCGCACCTGATAGGTCAGGTTGTTGGCCATCGAGTTGACGTTGTCGGTGAGGTCCTTCCAGACGCCCGACACGCCCTTCACTTCCGCACGGCCGCCCAGCTTGCCCTCGGTGCCGACCTCGCGGGCGACGCGGGTGACCTCGTCCGCGAACGCCGAGAGCTGGTCGACCATCGTGTTGAGGGTCTCCTTGAGTTCGAGGATCTCGCCCTGGGCGTCTACGGTGATCTTCTTGGTCAGGTTGCCCTGCGCGACGGCGGTGGAGACGACGGCGATCTGGCGCACCTGGGAGGTCAGGTTGTTGGCCATGAAGTTGACGTTGTCGGTGAGGTCCTTCCAGACCCCCGACACGCCGCGCACCTGCGCCTGGCCGCCCAGCTTGCCCTCGGTGCCGACCTCGCGGGCGACGCGGGTGACCTCCTCGGCGAACGCCGAGAGCTGGTCGACCATCGTGTTGACGGTGTGCTTCAGCTCCAGCATCTCGCCGACGGCGTCGACGGTGACCTTGCGGCTCAGGTCGCCTCGCGCGACTCCGGTCGTCACCTCGGCGATGTCGCGGACCTGCGCGGAGACGCGGTCGGACATCGTGTTGACGGCCTCGGTGAGATCGCGCCAGCTTCCCGACATGCCGCGCAGGTTGGCCCGGCCGCCCAGCTTGCCCTCGGTGCCGAGGTCGCGGGTGACCCGCGTCACCTCGGAGGTGAACAGGGAGAGCTGGTCGACCATGCCGTTGATGGCCTTGCCCAGGCGGCGTACCTCGCCCCGGGCCGCGCGGTCCACGTCGATCCGGCGGGACAGGTCGCCCTTGGCCACCGCGTCGATGACGTCGGCGGCGCCGCTGACCGGCGTCACGATGGCATCGATGAGCTCGTTGACCGAGCCCACGCTCTCCGCCCACGCGCCGACGCCCGGCCCGGGGCTCAGCCGTTCGGTGAAACGGCCCTCCTTGACGATCTCGCGGCGGACCCGGGCGAGCTCGTTGGCGAGGTGTTCGCGCCGGTCGGCCACCTCGTTGAGCAGCAGCCGGATCTCGCTGAGGATGCCCGGCGGGGCGTGGGAGACGCGACGGCGGAAGTCGCCGTCACGCCATGTGATGAGCGTTTCCAGGAACGGCACGAGATCGGATTCGCGGTAGACCCGTTCGGTCCCGGCCAGCTCGGCGTTGGCGGGCGACATTTAGCCTCCTTTACCCCGACGGGGCTGACGCGACCAAGGCGTTCGGCCTGATACGGCCTGTCCAGCCGCGGACTCCATGCCAGTCTGTCACGTTCCGTGGGGTGCGGGGCCCCTTGCTTGACCCGAAGTCAGCAGGAAGTGTGGTAAGCACAATGGTGGTGGCGACTACCCCTCGAGCCGTCCTCGCGGCGTCCTTCACGCCGGGCGAGACGGCCGTACCCGAAGTAAAGCGGTTCACGCGCGAGGTGATGACCGCGTGGGCCGCGATGTCCGTGTATCCCCAAGCCGAGCGCCTGGTGGGCGAACTGGTCGCGGACGCCGTCGGCGCGCCCTTCGAGGTCGTGTGGCTCCACCACGGCGAGTCCGTCCAGATAGAGGTGCGGGAGAAGGCGGACGGCCACGACTTCGGGCCGCCGGCCGACGCGATCACGTGGGGCGTCACCTTCACCTCGTCGTTGCGCACCCGCTGGGCCCGCCTGGAGCTGCCGGGCGGGGAGCCGGTGCAGAGCGACGAGTGGCTGCTGGAGGCCGCGCACGGCCCCGGCTGGCTGGGCTTCCTCGCCGACGCGAGCGACCTGCTCGCGGGCACGCTCAACCCGGACATGGTCCCGGCGATCATCGCCCAGATCGTGGTGCCCCGCCTGGCGAGCTGGTGCGCCGTCTACACCGACCAGGACGGGATGGGGGAGCTGCGGCCCGCCTACCTCTGGCACGCGGACGAGACCCAGATCGACCCCATGCGCGACGAGCTGGAGGAGATCGCGCTGCCGGGCGACGACGACCCCGCCGTGCTGCCGATGAGCGACTGGCAGGCGCTCGCCTACCCGCTGACCGCCCGGGGGCGGCGGCTCGGCGTGATGTGCCTCGGCCGGCGCGACCGCTTCCCCGACGAGGCCATGCAGATCGCCGAGGACCTCAGCAGGCGCGCGGCGCTCGCGCTCGACAACGCCCGCCTGTACGCGCAGCAGGCGGCGGCCAACCGGGCGCTGCAGCGCAGTCTCCTGCCGCCCGACGAGCCCACGACCCCCGGGCTCGACTTCCACGTCATCTACGAGCCGGCCGGGGAGAACAACGAGGTCGGCGGGGACTTCTACGACCTGTTCCCGATCGCCGACGGGGTCTGGCGCTTCGCGATCGGCGACGTCTGCGGCACCGGACCCGAGGCCGCCGCGGTCACCGGCCTGGCCCGGCACACGCTGCGGCTGCTGGCCCGCGAGGGGTACGGCGTGGCCGCCGTCGTGGGCCGGCTCAACCAGGCCATCCTGGAGGAGGGGGAGCGCGCCCGCTTCCTGACGCTGCTGCACGGGCAGATCACGGTCGTGCCGGAGGGCCTCGACATCCGCCTCGTCTCGGCCGGGCATCCGGAGGCCCTGCGGCTGCGGCCGAACGGCGTCGTGGAGGTCGTCGCCTCGCCGCAGTCGTTGCTCGGGGTGTTCCCCGAGGCGAAGTTCCAGGAGGACAACCTGCGGCTCACCCCCGGCGACGTGCTGCTGGGCGTGACCGACGGGGTGACCGAGCGGCGCGCGGGCGATCGGCTGCTCGACGACGACGGCGGCCTCGCCAAGCTGCTGGCGGAGTGCGTCGATCTGTCCGCCCGCGCGGTGGCCGAGCGCATCCGCCGCGCCGTACAGGACTTCGCGCCCGAGCCGAGCGCCGACGACCTGGCCATCCTCGTCCTGCGCGCGCCCTAGCCGGAGGGTTTTCTTCCGGCGCGCGGCTGCCGCCCCGCCGAAGACGGAGGTTCCTTCCGGCGCGGTGACCGGCCGGCAGAGGTTCGCGGGACAGCCGCTAGGAACGGCCCAGGGTGCGGACGGCGAAGTCGATCGACGCGGCCATCTGGTGCACCCGCTCCTCCACCATCGACGTGCCCGGCCCGGCGCCGCACCGGTGGACGCACGCCTCCCTGCCGTGGTCCGCCAGGGCCCGCACGTAGCGTTCGACCTGCCGCGCCGGGCCGCGCGGGTCGTTCGCGCCCGTGAGGATCAGCAGCGGCGCCTGCACCATGTCGGCGTAGGTGATCGGGGAGGACGCGGCGTATCGCTCGGGCACCTCGGCCGGGGAGCCGCCCAGCAGCGCCCGGTGGGCCGCGCGCAGGCATTCGGCCTCGTCCTCGTACGCCGCCGCGTGGTCGGCGATCGGCATGGCGGCGATCCCCGCCGCCCCCGACTTCGGCTGGGTGCCGAGCGCCAGCAGGGTCAGGTAACCGCCCCACGCCCGGCCGGCGAGCACGAGACGGTCGGGGTCGGCGATGCCGCGCTCCACCGCCCACTCGCGTACCGCCGCCCCGTCGGCCAGCTCGATGTGGCCGATGTCGCCGCGCAGGGCGTCGCGCCAGGCCGAGCCGTACCCGGCCGAACCCCGGTGGTTCACCCTGATCACCGCGAAGCCGCTGTCGACCCATGCCGCGACCTGCGGCCGGAACGAGTCGTCGTCCTGGCCGCCCGGGCCGCCGCCGAACCCCGGCAGCGTGCTGCGCAGGAGGAACACCGTGGGGTAGGGCGCGGCCACCCGCTCCGGCCGGGAGACGAGGGCGTGGATGCGCCCGCCGGGGCCCTCCACGTCGATGTCCTCCAGCGGCACGGACGGCGGCGGCGTGCGCCCGGGGCTGAAGACCACGTGGCCGTTGCTCGACTTGACGACCGGCGGGTGGGCGGCGCTCGACCAGGCGTACTCGACGGTGCCGTCGGGGCGCGGCGCGGCCGCCTCGATCACCCCGTGCGGGCTCTCGATCGGGGTGAGGCCGCCTCCGGCGAGGTCGTAGCGGAGCAGTTCGGTGCGTCCCCGCTGGGTGTGGATGATGAGCAGCGCCCGGCCGTCGTCGTACCAGTCCGCGGAGATCTCGCCGCGCACCCGCAGCCAGATCTCCCGCTGCTCGCCGGTGACCGGGTCCCACACGAGCGGTTCGCGGCGGCCCCGGCGCTCGTGCAGGACGAGCAGGCGCCGGTCGCCGGGGACGGGGGCGAACCTGCCGCCGGTCACACCGCGGCCCGGCCCGTCGTTCAGCTCGGCGACCGTCGAGCCGTTCGCCCTGATCACCCGCAGGGCGGGGTGCATGACGTCGCCGTGCTCGCTGTGGTTGACGGCGATGAGCGAGCCGTCGAGCGACATGTCCGCGACCGCGGCGTACTCGTCGTTGCGATACAGCGTGACCGGCTCGCTTCCCGGCCTGGCCAGCAGGATCTCGAAGCCGTCCCGGGAGGAGCGGCCGACGGCCGCGGCGCCGTCGGAGGCGAGCGCGAGGCCGCAGGGGTGGCCGGGCGGCATGGCGAGGGGCACGTCCGGGCCGCCGTGGAACGGCTGGCGCGACCACACACCGAACCCATCGTCATAACCGTCGGTGTCGCCGGGTGTGTCGCCGAACCACCAGATCCACTGGCCGGTGGGGTCGATCGCGCCATGGCGGGTGCCGTGGGGGCGGTCGGTGACCTGGCGGGTCTGGCCGCTCGCCCGGTCCCAGGCGTAGATCTCCCAGGAGCCCGAGGCGTTGCCGCGATAGACGGCCCGCTGCGGCGCCTGGCGCGCCCACGTGGGCAGGGTCACGCGGGGTGCCCGGAACCTGGCCTGCCAGCGTTCCTCGGCCTTCATGCCGGCCCTCCCCTGCGCTTCTACGGGGTCGGGTTCAGTATGTCCCGCCAGACGCGACAATGCCTGACAAACAGGTGATGTCGGGCCACAAGTTCGGCGGCGTGCCCGTCAGGACAGGTCCAGCCCGGCGAGCTGGGCGCGGCTCGCCACGTCGAGCTTCGGAAACGGCGGTCACCCCCGCGATCCGCGCCATCCGTGCCATCGCACCATCCCACCAGGGGCGTGGCGATCCTGCGCGCGTGACCGGTGCCGCGTGGTCAGGACGTGGCGGTCCTGTGGGTGAAGGAGCGGGTGATGATCCAGCGGGTGAGGATTCAGCGGGTGAGGGCTCAGCGGGTGAGGGTTCAGCGGGTGAGGGTTCAGCGGGTGACGGCCCAGCGGGTGATGTGGAAGGACGCGGTCACCGGCACCGGGTCGGGCAGCCCGCCGATCTTCGCGGCCAGCTCCTCCGGGCGGGTGTGCCAGGCGCTCGGGCCCATCCCGACCACCGCCTCGATCTCCTCGTGGCCGAGGGAGAGCGCGATCTCCTGGGTCTCCTCCGCGACGCGGGTGAACCGGCCGCCCAGGGCGTCGTCCAGGCGGCGGTCCTTGTCCTCGTCCACGTTGAGCAGGCCGAGCCGTTCGACGAGCGGGCTCAGGTGGCCGGGGCCGGGCGTGACGACGACCAGCGTGCCGCCCGGCCGCAGCACCCGGGCGAACTCCTCCGCGTTGCGCGGCGCGAAGACGTTGAGCAGCACGTCGACGCGGTCGTCGGCGACGGGGATCGGCCGCCACACGTCCGCCACCACGGCGCCGATGCGGGGATGCGCGCGGGCGGCCCGCTTCAGCGCGTGCTTGGACACGTCGAGCGCGATGCCCACGGCGGCGTCGCCGAGCGCCGCGGCCAGGTAGTAGCCGGTGCCCGCGCCGGCGTCGGCCACCACGGCGGCGCCCTCGCACAGCCGGGCGAGGCGGCCGGCCAGCGGGGCGTAGTGGCCCGCCTCCAGGAAGCGCGCCCGCGCGGCCACCATGGCGGGCGTGTCGGCCGTGCCGGCCGGGCGGGTCAGCATGTTCACGTATCCCTGGCGCGCCACGTCGAAGGAGTGGCCGTGTGCGCATCTGACCGACCCCTCGGCCAGGTGGATCGCCGTACGGCAGGCCGGGCAGACGAGGTGGTCGATGACGTCGGCGAGCACCCGTCCATCATCCACCCCGAGCGGAGTGCGAACCGGCGGCAAGCCGGCTTTCCCAGGGGAGACCGACATTGGCCTCTATGGTGGTGCGATGTCGCACCATGAGCCGAGAATCGTGTCCGGTGCCGAGATCGTGCCGCTCTGCGATGCCGTGGGGCCGATGAAGGATCCGGTCCGCAAACCGCTGCCCGAGATGTTCGCCGGTGCCGCGTTCGCGCCCGACGAGGAGTGGGTGCTGCACTTCCACTGCTACCTGGTGCGGGCGGCGGGCCGTACGGTCCTGGTGGACACCGGGATCGGCGGCGCGGACTCGCCCGCGACCTGGGCGCCGCTGCCCGGCCGCCTGACCGAGGAGCTGGCCGCCGCCGGGACCGCGCCGGAGGACGTGGACGTCGTGGTGCTCACCCACCTGCACAGCGACCACATGGGCGGCGCGGTGGCGGGTGGCGCGCCCGTCTTCCCGAACGCCCGCCACATCGTGCAGCGAGCGGAGGTCGAGTGGGCCTCAGCCCCGGTGCGCGAGCTGATCCTCGATCCCCTGCGGGACCTGCTCGACGTCGCCGACGGCGACGTGGAAGCCGTGCCCGGCGTCCGGGTGCTGCACGCCCCCGGGCACACGCCCGGCCACCAGTGCGTCGAGGCGGGCGACGTCGTCATGAGCGGCGACGTCCTGCACCACCCCGTGCAGCTCGCCGATCCCACGATCCGTTACGTGTACGACGAGGACCCCGGCCTCGCCGTACGGACGCGCACGGACGTCCTCGCCCGCGCCGCCGTCCTCGCCCCCGCCCACTTCCCCGACCCCTTCGTGTACATGAAGTAATCATCCGGTCGCTCTTCGCTCATCTTCTTGTTAAGCTCTTGGTTATGGCTGCACAACGTACGTACGCTCTAATCGTGGGTGCCAAGGAGGAGCGCATCAACCTGCGCGTGGATGCGGAGACCAAGCGGCTGCTGGAGAACGCGAGCGAGGCTGCCGGGGACACCGTCTCCTCATTCGTCCTCGGTGCGGCTACCACGGCCGCCCGCGAGTTGCTGGCGGACCGGACGGTTTTCCGGCTTGATGAGGAGCAGTGGCAGGCCTTTGACGCGGCCCTGTCCCGGGAGTCCCGTGACGTGCCGGGGCTCGCCGAGCTCATGAGGGCTCCGACGATCCTGGACGAAGGCCCGTGAAGCTGTCTCAGGTTGCCCCCGTCACCAAAGACGACGACCTCGACGGCTTCGACTGTGGTTCTCCCGCCCAGAGTGAGTGGCTGACGCGCCATGCGCTACAGGCGCACGCGAGCGGGGGATGTCGCGTCTATGTCGTCCGCGACATCGGTTCTGGCAAGGTGGTGGGTTACTACGCGCTCGCGGCCGGGAGCGTCAGGCTCGGCGAGGCTCCTGCGCGGCTGCCCAAGGGGGCCGGTCGTCACGCACAACCCGTGGTGATCCTGGCCAGGCTGGGAGTGGACAGAGCCGCACAGGGCATTGGGCTCGGACGGGCGCTCGTGGTGGACGCTCTCCGGAGAGTGGTGCGGGTCGCAGATCAGATCGGTGTGCGAGCCATGCTCATCCACTGTGAGAGCGAGACGGCACGGGCCTTCTATCTGCGGCTCGCCGCGTTCGAGCAGAGCCCGAGCGACCCGCTGCACCTCCTGCTGCTGATGAAGGACCTGCGACGGGCAGTTCCCGGCGGTGCGTGGGATGACGTGCCGGGGACGATCCCCGGCTGCACGGTGGCGGTTGACGTGGAGAACGGCCGCGACAGTTGACGCGGGCGGGCTTTGGTGAGGCGGGGGCCGGGACGGCGGGGGTGCGCGGAGCGGCGCGGCGGCGGGCGCGATAGCGGATCACCTGTACGGCCCCGAGCAGCCAGATCGGATACTGCACGGCGAACGCCCAGCGGAAGTCGTTCTGCAGGTCCATGACGATCCCGACGAGCGCGATCAGGGACATCGAGGCGGCGAAAACCACCGCCGTTGACGATGCCGGTCGCCACGCCGATGTGCTCGGCCGGGTTGAAGGTGCGGGCGTAGTCGAAGCCGACCAGCACCCTCCCGGCGACGGTCTCCGGGAGGCCGGTGGCGTTGATTTTCCTCCTTGTTTGTCGGCATTTCGATACGCTTGTCCGGAGAGGGGGCTCCGATGTCCGACGTCGTGAACCGCATGATCGCCGCGATGAACGACCATGACATCGACGCCGTGTTGCGGTGCTTCACGCTGGACGCGGTGGTGGTCGGGCCGGAGTTCGAGGCGGGGAACCCGAATGAGATCGCTTCCTACTTCCTGCAGATCTGGGAGGGATTTCCGGATCTGCGGCTCCTGCTCTGGGGGAGGGTCGGCCACGGTGACGCGCTGGCGACGGAGCTGCTGGCCACGGGGACCCATCGGGGGCCCTACCTGATCGCCGACGGCCAGGTCCTGGAGCCGACGGGACGCTTCACCTCTCTGCGCGTCTCCTGGTTCTGGCACATAGCGAACGACCTCATCGTCAGCCAGCGCTACTACTACGACCAGCTGGGGCTCTACACGCAGCTCGGGCTGCGCATGCCGCTGACCTTCGACCCGACCGCCTGACGGGTCTTCTCCCGCACGGACCCCGGCGAGCGTATGTGCGGGCACATGCCCCTATGGCCGGATCCGAGGGATGCGTGTCCCATACGGCGGCGATGGATCGCCCGGCCGGGCGCATTGATGCCAGGTGATTCCTGCACCCGTTCATCAGGAGGACATGGCATGCGTCCTGTCGATTCCCCCGGCGTCGTCGCCGGATCCCCCGCGCCCGTCGGCGCGTCACCCGCCCGGCAGGCCCTCACCGCGCTCGGCCTGGCCGCGGGACCGGTCGTCGCGCTCGGCTTCACCCGCTTCGCCTACGCGCTGCTGCTCCCCGCCATGCACGAGCGGCTGCACTGGTCGTACGCGCAGGCGGGCGGCATGAACACGGCCAACGCGCTGGGCTACATCATCGGTGCGGGCACGGCCGCCTTCTGGGCGCGGCGGCTCGGCAACCGCGCCGCGTTCCTGTGGGGGCTCGTGGTGAGCGCGCTGTCCCTGTGCGCGACGGCGGCCACGGCGGACTTCCCCGTGCTGCTCGCCCTGCGCTTCGCCGGGGGATTCACCACTGCGGTCGCGTTCGTGGTCGGTTCCGCTCTCGCCTCACGTGTCGCGACCGGCGCCGGCCGCGGCCGTGCGGCGCTGCCGGTCGCGATCTACATGGCGGGCGTCGGCGCGGGCGTGGTGATCTCCGGGCTTGTCGTGCCGGCCGCGCTGTCGGCCGGGCAGGACGCGGGCTGGCGGCTCGGCTGGCTGCTCATGGGCCTCGCCTCGGTCGCCGCCCTGCTGCCCGCCTGGCTCGGCGCCCGCGCGGTCGCGGAGCCCACCGGCCCGCACGCGGCCATGCTCACCGCAGGTCAGGTGCGCCGCCTCGCCCCCACACTGGTCTGGTACGTGCTGTTCGGCGCCGGATACGTCAGTTACATGACGTTCGCGGTCGCACTGCTGCGCACCCAGGGACTGGGCTCCTCGATCGTCTCCGTGTTCTTCGTCGTGCTCGGCGCGGCCTCGGCGGTCGCCACGCTGACGGTGTGGAGCCACCTCGCGGGACGGCTGCGCGGCGGGCGCGCCCCCGCCCTCGTCGCCGCGCTGGTCTTCCTCGGTGTGCTGCCCGTGCTGCTCATGAGCCCCGGATCGGCCGCCGCGCTGCTGTCGGCCGTCGTCTTCGGCGCGAGCTTCATGGCCGGTCCCACGGCCGCCACCGTGATCGCCCGGCGGATGCTCCCCGCGTACGGCTGGACGGCGGGCATCGCGGTGCTGACCGTGGCCTTCTCGCTCGGCCAGGCCGCCGGGCCCCTGGTGTCGGGGTTGCTGTCCGACGGCCAGGGCGGCATCGCCCGGGGCCTGTGGCTGTCGGCGGTCCTGCTTGTCCTCGCCGCCGTCGCCGCCCTGTTCCAGCGCGAGCACACCCCGTCCTGACCGGCTCTCCGGCGGGGTCGGCGATGCGGAAGGGGGTGGCGCAGACTGGACGCATGGGCGTCCGGACGCGGGCGGGTCACTGCGTGGTCGTCGTCGTGTACGACGGCGTCCGGCTGCTGGACGTGACCGGCCCCCTGGAGGTGTTCACCGTCGCCAACGAGCACGGGGCGACGTACCGGCTGCGGACGGCCTCCCCGGGCGGGCGGGACATCAGGACCAGCGGCGGCGTCCGGCTCGGCGCCGACCTGGCGCTGGAGGACCTGGGCGGGGAGTCTCCCGACGTGCTGCTCGTGCCGGGCAGCCCGGACGTCGCGGCCACCGAACGCGACCCGGTGCTGCTCGACCAGATCCGCCTGCTGTCGGAGCGGGCCGGGTGCACGGCGTCGGTGTGCGCCGGGGCGTTCGTCCTCGCGGCGGCCGGGATCCTCGACGGACGCCGGGCGGCCACCCACTGGGACCTGGCCGACCGCCTGGCGCTCAGCTATCCCCGTGTGACGGTCGACCCGGACGCCATCTTCGTCCGGGACGGCCGCGTGATCACCTCGGCGGGGGTGACGTCCGGAATCGACCTGGCGCTGGGTCTGGTCGAGGAGGACTACGGCCCCGGCCTGGCCCGGACGGTCGCCAAGCACATGGTGGTGTTCATGCAGCGGCCGGGCGGCCAGTCGCAGTTCAGCGTGCGGTTGCGTTCCGGCGGCACGGGCGGCGGGACCCTGCGGCAGGTGCTCGACGCGGTGACCGTCGACCCGGCCGCGGATCACGGGCTGACCGCGATGGCCGCCCGGGCGGGGCTGAGCGTCCGCCAGCTCACCCGGCTGTTCAAGGGGGAGACGGGCATGACCCCCGCCCGGTACGTCGAGCTCGTGAGGGTCGAGACGGCGCGGGGCCTGCTGGAGGCAGGGAACGACCCGCTCGACGTGGTCGCGCGGCATGCCGGGTTCGGCACGCCCGAGACCATGCGGCGGGCGTTCGTCCGGGAGATCGGCGTGCCGCCCGCCGCATATCGGTCGCGTTTCCGCACTACCGGCGCGTAGCTAGGCTCGGGGCATGAGATCGGAGCTGCGATGATCCCGGCGGACGCCTTCTACGCGGGGCTGTTCAAGGTGGCCGCCGCTGCGGCCGGTTTCCTCACCGACTCCTCCGGGCGGGTCCTGCTCGTGAAGCCCGGCTATCGCGACCACTGGGGCTGGCCGGGGGGCCACATCGACGAGGGCGAGTCGCCCGAGGCGGCCTGTGGCCGCGAGCTGGCCGAGGAGCTGGGCCTCACCCGGCAGGTGGGCCGCCTCCTCGTGGTCCAGTGGGTGCCGCCGCTGGACGACCGGCCGATCCCCCTGGTCCACTTCCTGTTCGACTGCGGCACGTTCGAAGACGGCACAGGCGTCGTCCTCCAGGAGGAGGAGCTGGACGACTACGGGTTCTTCACGGCGGAGCAGGCCGCCACCCTCATGCCGGCCTACCTGGTGGCGCGGCTGAGGGCCGCGCAGCGGGCCCGCGCGACCGGCGAGACCGTCTATCTCCCTGTCACCGTCGCCGAATAGTTTGCCGTCCCCGTGGAATGGGGTGGACGAACACGCCACGGCGAACGCGCGTGACGCGACGGGACGGTGAGGCATGGACGATCCGGAGCTCAAGAAAGAGCTCGAAGAGCTGGAGGCCCAGATCGAGCGCCTGCGCAGGGAGACCGCGCAGATGCGCGAGGAGATCGGGCAGAGCTGGGACGCGCCCACGGATCCGGCGGAAAGGGCCACCCTGCTGACCAACGTCGAGCAGCAGGAGGCGCTCATCGACGACCTGGAGCTCAGGCGCGAGCAGATCCTGCGGCGGATGAAGGGCTGAGCCCGCCGCCCGGGCGCCCCACCCGGCGAAGGGCGGGGCGTACGCCCCGACGAGCGGGCAGAGCACGGCCTGACCTGCGTTTGTACGCTGGTATGTGCCACGACGTGGTGGTTTGTGCCAGGACGACGGGGGCGGCGTGGGCGTCATGACCGCGATGCGAACGAGAGTTGCCAGGGGGGAACTGGACGGGCTGCCCGCGGAGGTGACCAGCTTCGTGGGGCGGCGCCACGAGCTGGCCGAGCTCAAACGCCTGATAGGGATCTCGCACGTGGTCACGCTGATCGGCGCGGGCGGGGTGGGGAAGACCCGCCTCGCGCTGCGGGTGGCCGAGGAGGTACGCAGGACCTTCCCCGGCGGCGTGCGGTTCATCGAACTGGCCGCGCTCGAAGATCCGGATCTTCTGGTGCAGGCCGTGGCCGAGGCGCTGCCGGTCAACGAGCACTCGACCCGGTCGCCGCTCGACGCGCTGATCGAACGCCTGCGGGGCAGGCAGACCCTGATCGTGCTCGACAACTGCGAGCACCTCCTCGCCCAGTGCGCGGTGCTCGTGGACACGCTGGTCCACGCGCTTCCCGAGCTCCGGATCCTCGCCACGAGCAGGCAGGCGCTGGGCATCGCCGGCGAGCAGATCGTGGAGCTGTCGCCGCTCTCGACGCCCACCCCGGACGGCGACTCGGCGGTGCCGCTCGCCGAGTCGGACGCGGTCAGGCTGTTCGCCGAGCGGGCCGCGGCGGTCGTCCCCGGGTTCGAGGTGACCGAGGAGAACGAGGACGCGGTGGCCGAGATCTGCCGCCGGCTCGACGGCCTGCCCCTGGCGATCGAGATGGCGGCCGTACGGCTGCGCGCCCTGTCGGTGCGGCAGGTGCTGGAGCGGCTGGACGACCGGTTCCGGCTGCTCACCGGGGGTTCGCGGGCCGCGCTGCCCCGGCAGCGTACGCTGCGGGCGCTGTTCGAGTGGAGCTACGACCTGTGCACCGAGCAGGAACGGCTGATGTGGCAGCGGGTCTCGGTCTTCGCCGGCTGCCTCGACCTGGAGGCGGCCGAGCAGGTGTGCGCCGGCGACGGGATCGCCCGCGAGGACGTGCTCGAACTCATCGCGGGCCTGGTCGACAAGTCGGTCCTGCTCCGCAGGGAGTCCGACGGCATGGTCCGCTACTGCCTGCTCGACACCGTGCGGCAGTTCGGCCGGGAACGGCTGGCCGAGTCCGGCGGGGAGGCGACGCTGCACCGGCGCCACCGCGACTACTACCGGAAGATCACCTCGCGGGCCTGGGCGGAGCTGTTCAGCGCCGCCCAGCAATCGTGGGTGGAACGTCTCCAGCGCGACCACGCCAACCTGCGCAAGGCCCTGGACTGGTCGCTGCGCGAGCCGGGAGAGGCCGAGACGGGCCTGGCGATGACCGCCGAACTGCTCTACCACTGGAGCGGCTACCACCTGTCGGAGGGGGCGGGCTGGTTCGACCGGAGCCTGGCCGCCGCGACCGAACCCGGCGAGGTGCGCGCCCACGCGCTGTGGGCGGGCGCCTGGATCTCCCTGCTGAGGGGCGACTACACCACCACGCTCGCCCGGCTGGATGAGGCCGCGTCGATCGCCGAGCGGCTCGGGCTGCGGGTGACGCTCGGCTACATCGCGTTCCTGTACGGCATGGCGGCCGTGTCCGGGGGCGACCTGGAAAGCGGCATGCGGCGATATGAGGAGGCGGAGGCCATCCACCGCGCCGCCGGCAACCCCATCGGCCTCGCGCTGGCACTCAACCGGCTCGCCCTGGCCAACGCGTTCCTCGGCCGTCCGGCCGCCCGTGATCTCGCCGAGGAATGCGTGGCCCTCTGCGACCTGCACGGCGAGGTCTGGCACCGGGCGTACGCGCTGCTGGCGCTGGCGATCGACGCCTGGCACCGCGGCGACGTGCGCGCGGCCTGCGCGATCGACAACGAGAGCCTGCGCTATAACACGGCGTTGGGCGACCAGCTCGGCATGGGCATGAACCTGGAGGCCCACGCCTGGTTCGCCGCGGGTGAGCAGAAGTACGAGCGGGCGGCCCGGATGCTCGGCGTCGTACAGACCTGCTGGCAGGCCGTCGGCGCGCGACTGGCGGAGTTCCGCCACATGAGCCGATATCACGACGAGTGCGAGGCGGTGACCCGGGAGGCGCTGGGCGAGCGCGCCTTCCAGGCCGAGTTCTCCCGGGGCGCGGCCCTGACGAGGGAAGAGGCCCTGGAATACGCGTTGCTCGAACGAGCGCCCGCCGCCGCGCGGGGGCCCGCGCCGTTCGAGGGCCGGATCGCGCCGCTGACGCGCAGAGAGACGGAGATCGCGCACCTTGTCGCCGAGGGACTGAGCAACAAGGACATCGCGGGGAGACTGGTGATCTCTCAGCGCACCGCGGAAGGCCACATCGAGCACATCCTCGACAAGCTGGGGTTCAAGTCGCGCGCCCAGGTCGCCGCCTGGGTGAAGGAAAGACTGAGCGAGGGCGCGGACGGCCAGGTCGCGGACGGTGCCGCAGGCCCGAAGACCGGGCCGGTCAGTGGAGGGCGTAAGCCGGCAGCTCGAACCAAGTGATCTTGCCCTGGCGGGTGCGCTCCGCGCCCCAGCAGCAGGCCAGCGTGTCCATCAGCCGCAGTCCGCGCCCGTGCTCCTCGCCCGAGGAGGGCTGGGCCATCTGGGGCATCGTGCCGTCGGTGTCCTCCACCTCGCAGCGCAGCAGCCCCTCGACGGCCGACAGCCGTACGACAAGGTCACCGCAGCAGGTGTGGCAGACCACGTTGGTGACCAGCTCGGTCACGAGGAGCTGGGTCACGTCGGACAGGTCCTCCATGCCCCAGGTGGTGAGGCGCTCGTGGACCAGCCGCCGGGCCAGCCCGGCGGAGGTGACGTCGGCGGGCAGTCGCCAGGACGCCGTCTCCACGTCGGGCTCCTCCACAAGCCGGATCGCGAGGTCGCCCACCCGCTTCCGCAGCGCGTCCCAGCGGTGCCGGATCGCGGAGTGCCGGTGCTGCCGGGCGGTCTGCGTCTCGCCGCTCTGCGCTGACGGTGACACGGATGACAACGAATCGTCCTGAACAGGAGTGAGCAGACTCATGCGGCACACCCCAAAGAAGCGCGAGCCGGGATGCTGCGACCATCCGGCATGAGCTCACCGCTGTCGTCGAAGAGCACCACGCCGTTGCAGAGCAGGCCCCATCCCTGCTCCGGGTGGAAAGCGATCAGACAGGCCGCGTTGCGGTCAGGTGCGTCCGCTGACGGGCACTGCGGGTGGTGCTGGCACATGATCGGTCCCCCTGACTCTCATGCACTCTTTAGGACGTTTTCAGACTGCCCTCTTGTGCCTTGGTGCGAGGAGGGGGAAAACACCCGTATCGATACCTGTTCGCGACATACGTACGTAGTGGGTGCTAGTCGGGTAGAGGACAGGTAAAGAGCCACGGGTCCCTCACTCGTCCAGGGAGATCGGGTCCTTTGCCCGGTCAACGGACGCCTCGGACGCCCCACGGCCCGGGTTCTCCGTGGCCCGCGCCTGGTTCTCGGCCTCCGGCTCCTGCTCGGCGGCGTCACCTGCCTGGTGGAGCGGAGCCCCGCCTCCGGACGGTCACTAAAGTGACGGGCATGAATGAGCGGAGCGGATCAAATGGGCACGACATGCCGCTCCGCATCGGAGGCGAGGAGAGCGCATGAGTGAGCGGAGCGAGAGGCATGGCGCCTGGCTCATGCCACTTCGAGCCGGAGGCGAGGAGACAGCATGAGTCCGAGGATCGCGACCGCAGAGAAGGTTTCCCGTGAGGAGCTGCTCGACTTCATCCGGGGTCACCACCGGGCGATCCTGATCACGACGAAGCGTGACGGCGGTCCCCAGGCGTCTCCGGTG
Source organism: Microbispora sp. CSR-4 (assembly GCF_008033685.1). Classification (NCBI taxonomy): domain Bacteria; kingdom Bacillati; phylum Actinomycetota; class Actinomycetes; order Streptosporangiales; family Streptosporangiaceae; genus Microbispora; species Microbispora sp. CSR-4. Next base: position 98,053 of record NZ_VJVX01000008.1, read on the forward strand.
ACGTGCGGAGTCGACGCCGAGGGCCGCATCGTCGTGTCCACCTACCCCGAGCGCGCCAAGACCCGCAACGCCCGCCGTGACCCGCGCACGAGCGTCGTGGTGCTGTCGGAGGACTTCGACGGGCCGTGGGTGCAGGTGGACGGCACCGCCGAGGTGCTCGACCTGCCGGAGGCCCTGGAGCCGCTGGTCGAGTATTACCGCTCGATCTCCGGCGAGCACCCCGACTGGGAGGAGTATCGCGCGGCGATGGTCCGCCAGGGCAAGTCGCTGGTGCGGATCACCCCGACGTCCTGGGGCCCGGTGGCCACCGGCGGGTTCCCGCCGCGCCTGGCGTGACCCATCGCACCGGCCTGTGAGCCGCGCGTGCCTGTGGCCCTTGTACGCCGCCGGGTTCACCACCGCCTTCGGCGCGCACGGCATCGCGGCCGGTCTCGGTGTGGCCGGTGACGGCGCGGGAGCGTCCCCGCTCCGGCCCGGCCTGCTGCTCGCCCTGTATGACGGCGCCGAGGTCGTGCTCGAACCGGCGTTCGGCACCCCGGCCGACCGGATCGGCCCGCGCCCGGTGCTCGAGGGCGGCGTGAATCAGGCCGCCGCGGCCGCCTGGTAGTTGCCCGGGCTTATGCCATAACAGCGGACGAACCAGCGGGTGAGGTGGCTCTGGTCGGCGAACCCCGCCTCGGCCGCCGCGTCGCTCAGTGAACGGCCCTGCGCGATCAGCCGCCGGGCCGTACGCAACCGGAGCAGGCGCTGGTAGTCGCTGGGCGCCATGCCGTACACGGCACGGAAGGCGCGATAGACCGCGAACCTGCTGCGCCCGGTCACGGCGGCGAGGTCGTCGGCGGTGACGTCGGCGAGCGGGGCGTCCTGGAGGTGGCCGCGCACCCGCTCGGCGATGCGGCGGGCGTCCGCGGAGGTGGCCTCCCGAGCCCGCACCGGCCGGGTGGCGGCACGCCGGACGATCGAGGAGACGACGGCGGTCAGCAACTCGTCGCGGCGGAGGACGCCGGCGCCCCCGAGCAGGGCCCTGTGCAGCGCCCGGAGCCCGGCCGCGAGCGCCGGGTCGCGTACGACGGGGTGGGGGAACAACGGCGGCCCCGTCTCCCGCCCGGCCACGTCGCCCAGCACGCCGGTGACCAGCTCGGGCCCGATGTGGACGATCCGATAGGTGAACCCGAGGGCGTCGGCGGCGTGCCCGTCGTGCGGGTCGTCCGGGTTGAACGCCATGACCATGCCCGTCACGCTCGTGTGCGCGGCTCCACGGCAGGTGAACGCCTGGTGGCCCTCCTCGGTGACGCCGAAGGAATAGGTCTCGTGGCTGTGCCGGTGATAGACGTGCTGCGCGAAGTGGGCGTGCATGGCTTCCAGCGACCGGTCGGGAGAGCGCCAGTAGCGGGACCAATCCTGTGCCACCCCACCATTGTGCGGGGCGCACGAGCGTACAAGACCGCCCGGGTGCGTGCGGGCAGGCTGGGGCGCATGCGTTTCGACACCAAGATCGGGATCGTGGTCCGGGAGGACCTCGCCGTGTGGCAGAAGCTGAACGTGACGGCGTTCCTGGCGAGCGCGGTCGCGGGGGGAGCCCCCGAGGTGATCGGGGAGCGGTACGAGGACGGCTCGGGCACCTCTTATCTGCCGATGTTCCGCCAGCCCGTGCTCGTCTACGCCGCCGACCCCGCCGGGCTGGCCCGCGTGCGCGCCCGTGCCGTCGAACGCGGGCTCGCCGCGGCCGTCTACATCGAGGAGATGTTCAAGACCGGCAACGACGTGGACAACCGCGCCGCCGTACGGGCCGTCACGGCCGAGGAGATGCCGCTCGTCGGGCTGGCCGTCTACGGTCCCAGGAACGCCGTGGACAAGACGCTCAAGGGGCTCCCCCTGCATCCGTGATCCCCTCCGCGACTCCGAACAGGGGGAGGCAGGGTGCGAGGTTGTGGATCTCGAACCCGTCCGGCGTCCTCCACTCGTCGCGTGACAGGCGCACCCGCTGCTGGACGACGGCCTCGCCCCTGCGGTTGAAGACCCCGATCCCGTCCTCCCGATAGCCGAGCTTGCGGGAGACCGCCAGCGAGGCGGCGTTGTCGGCGAAGGCGGACGACCGGGCGTACCGCGCGCCGAGCCCGGCGAAGGCGAGGTGCAGGACGGCCGCGCGCATCTCGGTGCCGATGCCCTTGCCGTGGAAGCGCCTGCCGAGCCACGAGCCGGTGGCGACCTCCCGGGTGACGGCGAAGTCGACGGCCCGCATCTCCTGTACGCCGACCACCTGGCTCTCCCACACCGTCACGAACGAGCACGCCCAGTGGCCGGGAGACCAGGTGCCCCACTGCCGGAAGTGGACCTGGACGGTGGAGCGGGCGCGTTCGTGCGGCGGGGCGTCCGTCCACGGCTCGCCGAACGGCATCTCGCCCGAGTCGTGCACCCCCTCGGCGGCCCGATCGGCGAGCGCGTCCAGGTCGTCGAGGCCGGGCAGGCGCAGCTCCAGCCGTGGGGTGGTCAGTCGTAGTGCCAGGAGCGGCCAGTGTCGCATGGCACGATCGTGACAAGATCGGCCGCCCGCTGGACAGCGGTTTTTGCCGAAATAATCGGTTTCCGCCGGTCCGGGGGTGCGGCTAGTCTCTGGTGCCGCCCTGAGCGCCGGGGCCGACGGGCCCGGCGCCGACCAAGAGCGCCGACCAAGAGCGCCGACCAAGAACGCGGACGGAGAACGCGGACGAAGAACGAAGAACGCGGGCAGAAACCGGGGACGAGAAACCGCATGCCCGACCCGCTCAACACGCCGGCCGCCGAGCTTCCCGTACGCCGGCTCGGACCCGGGGACCTGGATCGATGCGTCGCCCTGAGCGTGGACAGGCACTGGGCCCCGGAGGAGCGCAAGTGGCTGTTCCTCCTGGAGAACGCCGAGGTCTACGCGATCGACGCCCCTTCGGGAGATCTCGCGGGCACGGTCGCGCTCACCCGATATGGCACGACAGCGGCGGGCATCGGCATGATGCTCGTCGCCACGCGGTATGGCGGACGCGGGCTGGGCCGCCGGCTGATGACGCACGTGCTCGACACGGCCGGTGACGCGACCGTCTTCCTCTGGGCCACCGAGTTCGGCCGGCCGCTGTACGAGAAGCTCGGCTTCGAGACCGTGGGCGTGACCGAGGCGCGCGTGGGGCGCCTGCGCGTCGGGGACGACCCCGTACGGACGAGGCCGGCCGACCTCGACGCCGACCTCGACGCCGATCTCGGCGCCCTGCTGGCGCTCGACGGGGAGGTCTTCGGCGCCGACCGGGCCGAACTTCTGACGCGGTTGTTCGCCTTCGCCGAGGAGGTAAGGGTCACCGAGGACGAGACGGGGCTCACCGGTTACGCCGTGTCGTGGCGCAACGGCGGCACCCTGTTCATCGGGCCGGTGGTCGTCGACGACGAGGAGGCCGCCCACGCGCTCGTGATCGACCTCGCACGCCGGGCCGACGGGCTGGTGCGGATCGACGCCGACCGCTCCCGGCCGAGCCTGCTGCGCCGGCTCGGCGAGCGGGGCCTTTCAGAGGCGTTCTCGACGTCCTTCATGGTCCGCGGCGGCAGGCCGATGCCCGGCGACCGGGCCCGCATGTTCGCCCCGATGATGCTCGCGATGGGCTGACCTCGGTCGATCCTCATCGGGCCGCTCCGATCGGGCCGCTCCGATCGCCGTTCCGGCCGGGCTGCTCCCGCCGCCGCCTCCGGGAAGCCGCTCCCACGGAGCCGCTTCCCCTGGTTGCTCTCGCCGGGCCGCCCCCACCTGGGCCGTTGCCAGCGGGCGGCGCGGGCGCGACGCGGCCCTGGTCTGGGCGGCTCTGATCCGGGCGGCTCTGATCCGGGCGGCTCTGGTCTGGGCGGCTCTGGTCTGGGCGGCTCTGATCCGGCTCTGATCTGGGCCGCCTACCGTCGCGACAGCCGGTGGCACACCGGCGCCCGCGCCGCGGCGGGTCGTGTCGTCGCCGCGGGCGGGTGCCTCGCGAGACGAAGGAGCCGGACGTGAACGATCCCGTCATCCACGCCACGCACCCGGAACGCGCCGAGCCGCGCATTGCGCCACCCACCGCGCCACCCACCGCGCCGCACACCGCGCCACCCACCGCGCCGCACACCGCACCACCCACCGCGCCGCAGGCCCTGCCGCACACTGCGCCGCAGGCCCTGCCGCACACTGCGCCGGACGCCGGGCCCCGCACTGCGTCACTTGCTGCGCCGGACGCCGGGCCCCGCACTGCGTCACTTGCTGCGCCGGACGCCGGGCCCCGCGCTGCGTCACTTGCTGCGCCGGACGCCGGGCCCCGCGCTGCGTCACATGCTGCGCCGGATGCCGTGCCGGATGCCGTACCGGATGCCGTGCCGCCGGACTCCGGTGGGCCGTACGAGCAGGCCGCGGATGCCTTCCCGCGCCTGCTGCTGGAGGCGCTGCGCGGCGCGCCCGGCACCCCCGCCTTCGAACATGGCGACAGGATCGTCTCCCGGGGCGAGCTGCTGGACCTCATCGGACGCATGGCCGGTGCGATGCGCGAGGCGGGGCTCGGCCCCGGCACGGGCGTCGCGATCCGCACCGGGCTGTCACCGGAGGCGTTCGCCGCCCAGACGGCCGCGCACGTGCTGGGCTGCCGCGTCGTCAGCGTACGGCCCGGGTATACGCCCGGGCAGCTCGCCGACGTCCTCGGCGTGGGCGTTGACGCGGTGATCCTTGATCGATCGACGGCGACGCCGGACCTGCTCCACGCCGCCGGACCGGCCACGGTGCTGTCGCTGGGGCCCGTTCCCGGCGCAGAAGACCTGGTGGCTCATCCCGGCGACGGCCGCTTCCCCGGCGTGACGGCACGCCCGGACGACGTGGCCCTGCTGACCTTCACCAGCGGCAGCACGGGCCGGCCGAAGGGCTGCGTGCTCACCTATCGGGCCATGGCGGCGCACTGGTCCAGTTATCGCGGCTGGTCGTCGATCGCGCCCGGTTTCGCGGAGTCCTTCGAGCGCTACCTGCTCTTCGGCACCCTGTCGAGCCTGGTGGTGCTGGAGTTCCTGGCGCCGTGCCTGCTGTCCGGCGGCACCGCGGTGATCCCCGAGGAGGACGGCCGTCCCCTGTTCCCGTACGCGATCGAGCGGCACCGGATCACCGGCGCGATCGTGACCGTGCCCCGGGTGTGCCAGATGCTCGACCTGCTCCGCGAGGAGCGGGTGGACGTCGGCAGCCTGCGCGCGCTGACGGTCTCGGGGTCGCCCTTCAGCCCGCACCGGCTGCTGGAGGCGCTCGACCGGCTGGGCCCGGTCGTCCATGTCGCGTACGGCGCGACCGAGGCCGGGATCATCTCCCTGCTCACGCCAGGGGAAGGCCGCGACGCGCCCACCTCGGTCGGCCGCCCGCACCCCAGCGTGGAGATCAGCGTGCGCGACGAGGAGGGCCGCCCGGTCGGCACGGGACGCCCCGGCGAGATCCACGTGCGCAGTCCCTTCCTGATGGCGGGCTACTGGAACCTGCCGGAGGAGACCGGCGACGTGCTGCGGGACGGCTGGCTGCGCACCCGCGATCTCGGGCATCTCGACGAGACCGGCCTGCTGCACCTGGCCGGCCGCACCAGAGACGTGATCATGGTGAACGCGATCGTCGTCTACGCCGGTCCCATCGAGAAGGTGCTGGCCGGTCACCCCGACGTGGCCGAGGCGTACGTGACCGGCGCGCCGGACGAGCGGACCGGGGAGGCCGTCCACGCGTTCGTCGTGCCCGCTCCGGGCCGCGCCCCGGACCACGCCGCCCTGACGGAGCTGGTGCGCGCCGAGCTCGGCGCCGACAGCGTGCCCCGGACGATCACGACGGTGTCCTCCGTGCCGGTCGCGCCGAGCGGAAAACCGGACAAGCGTGCCCTGCTGGAGCGGCATCTGTCGTCTGCGCTCTGATCCGTCTCTGAGAATCACCCGCCAACACTGGTGAAACTTCAAGCACCCCAGTGAGGGAGGCGTCAGTGCCGGACAACATCCTGGACTACCTGGTGATCGGTGCCGGACCGGCGGGCCTGCAGATGGGCCACTTCCTGCACCGGGCGGGGCGCAGCTACCGGATTCTCGAGGCGGCGCCCGAGCCCGGCGCGTTCTTCCGGACCTTTCCCCGCCATCGCACGCTCATCTCCGTCAACAAGAAGTACACCGGATGGGACGACCCGGAGCTCAACCTCCGGATGGACTGGAACTCGCTGCTGTCGGACGACCCCCGTCTCCTGTTCACGCACTACAGCGACCGGTATTTCCCCGCCGCCGAGGACCTCCTCCGCTATCTGGAGGACTTCGCCGCCTTCCACGGCCTGCACGTCACGTACGACGCCCGGGTCGCGGAGATCACGCGCCCGGACGCCGCGGGGCCGTTCACGGTGACCGACGAGCACGGCCGGACCTACCGGGCGCGGCGGGTGATCGTCGCGACGGGGGTCACCCGGCCCAACGTCCCGCCCATCCCCGGCATCGAGACGGCCGAGCCGTACGGCACGCACTCGACCGACCCCGCGAACTACACGAACCTGCGGGTGCTGATCATCGGCAAGGGCAACTCGGCCTTCGAGACCGCCGACAACCTCGTCGAGACGGCCGCGGTCATCCACGTGGCCGGGCCGCGCTCGGTGCGCCTGGCCTGGCGGACCCACTTCGTGGGTCACCTGCGCGCGTTCAACGCCAACTTCCTCGACACCTATCAGCTCAAGTTGCAGAACGCCGTGCTGGACGGCGACGTCAGGCGCATCGAGCGCCGGGCCGACGGCTCCTACCTGGTCACGGTGGCCTTCGTCCGGGCCGACGAGGTCACCAAGGACATCCCGTACGACAAGGTGATCGTCTGCACCGGATTCCGGTTCGACGCCGCCATCTTCTCGCCCGAGTGCCGTCCCGAGCTGACGATCGGGGACCGGTTCCCCGCGCTGACCCCGGCGTACGAGTCGGTCAACGTGCCCGGTCTCCACTTCGCCGGCACGCTCACCCAGTCGCTCGACTTCAAGCGCGGCACCAACGCGTTCATCCACGGTTTCCGCTACGGCGTGCGCGCCCTGCACCGCTTGCTGGAGCACCGGAATCACGGCGTCCCCTGGCCGGGCCGCGACCTGCCCGCCGACCCGGACGCCCTCGCGGCGGCCGTGCTCGAACGGGTCAACCGCAGCTCGGCGCTGTGGCAGCAGTTCGGAGTGCTCGCCGACATGATCGTCCCGCACGGGAACGGCGGCATGCGCTACCTGGAGGAGCTGCCGCTCGACCTGCAGGGCCCGCCGCTCGGCGACGCGGGCCACTACGCGATCACCCTGGAGTACGGCCCGCACCATGACAAGATCGACCCCTTCGACATCAGCGTGGGGCGGATCAGGCAGAGCGACGCGGAGCGGGCGGACGAGGGCCACTATCTCCACCCGGTCGTACGCCGCTACAGAGGCGGCGTGGTGGAGGCCGTCCACCACGTGACCGAGAACCTGGAGAACGACTGGACCTCGGAAGAGGTGCACCTGCGCCCGCTCCGGGACTTCTTCCAGCGTCAGAGCCTCCCTGTTTCGGTGTGACGGCCGTGCTGGCGACGATCCGGGACTTCGAGGCGGCGGCCCGCGCCCGGCTGGACCCCGCCCACTACGACTATTTCGCCGGTGGGGCCGGCGACGAGGTCACGGTGAAGGCCAACGAGGCGGCGTTCGCCCGGCTCGGGCTGCTGCCGCGTGTCCTGCGCGGCGCGGGAACCCCGCAGATCGGGGTCACCCTGCTGGGCAGCCGCATGGCCATGCCGGTGCTGGTGGCGCCGACCGCGTTCCACCGGCTCGCCGACCCGGAGGGGGAGAAGGCCACGGCCCGCGCGGTGGCCGCCGCGGAGACCATCATGATCGTGAGCATGGCCGCCACGGTCGCGGTCGAGGACGTCGCGGCGGCGGCGCCGGGCGCCACCCTGTGGTTCCAGCTCTACGTGCAGCCCGACATGGCGTTCACCGAGGCGATCGTCCGGCGTGCCGAGAAGGCCGGCTGCGCGGCGCTGGTCGTCACCGTGGACTCGCCTGCCCGGGGACGCCGGGACCAGGACGTACGCAACGGCTTCGACGACCTGCCCGAGGGCATGCACTGCGAGAACCTGCGCGACGGCGACGGCGACCACGACGCTGACGGTGACGGCGACCGGGGCCCGGTGCGGCCGATCGTCATGTCACCGGCGATCTCCTGGGAGCATGTCGATCTGCTGCGGCGGATGACCCGGCTGCCGATCGTGCTCAAGGGCGTCACGCATCCCGCCGACGCGCGCCTCGCCCTCGACCACGGCGTCTCGGCGCTGTACGTCTCCAATCACGGCGGACGGCAGCTCGACACCGTTCCCGCCACCGTCGATCTGCTGCCGGAGATCGTGGCCGCCGTCGGCGGGGCCGTCCCGGTGCTGGTGGACGGCGGGATCCGGCGCGGCACCGACGTGGTCAAGGCGCTGGCGCTGGGCGCGTCCGCCGTCGCGGTCGGCCGTCCGGTGATCTGGGGCCTGGCGGCGGGCGGCGAGTGCGGCGTGGCCCGCGTGCTCGAAATGCTGCGGGACGAGGTCGAGCACGCGCTCACCCTGTGCGGCCTCGCCTCGGTCCGTGACCTCGAACCGGGATTGGTGCGGCGATGCTGACGGCGGTGTGGGCGGCCGCGGCCGTCGTGGTCGTGATCAGCCTGCCCCGGTGGCTGCCCGGGCGGGTCGTCGCGCTGCGCGGCTGGGTGTTCACGAGGATCAACGGCGAGGAGAGCATCACGGTGCCCGGCGACCTCGTCGGCGTCGACCGGTTCAGGGAGGTCTACTCCCATCCGGCCGCCTCCGGCCGGAGCGAGGGCGCCGCCCTGTCGGACCTGTTCTGGTATTGGCTGTCGCCGGGGCCCGAGATGCACCAGGAGCACCTGGAGGCCGGGGAGCGGTACGACGCCGTCGCCCTCGCCACGCGCCGCATCCTGTCCGTGCCGCGGGCGCGGGTGGAGGAGCTGACCCGATCGTGCGTCGTACGGGCACTGGAGGGCGGGCGCGGGGACAGACGTCGGGTGGTCCGGCTGCGCGACCTGATGATGCCGGTCTGGGCGGAGTTCTCCTACGAGCTCGTCTTCGGCGAGCCGTGCCCGCCGCATGCCCGTGATCTCATCGTCGGCAACGCGGACGACGTCGTGACCGCGCTCAAGTGCTGCGGCCTGCGGCACATGGACCGGCGCGACCGGCTGACCGCCTATCTCGTCGAGTCGCTGCCCCGCGTGAAACACGAGCTGCCCGCGGGCCTGACCACCCGGGAGTGCGCGCTGTATCTCCAGGGCGCCTTCTTCAACACGGCCGTCGTGCAGATGTCGGAGGCCACGGCCCATGTGCTGATGGCGCTCGCCCGGCACCCGGACGTACAGGCCAGGGCGCGGGCCGGAGACGACCGCTACCTCGACCAGGTGATCGCGGAGACGCTGCGGCTCTATCCGCTCTTCGGCATCGCCCACCGGATCACCACAGGCGACATCCCCCTCGGCGAGGACGTCGTCATCCCGGCCGGTTCGGTGCTGTGCTTCGACTACCCCGCCTTCCACCGCGCGGGCTTCCCCGACCCCGGGCGTTTCGATCCCGGCCGCTTCGCCCCCGGGCACGCCCCGGTCAGGGAGCTCAACCACATCCCGTTCGGCATGCCGGCGAACCGTCCCTGCCCGGCGTGGCGGCTCGCGCCGCTCGCCCTGCGGGTCGCGGTCCGGGAGATCCTGCGGGCGTACGAGCTCGACTCCACCGCCGCGCACACCCGGTCGCTGCCCAACCGGGGACCGTGCCTGCTCACCCCCCTGGATCCAGCAGGCTCGGCGGCGGCGCGGCACGGGCCGGGACGCCGCCTGACGCTGCTGTACATGCGGCTCAAGGACGGCTGGGAGGACGTCTGGCGCAGCCTGGTCCAGCTCGTCCTCGGCACGTACATGGTGTGGGACGCGCGGCGGCTGCGGCTGTGCGAGCGCCACTTCTCCGGCCACGCCCGTCCCGAGGGCACGTAGACGACCCGCCGATCTCCGGCTCCGGTCAAGATCTCAGGCCCCGCCGGATCTCCGGCTCCGGCCCGCCGATTTCAGGCCCCGAACGAGTCACAGGTTCCGAACGAGTCACAGGTTCCGACCACGAGCGGAGGCACTTGCCATGCCCGTTCCGGCCCTTCTCTCCGTTTCCGCCCCTGATTCTCCCCCCGCCCTCGCCGCCCTTGCCGAGCAGGCCCAAGCGGTCGATCCCAACCTGGAGCTGGTCCTCAGGGTGCTGCCTGCCCTGGCCGTCATCCTGCTGACCGCCGCGGTGTGCGGCCGGCTGGCCAACATGGTGCTGCAGCCGCGTGTTGTCGGCGAGATGGTCGCCGGCGTCCTGCTCGGGCCGACGCTGCTCGGCGCGGTGTTTCCCGACGCGCAGGAGGCACTGTTCCCCGACGAGGTCAGGCCGGTCCTGTACGTGCTCAGCACCCTCGGCCTGACGTTGTACATGTTCCTGGTCGGGGCGGGGATCGACCACGACGCCCGGGAGCCGGGCGAGCTGCGCAAGGCGGGCGTGCTCGCGGCGGCGGGCATCCTCTCTCCGGTGGTGCTCGGCGGCGCCGCCGGTCTCGCCCTGTGGGACAGCCTCTCCCGCCCGGACGTCGGCCGGATCGAGTTCGCCCTGTTCCTCGGGGGAGCGCTGTCGCTGACCGCGTTCCCCATGCTCGCCAGGATCCTGTACGAGCGCGGGCTGCAGAACTCCCGTATCGGCCGGGTCGCCCTGCTGGCCGCCTCGATCGACGACGCCGCGGCGTGGTGCCTGCTCGCGGCGCTGTCGGCGGTGCACCTGGGCGGCGGCACCGGTGACACGCTGCGCACCATCGCCCTGGCGGCGCTGTTCGCGGTGGTGATGCTCGGGGTGGTGGCCCCGCTGCTGCGCCCCCTCGGCCGCCGCGTCGCGCGGACCGGGAGCCTCAGCGCCGGAGCCGTGTACGTGATCGTGCTGGTGCCGCTCACGGCCGGATGGATCACCGACGCGATCGGCGTCTACTCGGTCTTCGGCGGCTTCATCGCCGGGTTGTCGATGCCGCGCGATCCGGCGTTCCGCGCCGTTCTGCACGGCCGGATGATGGACGTCGTATCGACCCTGCTGCTGCCCGTCTTCTTCGCGTTCTCGGGGCTGAACACCCATCTCGGCGGCATCGCCGGAAGCTCCGCGCTCCTGACGTTCGCGCTTATTCTGGCCCTGGCCTTCTCCGGGAAGTATTTCGGCTGTTCGCTGGCGACGCGGGCGTTGGGATTCGGCTGGCGTGAATCCTGGGCCATGGGCGCGATGATGAACGCCCGCGGACTGATGATCCTCATCTTCATCAACATCGGCCTGGCACAGGGCATGATCACGCAGGAGCTCTTCGCCATGCTCGTCCTCGTGGCGGTGCTCACCACCGCGGGGGCCATGCCCCTGTACAAGCTCGCGCTGCCGGAGCGCCACGAGCGGGCAGGCGCGGCGACCACGGGGAGCGCGACCCCGGTGGGCGCGGCGGCCGGCGAAACCGGTTTCAACTAATTTCATGTGTGAATTCGGACATTCGCAGAACACGGAGGGAGGTTTCCGGGGAAGGCGTTCCGAAGTCTGGAAATTTCCCAATTGTGGTGCCACGGTGGTCCGGTGGCACGGATATCGGGGACATCCGAACCGCGCTCCATGCGCCTGCTGCTCGTGGAGGACGACCGCGAGCTGGGAGACATGCTGGTCGAGGTGTTCGCCGACCAGGGCTACACGGTCGACCTGGCGCTGGAGGGCCAGCGGGGCCTGCATCTGGCGCTGAGCCGCGGCTACGACGTGATGATCATCGACCGTGGGCTGCCAGTGGTCGACGGGCTCGATCTGCTGCGGCGGCTGCGCAAGCAGGCCGTCACCGCTCCGGTGCTGATGCTCACCGCCTTCGGCGCCCTCGCCGACCGGGTCACCGGACTCGACGCGGGCGCCGAAGACTATCTGGTCAAGCCGTTCGAGATCGAGGAGCTGCTGGCCAGGGTGCGCGCCCTGCACCGCAGAAACCTGGACCAGGCCGCGCTGCTGCCGCTCGGCGACGGCTGGCTCGACTCCGCGTCCTGCACCGTACGGCTGCCGTCCGGCGAGCAGGTGCCGCTGTCCGGCCGGGAGTGCCGGCTGCTCCACGCGCTGGCGGCCCGCCCCCGGCAGGTGCACACGCGTACGTCGCTGCGGCAGCGGATCTTCGACGGCGCCAGGACCGAGGCCATCGTGGACACCTACGTCTACTACCTGCGCGCCAAACTGGGGCACAACGTCGTCCGTACGGTGCGGGGCGTGGGGTATCGCCTGGGTGAGCTGTGACGGCCCTGCGGTCCTACGACCCCGAGCGGCGCCTGCTGACCCGGACACGCCGCCGGATCACCGCGCAGGTGGCGGCCGTGTTCTCGCTGGCGATCGCCCTCCTGGGCACGCTGGTCTACTGCGTGGTGGTGGACGAGCAGGACGCCACCGCCCGGCGTGATCTGGCCGTGGCCGCGATGTCGGCCCCGATGGACCACCCGCCGCCCTGCGTATGGCTGTTCGAGCTCCGGGCGGGCACCCTGCGGAGCACCCCGGGGGCGCCGGAGAACCTGCCGGTGCGCGAGGAGCTCGACCGGGTCGCCGCCGACGGCCGCACCCGGGTCGAGGTCGCGGAGATCGGCGGCGCGACCTACCTGGTCCGTACGCAGTGGCGCGGCGACGCGCTGCAGCAGGCGGTGATGGACCTGTACTACCCCGTCACCGAGCGGGAGCGGCTGCTGCGCACGCTCTGCGCGGCCGAGATCGCGGCTCTGCTGGCGGCGTTGCTGATCGGCCAGGTCCTCGCCCGCCGGGCGATCGCGCCGCTGGGCGAGGCACTCGACCGGCAGCGCCGGTTCACCGCCGACGTCAGTCACGAGCTGCGCAGCCCGCTGGCCCGGCTGCACGTCCGCGCGCAGCTCGCCGCCCGGCGCCTGCGGCGCGAGCCCGATCCCGATCTCGTCGCAGGCGACGTCGACCGGCTGGTCACCGGCATCGGGCAACTCGGCGAGGTGATCGACGACCTGTTGCTGTCGGCCCAGCTCAGGCAGCGCCGCCGGCCGTTCGAGCCGGTGGACCTGGGCGCGCTGGCCGAGGAGTCGGCCGACGCCGAGGCGGCCCGCGCCGGGCAGCGCGGGGTGACGATCGACGTGCGGCGGGGTCCGGGTGACCATGTCGTGCGCGGAGCGCCGTCCGCGCTGCGCCGGGTGATCTCCGCGCTCCTCGACAACGCGCTCCGCCACACCTCGGCGGGCGGCCACATCAAGGTGACCGTGTCTTCGGAGGAACAGACCGTACGGCTCAGCGTCCGGGACGACGGCGTGGGTCTGGACCCGCGTGACGGCGAGCGCCTGTTCGGCAGGCATGCCGGATTGCCCCACGCCGGAGGTCTCGGCATCGGCCTGGCCCTCGTGAGCGAGGTGATGGACGCCCACGGCGGCACGATCGAGGTGGACGGGCGGCCGGGAGCCGGGGCCGCCTTCACCATCCGCCTCCCCCGGGCGGCGCCGGACCCCGCGCCGCGTCTCGCCCGGGTCCTCCTGCCCCAGCAGGCGCACGGCGAGACGAACCGAACGCCCGAGGCGACCACCTCCGGCCACGGCGACGCCTCCCTGTAGTCCTCCGACCTGTAGTCCTCCGCGCCGTTTTCCGGGCACGGGCCGTACGCGGCCGGCTGCGAGACCCGGAGGCGGGCAGGGGGGCGGATACGGGACGGGTCGGCCGCGGGACGGGTCAGCCGCGGGACAGGTCAGCGGCGGGATGGGGCCGGTCGGCGGGCCGCCGACAGCAGGGCAAGCGCCGCGGACCGGGCCCGCTCGGCGGGGCCGGTGGCCGTGCCCATGGCGGCGGCGACGATGGCCCCCTCCACCAGCAGCAGGAGCTGGTCGGCGAGCGCGTCCGGATCGGCGGCGCCCGCCTCCGCCGCGAGCGTGCCGAGCCGTTCCCGCAGCCCGTTCTTGTGCGCCCGCGCCGCCGCGGCGACGGGCGGTGACGTCGGGCCGATCTCGCCGAAGGCGTTGATGAACGAGCAGCCGCGGAAGTCCGCCGTGCCGAACCACTCGGCGAGGAAGCCGAAGACGGCCGTCACCCGGTCGCCGGGTGCGGCGGCGCGGGCGACGTGCTCGTCCAGGGACCGCGTCCACCGCCGGTCGCGATGCTCCAGGTAGGCCTCCACCAGCGCGTCCTTCGAGGGGTAGCTCTGGTAGAGCCGCTTGAGCGAGACCCCGGCCGCGTCGCGGATCTGGTCCATGCCCACGGCCTGGATGCCCTGGGCGTAGAACAGTCGCTCGGCGGCGTCGAGGATGCGGCGGCGCGCCTCGTCGCCGTCGATCCGCCCGCGCCGAGCGGTGCCCGTGCCATCGGTGTCCCCCGACCCGCCCCGGCCGGCGTCCGCGTGCCGTACGACCTTCGACCCGCCCCGAGCGGGGTCCGTGCCTCGGTCGTGCACCGGACCGCCGCGAGCGGTGTCCGTGCCTTGGGTGTCCGCCGACCCGCCCCGAGCGGTGCCCGCGCTCTGTGGTGCCACCGACCCCCTCCTCGCCCGCGAAAACGGTCGTTCTCTAGGATACGTATGGAGAACGATCGTTCTCCAGCTTGGGAAGGAGAGCCTGATGAGCACACGTCCCCCGCTTCCGCCGTTCACCGAGGAGACCGCCAGGCAGAAGGTGCAGGCCGCCGAGGACGCCTGGAACACCAGAGATCCCGAACGCGTCGCGCTCGCGTACACGGAGGACTCGGTGTGGCGCAACCGCTCGGAGTTCCTGACCGGGCGAGAGGAGATCGTCGCCTTCCTGCGCCGCAAGTGGGAGCGCGAGCGTGACTACGCCCTGCGCAAGGACCTGTGGACCTTCGGCGGCGACCGCATCGCCGTACGGTTCCAGTACGAGTGGCACGACGCCGAGGGCCGGTGGTGGCGCAGCTACGGCAACGAGTTGTGGGAGTTCACCGCAGACGGCCTGATGAGCCGCAGGGAGGCGAGCATCAACGACGTGCCGATCGAGGAGAGCGAGCGGCGCATCCACGGCCCGCGCCCCGAGTCCGAACGCGGGGCGGCCATCCCGCTCGCCTGACCATGCGCTCGGTCATCTGATCGTGAGTGCGCCTGACCGGCCGGATCGCGCGGCCCGCCTGATCCGGGGCGCGGTCGTCCGATCGGGGACGCCGCTCGGGTGATCGGCCGGGCGACGTGGCCCCCTGATCGGGCGCGGTCGCCTGATCGGGCGCGGTCGCCTGATCGGGCGCGGTCCCTGAATCGGCCGGGGTGGCACGGCGCGCCCGGCCGAAACGTGCCCGCCTTGTCGACGGCCGGTTGTCCGCACCGGCCACCTGGGGCCGGGTCACCCGATCATGCTGCCGAGGGGCCCGGCGCCGAGGGGGCCCGTGCGGAGCGCGTCCGGCGCGCAGGCCGGGCAGTCGGGCGCCGCCGGATGGCGTGTGTAAACGTGCTGGTCCGGCGCGACGAGGTTGACGCCCGTGACGTAGCTCCCCGAGGTCGTGGGCATCCCGGTCAGGAACGCGATGACCGCCTGGGCGGTCAGGTGACCCGAGACCCCGGCGGAGGGCGCGATGACGTCCGGCCCGCCGAGGTCGAGGGGGATTCCCGGCGCGAGCGGGGCGTCGACGCTCGCGGTCAGGCACTCGTAGCACGGGCCCTCGGGTGTGAACGCCGCCACGCTCACCAGCGCGAGCCCGAGAACGAGCACGCGCGAGCGTTTGAGGCGCACCTGGGCATCCCAGCCGTGATCGCGTGGCGCGAGGCCGCTGCCGTGGAAGAACGCCGCGTTACGCGAGTAGCGTTCCAGCTCCCGCGGGCTGAGCTCCTCGGGCCGCGAGCCGGCGGCGTCCTCCACATATCCGGAGGTGAGCAGGCGATCGACGATGCCGGTCGCCTCGGCCTCCGTGAGCCGAGGGTACGCACGGCGCAGGCGGGCGACGACCTCCTGCGGAGTCCTGGTGCCGTCCATCGCGTTCAGAGCCGCCCAGACGTGCCCTTCCGGGTCGTTGATCTCCCGGGTGGTGCCGCCGATCCGGATCCGGTCGTTGCCGTACCGGTGGGGGCGGTGCTGGGTTTTCACACGGGGCAACCGCAAGGCGACCTCTCGGCATCGCGACCGGGACAGTAATCGACAGGTGGATCTTTCTGGACTTGACCATATATGTCAAGACGAATGCCGAAGCAGCATGCCCCCCTGCGTACGGCGGCGACGAGGTCGATTCGTCCGGCCCGAGCAGGTCAGGGCCGCCGGCCGGTGCGGGAGCCGTACGTGGATGGACCGGCCCGGACACGTACGTGACCGCATAATGCCTGGCAGCCCCACGTGCGCGGCTAAATGTCGTAGGGCTCGGCTACGTTCCGGATCATGACAGACCGTTCCCCCAACGGCTCCCCCAACAATGCCGCCGAGTGGGCGCGACACAGCAGGCTGCGGGTGGTGCCGCAGGTCCAGCCTCGCAAGCTGGCGAAGGTCCCCTTCGTCGAGCTGGCGGACGGCAGGCTGCAGGGCGTGGTGTCGAGCGGCTCGGACATCGGCCGGGTCTACGTCTCCTCCATCGCCGCCGGCACCCACAACTACAACTGCAGCACCAACAACAACCGCCCCTGCGGCGGCCTGTACGGCTCGCCGTGCAAACACCTGCGGGCCCTGGTCGCCGAGGCCGTCGTGCAGTACGGCGCCGACCGGGTGTCCCGTTATCTGCGGGTCGAGGTCCCCGAGGGCGCGGATCTGGCCGACTGCCTGGGCGGCGTCCACGAGCCCGCCCCCGCCGCGGTCGTGTTCAGCCGGTTCCTGCGCCACCTTGCCTATCTGGAGGTGCCCGGCACGACCCTGCCGATCCCGGAGCTGCACTGGTTCCCGGCCACGGGGACGGTGGGCTGATGCTCGCCGTACAGCTCGTCGCCCTGCTCGGCGGCGACCAGGGAAACGCCGGTGAGGGGACGGAGGAGGCGCTCGCGCTGCTCGACGGCTTCGACGACGCCCTGGTGCACGGCCTGGCCCGGCTCGCCGACGAGCGCGCCGAAGCGGTGGCCGCGCTGGCCGCGGCGTTCGCCGCCACGCCTCTCGGCGACCGGCTGGCGGAGGCCGTCGACGCGGTCGTGTCCGGTTCGATCACGCAGGAGCACCTGACGGCGCTGGCGGGCGGCCGGGTCGCGTTGTCCGGCGCCGTACACGACGCCCTGCTCGAAAGCCTGGACACGGCCCTAGGACGGGAGCGAGCGGAATGGCCGCCGACGCCCGGCATCCCTGAGGCGGCGAGCGACTCCGGCGCCCAACCGGCTGGTCGGCCGGCCGCTGAGCCGTCCACGCAACCGGCCGGTCGGCAGGCCGCTGAGCCGGCTGCGCAACCGGCCGCTCAGCCTGTCGCGCCACCCGCCAGCGAGTCGGCCGCTCAGCCTGCCGCGCAACCGGCCGGTCAACAGGTCGCTCAACCGGCTGGTCGGCCGGCCGCTCAGCCTGCCGGGAACGTGCTCGGCGGCGTCCGGTCCTGGCTGCGCGAGCTGGCCATCACCGGCTGGCGCGGCGTCGACCACGACCTCGTCTCCGCGGCTGACCAGGTCATCGAGGCCCTGCTCGCCGCGCCGGGTCTGCGCAGGCTCGCGGTGCTGATCGACGGCTTCGCCGCCGAGCTGCGCGCCTCCTGCCCGATCGGCTCCGCGGAGCACCTGCCGGTGCGGCGCTGGGCGGATCTGTGGACCCGCGCCCTGCTGCTGTCGCAGGACGGCGTGCTGACCGGAGAGCCGACCGGTGAACCCGGGCCCGCCGCCATGGTGTCGGGACGGCTGCTGGTGCTCGGCGTCGACGTGCACGAGCACGGCACCGCCGTACAGTTCCAGGTGCACGCCGTTCTGGAGCCCGCCGACGGCGGCACGCCCCGGCTTGTGCGCACCTCGGTCACGGCCGCGAAGGTCGACACCATCGTCGGGACCGCGCTGTGGAAGCTGCCGCAGCGCCACAAGGTGCTGCTGGCCGCGCTGGCCGACCGCCGCAGCATCGAGATCGCCGACGTGCCCCTGCTCGACAGCGGCGACCTCGTCTGGCACGACGACCGCGCCTTCGTGAGCAAGCCCGCCGACCCGTTGGCGACCGCCCGGCTGTGCCTGCCCGGCGCGCTCGCCCCGGCGGTGCCGCCCCTCGATCGCGTTCCCGTACGGATCGCCGAACCCGTGCTGGTGGAGGGCTACAAGGTCACCAAGGACGGCTCCTTCGACCTGGACGGCACCCTGCTCGCCGTGGACACGGAACGGCTGCCCGACTGCGGCCCGCTCACGCCCAAGCTGGTGGCGGCCTCGTCGGTGTGCGTGGGACTCATGCGGTGGGACGGCGGCCGATGGACGCTGCAGCCGCTCGCCGTACAGGCCAAGGTCAAGCGCGAGGCGGTCGTGGTCGCCACCGGCGACTGGGCGCTCGGCCCCACCGACCCCAAGGCGGCCAAGGCCGAGGCCAGGGCCGCCGACGCGGTCGCCGTACTGCAGGAACGAGCCGGACGGTTGCTGCGACGATGAGCGACGACACCCCCACGACCGGCATCCCCGCAGCCGGTGCCCTCACGACCGGCGTCCCCACGGCCGGTGAAGAGGGACTGCCGAGCGCCGGCAGCTCCACGAGCGACATCCCCGCCGCAGGCGTCTCCGCGACTGGCGTTCCCGCGACCAGCGGCTCTGCGACCGGCGTCCCCACCGCCGGGGAAAGCGACCTGACGAGCGGCGGCATCTCCGTGGCAGGCGAAGGCGGTCTGACGGGCGCCGAGCGCAACCGGCGTCAGGTGCTCTACTGGCGGCTGCTCGCGCGGCTGTTCGACCACGACGAGCAGCCCGCGCTCGAGACCGCCAACGTCGCGGTCGTCGGCGACCTGGGCCTGCCCGCCGGGTTGCTCGACCCGGCCGTTTCGGTCGACTCGCTGGTGCAGCGCTTCCCCGAACTGGCCGCCGAGTTCGAGACCCTGCTCACGCCGGGCGAGCACGTGCCGGGCGGCGAGGTGCGCCGGGCGGCGCTGGTGTCGAAGCTGCTGCTCAACGTCTTCGCCACCGGTTCGGGTGACGTCAGCGCCACCCGGCTCGCGACCTGGCAGAAGGACGCCGCCTGGCTCAAGCGGGCCCTGTGCGCGGGGCAGGCGCCCGGACCGGGATCAGGCGCCGGACCGGGCGCAGGGCCAGGCACCGCGCCGGGAGCGGCGGGCGGCGACTCGGGAGCGGAGGCCGAGAGCGGTCCGGGGGCCGGGCCCACGGCGGGGCACGGGCCGGGTGCCGGGTTCAGGATCGGCGACGACGACCTGGCCAAGGCGCTGGCCGGCATCGAGGCCGAACTTGTCAGCCGCATGCGGCTGCGCGAGGTCCTGGCCGATCCGGCCCTGGCGCGGCAGCTCACGCCCAGCATGTCGCTGGTCGAGCAGTTGCTGCGCGACAAGGCCAACCTGTCGGGGGTGGCGCTGGCCAACGCCAAGGCGCTGATCCGCAGGTTCGTCGACGAGGTCGCCGAAGTGCTGCGCACCCAGGTCGAGAAGGCCAGCGTGGGCGCGATCGACCGGTCGGTGCCGCCGAAGCGGGTGTTCCGCAACCTGGACCTCGACCGCACGATCTGGAAGAACCTCACCAACTACAGCCCCGAAGACCAGCGGCTCTACGTCGACCGGCTCTACTACCGGCGCACCGCGAGGCGTACGACGCCGGCCAGGATGATCGTGGTGGTCGACCAGTCGGGTTCGATGGTCGACGCGATGGTCAACTGCACCATCCTGGCGTCCATCTTCGCCGGGCTGCCCAAGGTCGACGTGCACCTGGTGGCGTACGACACCCGCGCGCTCGACCTCACCCCGTGGGTGCACGATCCGTTCGAGGTGCTGCTGCGCACCCAGCTCGGCGGCGGCACGGACGGCACCGCCGCCC
Organism: Microbispora sp. CSR-4; assembly: GCF_008033685.1. Classification (NCBI taxonomy): domain Bacteria; kingdom Bacillati; phylum Actinomycetota; class Actinomycetes; order Streptosporangiales; family Streptosporangiaceae; genus Microbispora; species Microbispora sp. CSR-4. Next base: position 117,939 of record NZ_VJVX01000008.1, read on the forward strand.
TGGCACTCGCCCAGCCGAAGGTCGCCGACCCCCGCAACACGGTGGTCGTGTGGATCTCGGACTTCTACGAATGGAACAGTCCCGCCGTCTTCGCCGGGATGGAGGCGCTGCACCGGTCCGGCGTACGGCTCATCCCGGTGGGCTCGGTGGACAGCGGCGGCCAGCAGAGCGTCAACCCGTGGTTCCGGCAGAAGCTCAAAGACCTGGGCACGCCGGTGATCTCGGGCCACATCCGCAAGCTCGTGTTCGAACTCAAGAACTTCCTCGCCTAGGAGACCCCCTCACATGACCAACGAGATGCTCCGCGCGCCCGCCGAGGTGAAGTACGCCGAGGAGCTCGACTGGCTGGAGTCGATCGACGACGGCCCCAAGCCGTTCTCCTGGCGGCTCAGCCCCCGAATGGTGCGGCTGTTCGTGCTCGGCAGCGAGCGGTCGGACGGCCTGGACCGTGAGATCCCGCAGAAGTGGTTCGGCGACCGGGGCTTCGTCGAGCGCAGCATCGTGACGCTCGCCTCCGACCGCGGCCTGCTGCTGATCGGCGACCCGGGCACCGGCAAGAGCTGGCTGGCCGAGCTGCTGTCGGCCGCCATCTGCCGCGACTCCACCCTGGTGGTGCAGGGAACGGCGGGCACCACCGAAGACCACATCAAGTATTCGTGGAACGTCTCGATGGTGATCGCCAAGGGCCAGTCCCGCGAGTCGATGATCCCCTCGCCGATCATGACGGCCATGGAGCAGGGCATGATCGGCCGGTTCGAGGAGCTGACCCGCGCCACCAGCGACGTGCAGGACGCCCTGATCTCGATCCTGTCGGAGAAGTACGTCTCGATCCCCGAGCTGGACACCGACAACACGGTGTTCGCCAGGCCCGGGTTCTCGATCATCGCCACCGCCAACAGCCGCGACCGTGGCGTCAACGACCTGTCCTCGGCGTTGAAACGGCGTTTCAACTTCGTCCGCATCCCGGTGGTGACGAGCAAGACCAGCGAGGCGGAGATCGTCCGCTTCCGCACCACCGAACTGCTGCGCCGGCACCGCATCGAGCTGGACGTGCCGCCCTCGCTCCTGGACATCCTGCTGCAGAGCTTCGCCGACCTGCGCGCCGCGGCGGCGTCGGCCACGAGCGAGGACGAGAAGCTGGAGTCGGCCCTGTCCACCGCCGAGCAGATCGGCGTGCTGGAGGACGCCATCCTGCACAGCCACTTCTTCGGCGACCGGACGCTGCGCGCCGAGACGCTGGCGGGTGCCCTGGTGGGCTCGCTGGCCAGGCGCTCTCCGGAGGACCTGGCCATCCTCAACAAGTATTGGCACGGCGTGGTCGAACCCCGCAGCAAGAACGACGGCGGGGAGTGGACACGGTTCCTCGACGGTGGCCGCCAGGCGATCTCGACGCTGTCATGAGCACCTTCGACGCCCTTCGGGAGCAGCTCCTCGACGCCGCCGCGGCCTTCTCGGGTGGCGGGGACGCGCCGCCTGCCCGGACGCTGGCGGGCATCCTGTCCGGCATGGTCGACGACGTCGACCGCATGCTGCGCGAGGAGCTGGAGATCTTCCCGGTCTGCCACCACTCACCGGCCTCCGCCCTGGCCATGACCCGGAGGCTGCGCGACAAGCGGCCCAAGGTCGTCTACCTGGAGCTGTGCGAAGACCTGCGTCCGCTGCTCGACGAGCTGCGCAACTGCCGGCTGCCGGTGGCGTTGCAGGCGTTCGCGACCGATCTCGACGGATTCCCGCCCGGCTCCGGGCCGCTCAGCGTGATCGCGCCGGTCACCGAAGCGTCGGCGGAGTATCAGGCCATCGCGTACGCGCTCGACACCCCCGGCGTCGAGATCGTGCTGGTCGACCGCTCGGTGGACCACGTCTTCCAATGGCTGCCCAAGGAAGGCGACGGTTCGGCTCCCCAGCAGGAGCCCGGTGAGGCCGGAGACGGGCAGGGCGACGAGGCGGCGCTGCACGGCGACGCCGTGGGCGTCGAGATCGGTGACCTGCGGCCGCGCTTCGCCGAGCTGGAAAGGCACCTGCTGCACCACGGCAAGGTGCGGCACTGGTCGGAGTGGTGGGACCAGTACGTCGAGCAGACGCTGACCGGGGCCGACTACGCCACCTACCGTCAGGCGATGGCGCTGGTCGGCAGCCTGTTCCGGCGGCTGCGGCCCGACGGGGACGGGCGTGTGGCCGTCGACGAGGAACGCGAGCGCTACATGTGGACGCGGATCCGCGAGCACCTCGCCGCGTCGGGTGCCGACCCCGCCGACTGCCTGTACGTGTGCGGGGCCTTCCACGCCGTCAGCGACGTCGCCGAGTTCGGCCTGCGCTCCGAGGCGGTGCCGTACGAGATCGGTCCGCGTACGGGCACGCGCTGGCTCTACGGGCTGATCCCCTCCAGCCACTCCGCGATCGAGGCGCAGTTCGGCCTGGCCCAAGGCTCGGTGTCCATCGCCGCCGCCACCTGGGCCAAGGCGGTCAAGCGCGGCGGCCTCACGCCCCACCGGCTGGCCGGGCAGCAGGACGGGCCGGGGAAACGGGCCGGCAAAACCACCCAGGCCGCCAAGTCCGGTGTCAGAGCCGCTGCGAGAGCCGGTACGGGAACCGGTGCGGGAGCCGCCAAAACCGGCTCGGCCACGGCCACACCGGCCGTCGCCGAGCCGGTGGACGACCGGCTGTCGGGATTCCTCGCCGGCCCGCCAGCGCTCGACGGCCTGGATGAGGACGAACTGCGCGGATGGTGCGTCGACATCGTGCGGCTGGCCCGCCGCAACGGCTATCTGGCCAGCACGGCCGACGCCATCGCCGTGTTCGAGACGTCGATCCTGCTGGCGGGGTTGCGTGGGCGGGCCAGGCCCACGCCGTACGACTTCGCCGACGCGGCCGTCACCTGCATCGAGAAGGACGCCGTGCCGGGCCGCCGGGACGTCCGCCGCCTGTGCGAGATCCTCCTGGGCGGCGACAAGATCGGGATGGTCGGCTACGAGGCGCTGCCCCCGCTGGTCCGCGACGTGTACGACCGGCTGGAGCCTCTCGGGCTCGACCTGACCAGGCGCACCCAGCACCGGGTGCTGCTCGACCTCAAAGCGGATCCCGAGCTGGAGCCGTGCTCCGATCTGCTGTGGACGCTGCGTTACCTGCTGCCCGAGGGCGCGGTCCGGCCGATCATGGGGGCACGCCGCCTCGGCGAGCGTCCGATCCAGGAGAGCTGGGACGTCGCGCTCGGCAAGCACCAGCGGGAGATCATCGAACTGGGCTACGAGGGCGTCACGGTCGAACAGGTGCTGGAGCAGCGGCTGCGCCGCACGGCGTGGGACCCCCAGGCCACGGCGGGGGTCGCACTCGCGGCCGTCGAGGACGCCATCCTCTACCTGGGCGGCCGCCGCCTCGCCGGCGAGCTCGGCGCCCGCGCCGTCGAGCTGCTGGCGGCCGAACGCACGGTGGACGACGCACCCGAGGTGCTGCGCCGGATCAGGCGGCTGCTGACCTACTACCGGTCGAGCGAACCCGAGCTGCCCGCCTGGTGCGAGGACTTCGTCACGGCCGGATACGCCCACTACTGCACGCTGCTGCCCACCGCCTTCGCCGACGACGACACGGGCGTGCGCCAGGTCGGCGCGATGCTCGGCTTCCTGTTCACACTGGAGAGCCTCGCGCTGTCGCTGGGCTGCGACCGCGCCCAGCTCGAACTCGCCGTACGGCAGTCGCACCCGCGAGCCCCGGCCAAGGTCGCGCTGCTGTGGGCGGCGCAGACGCAGCTCGGCCTGCTCACCCGGGAGGAGCTGCGCGCCCGCTGCGACGAGCTGCTGGCCAACCCGCTCGTCGTCCCGGCCTATCCGCTCTATGTGAGCGGGTTCGTCCAGGCGCTCGAACCCGTCCCCGGCCTCGCGCCGTTCGTGGTCGAGGCGCTCTCGAAGGCGTTCGCGCGGCTGCCCGACCCCGTCCTGCTGCCGTGGCTGCCGAAGCTGATCACCACGTTGCGCAGGCACGCGCCGGAGCTGGTCCCCGTGCTCGTCCGCGAGGCCGGGCGGACCTTCCCCGGCACGCTGGCCGAGCTGGACGCCTGGACCCCGCCCTGGGAACGGCCGGCCGCGCCGGCCCGGAAGCCCCGGACAGCGCCCGCGCCGAGAGGTCCGGTGCCCGCGCTGCTCACCCGGCATCCGCAGGCGTGCGACGCCATGGCCGCGCTGCTCGGCTGTACGGCGGAGTGGGGGAGCGCCGGGCCGGAGCCGGGTTCGGAACACGGTGCGGAGCGGGGTTCGGAGCACCGTTCGGAGCACGGCGAGGTGCGGGCCCTGCTCACCCGGCACCCGGCGACGACCGGCGCGGTCGCGGCCCTGCTCCGCCGGTGACGCCCGCGCTCACTCAGTGGTCCGCGATCACTCAGTGGTGGCGTCGGCGAGCAGGGCGGGGACGAGCGAGGCGAGGACGGCCCGGTCCTCCTCACGCCGAGGGGCATACTCGGTGATCCCCGAACCGGCCAGGGGAAAGCGGGCCGTCAGCGCGCGTACGGCGTCTCGCAGCGTCGCGACGGACAGGCCGCCCGCCTCCGGGTAGCTGAGCGACCCGAACTCCTCGGGGTCGAGTACGTCGAGGTCGATGTGGATATAGACGGCGGTGCCCCCTACACCGGCTCCGCCTCCACCCCGCAGTCGCCGCCGACCGGCCCGGTGCCCGGCGGCACGTGCGGGTGACACTCAGGCCCGGTGGTTCGTACGCGTGGAGGCCGGGCCTGGTGGCTCGTGCGCGTGGCGGCCCGGCCGGGCGGTGGGTGCGGGTGGTGCTCCAACCGGGGGTGCGTGCGAGTCGGTTTGGCCCGTCATGCCGGGCCTGTCGTGCGGGGCCTGTCGTGCGGGGCCTGTCATGCGGGGCCTGTCATGCGGGGCGTGCCGTGCGGGGCGTGCCGTGCGGGGCGTGCCGTGCGGGGCCTGTCGTGCGGGGCGTGCCGTGCGGGGCCTGTCGTGCTCGGGTCTTCGCCGGTGGGATTTCCCAGCCGGTGGGGGGCTCAGCTGGTGGTTCTGGGGCGACGGCGGAAGCGGCAGGGCGACGGCGTGCGCCGATCTTCCAGTGCTTCCAGCACCGCGTCGATCCGCTGCCGGCAGTCATACGGCTTCGTGTGCCGCAGGCGCCCGTCCCGCCTGTTCCGGGCCGCGTCGGCGGGTGCGTCGGTCATGAGGCCCCACTGCCAGTACCACTTCTGCACGCCGTGCAGCACGCACACATAGAGAGTGCCGATCTCGCTGGAGCACTGCGCGGCGTACGTCGCGATCTGGTGCCAGTTCGCGACGAGCGGTGTGGTGGTGGTGGTGGATCCTCCGGCGCGGACGTGCGTCACAACGTACAGGCGCGTGTGCTGGTCGAATTCGGCTTCGACCATGTCGCTGAGCAGGCGTGGCTGCCGCAGGATCAGGTGGGCTCGGGGCGGGGGCCAGGACGAGAACGCGAGCAGGCTGAGCAGTGCCACCTCGATGCACCAGTCCAAAGTCATCGGAGGGGTTCCCTTCGTCGGAGGCCGCACCGGCATTCGTCCCCGGGCGAAGCCCGACCGCGCACACCGCCTTGCTTCTGTCGTGTCGCGGGATGTCGGAATCGGGACGCGGGTGCGGTCCAGGAGGTGAGACGAAACAAGGAGAGCGGCTGCGACGATGCCGGTCGCAGCCGCTCTCTCGCGGCGCGTTTCCATCCGCGACCCTGCCCCAGGTAGCGGGGCGCGAATGGAAACGATCATCCGGTGCTCCAGATGGCAACTCCGCCGCGAACCGGACGAGGGACGTCCACTAGTAACCCCCACGTCCCTCGTCTTTCTCGGCGGTGGCGCGCATCGCCGAGAGCATTTCGGTGCTGTCGTCGCCGGCGCGGTGGGATGTCGGTTCACCGCGCCGGCTGACACCAGGGCGAGCGGTTAGCCGCGCCGCCCGGCGCCGTGGCCGCCCCAGCTACCGGCCCCCGCCGTGGCTGGAAGAGCCGAAGTGGCTGCCGAAGCCGCCCGGACCGAAGTGGTTCGAGCCGCCCCGCGGACCGCCGCTGTTCGAGCCGCCCCGCGGACCACCGTGGTTGCCGTTGCCCCAGCCGCCGGGGCCGCCGTGGTTGCCGTTGCCCCAGCCGCCCCAGGTGCCACGGCCCCAGTGGCCACCCCAGTGGTTGCCGCCCCAGTTGTGGCCCGGGTTCCAGTAGCCGCGGCCGGGCAGGCCGTACCAACGGCCGGGCAGGCCGAGGGTCGCGTCGCAGCCCCAGCTGCCGGGCAGCGGGACGTAGCGGTCCTCGACGACGTAGACCGGCGTGGTCATCCCAGCCCCGCAGGACGGCGAGACGTAGATCCCGCCGTTGACCACGGACTGGCAGCTGGGGAGCACGTAGGTCTGGGTGCCGACGACGTACTCGTGGACGCCGGTGCCGAGCTCGTAGCCGGGGAGGCCGTACCAGCGGCCGGGCAGGCCGGTGACGATCTGGTCGCGCCAGACGCCCGGCAGGGCATAGGTGCGGCCGGACAGGACGTACACCGGCCGGGTCAGCCCGGCCCCGCAGGACGGCGAGACGAGGACCCCGCCGTTGACGACGTACTGGCAGCTGGGGAGGATGTACGTCTTGCCCTTGAGGATGAACTGGTGGACGCGGATGTCCGAGCGCGGCGCCGGAACGTGTCTGGCGGTGTCGACCGGACGGACAACGCTGCCTGAGGCCTGCGAGGCGGTGCTCGCCGCGCTCGCGGCTTCGGCGGCCACCACCATGGGAGTGACCAGGGCAGCGGTGGTGAGTGCCCCCGTGAGGAGGGCCTTCTTCATCGTCAAGAGACGATCCTTTCCTGAGGTGTGCTGCTGTCGGATCGAATGCGCATCCCGTAAGCCGGCGGTGCGGCGACGGCGAGGAGGGATGCGCAGGACCGCAGTCGAGGCGGTTCCGGCCGGACTCGCCGCGAGAGTCTCCGCCGGGATCGGGAGTGACCCCGGACCGGAAACACATGACGCCATTACGCGTCCTCGCTCGTGTCAGCAGATTTTGACGACACGGAGGGCCGGAACAGGTCGAGAGTCCGCACCCCCGCCGCTGCCGCGATGGCGTCCGCCGTGGTGCGGCGGCATGTGCCTCGCTTGAGCAGACCGTCGATGCACTGCCTGGTAAGGGCTGCCCGGCGAGCGAAATCGGCCACGCTCTCACTGCGACCGACCATCAAGGCGCGCAAGAGCGCCACGCTCCGAAGGTGCATCTGCGGCTTTCCCGCCATTGCGAACCTCTCCGATGGAAACTTCATCATCAGATTCTGCTGACGTCCCGACTGCAGGTCGCACTCTAATCCGGCCGAGCGCGGCCGCACGTGAAAACGCAAGGTTTCCGCGAATAAATCTTGTAGGGGCCGGCCTTTTGTGACGCATCTTGTTGACACAACTGGTCCCCGTCTTCGTCGGGGTTTGCTCCCTGTCGTCAGGATCTAGCGGGCATGATGGGGGTGATCGCGGCCAGAAAGAGTCGAGGAGCTGACAACCGAATGCCGTCGCAGCGCGTGACACCCCAGCCCCCCACCCCCCTGAGCGACTGCATCCGCGACTACGTGGCGGACAAGGGAATGAGCATCCGCACGCTCGCCCTTAGGTCGGTGAGCGAAAGCACAGGTCAGGGCCTCACTGCCCAGTGGATTACCGACGTGCTGAGCGGCCGGGTGTCGAGGATGCCTGATTTGTGGCGTCTGGAGGCTCTCGCGGCCGGGCTCGAGATGGATCCGGACAGCGTCAAGGCGCTGGCCATCAGTCAGTGGATCGGATGGGACATCGCCGATGTGCGGACCGGTCCCGGAGAACGCCTGATCTTCCGCGTGCCGGCGGGTTATACAACTGAACAGTGCGCACGCCTCGCCGACGAACTCATGCAGGTGATCAATAGTGCGGCCGAGACAGAAGCCGAGACAGAAAGGGAAGAAAGGTGATTTTCCGGATGCACGGTCGCCTTAGCGGGTGCTGATGCGTCAAACTTTCCTGGCATCGAGCAGCGAAACGATCGGGGACGTGATTGCACAGAAAGGATATGGTGGATGATTCGTGTCATCACCGTCGCAACCATCAGTGGAATTCCGTCGCGCCCACTTGCTGCATAGCTCCCCGGTGGTAATCCACCACGCACTTGGCGAGAACAGGATCGTCGCCTTCGTCGACGAGAGCCAGTTCGCTCCCGAGCTGATCGCCCCCATGGACGAGCTCGGCGCGGCGACGCTGAGGCGGCTTGAGCCCGTCGAGGACGCACGCCCGACGCCGGCGCTGCGCATCCGCATCAGAAGAAGTGGAGATCTCGGCCACGAGCTCGTCGTGGCCGAGTACGCGACAGAGGAACTCACGGTAGCTGTCGAGAAGACTCTCATCACCGAGGAACTGGCCGCCGTCCTGGGTGAGGCGGGCACCACGGTCACCCGCGCCTTTGTCCGGCGGACGACGTGAATGTCGTTCTGGAACGTGCCAGAACGGCGTGCCGCCCGGCGGCGCGGGGATCGCGGGCGGCGTCAGGAAGGGAGTGCGGCTCTGCGAGCAGGCCGGAGGAGTGAGGGGAGGAGGCGGCGAAAGTCAGGGTTCACGCGGGGAGGGTGGCAGCCGCCGCGCGCAGCCGCGCGTCGCGCCCATGATCAGAATCATGCGGGGGGACGCCTTGTGGGCGGCCGCTCGCCGCGCTCACGGTTGGGGCGCGGGCAGGGGTGCGGCACGGGCGAGCCGTTCGCGGCGTCCACGGTCAGGACTCACTCGGGGGGTGGGTGGCTTGCGTGTGTGGGCCGCTCGTCACGCTCGGGGGCAGGGCTGATGCAGGCGGGGGGGCGAGTCCTGTGTGCACGGTCGCTCGCGGCGTCCACGGTCAGGGGGCATGCGGTGGGTGCGGGCGCTTGTCACGCCCGTGGTTCAGGAGTCGTGCGGGCGGGGGCGATCGGTGGGAGGCCGGGTGCGCTTTGACGGGTGAGCGGGGCCATGATGCCGGCGGGCTCCCGCCGGCAGGCCCTTCTTGCCCCTCTTCGAGCGGGCGCGGTGCTCGGACGGCGATCGCGCGGGCTTCGACGGAGCGGTGCCGGGCTGGACCGTGCCCTCAGGAGCCGTGGCGTTGGGCTGGACTGCGCCGTCAGGAGCCGTGATGTCAGGCTCGACTGCGCCGTCAGGACCTGTGGTGCCGGGAGCCGTCGTGGCCACTGTGCCGGCGGGTGGGGGCGGGCCCGGCGCCGGGCCCGAGGCGCCGCTGCTCGCCCAGACGCCCACCGCGGTCAAGGCCACAGCTCCGGTCAGGATCGCGGCGCGGATCAGCTTCGGCCGCGTGAAGGAGCGATGGCGTCGGGACTTCGCTATCGGGGAGGGCTCGGGTTCCGGCTCGGATCGGCCATGAGGCCGGCCGCCGAGGTTGTCGCGCCGCCCGGGGACGGACGCGTACGGCGGCTGCTTGGGCTGCGCCGTGCGGGCGGGGCCGTAGGGGGCTCGCCCGATGCGCCGGGGAGAGCGAGGTCTGTCGTGGCCGTTCATCACGCACTCCGGATCGAAGATTGTTCGTGCCATCACTGAGGGAGAGGGGATGGCTACGAACGGTATCCGAAGATCTGAGGGTCGCGACCGGCTTTGGCCCCAGGTTGTCAGCAAAATCTGCTGACAACCTGGGGTTTTTAAATCCCTCGTCGAGTCCGTGCTCGATCGAGGGTGATGCGTCCGATCCTCAGGCGGGATCTCTGACGAGATCCCCGATCACCGTGGGTCAGCCGCAGGACGTGGCGGCGACGGTGGCGGCGGCGTCATCGGCGGCCCCGCAGCTGCTGGCGAGACTGTTGTCCACCAGGACCACCGGTGCGGTGACCACCGGCGCGGTGATTACCGGCGTGGTGACCACGGGAGTGGTCCAGTAGCCGAGCGGGCGGCTCCAGTAGCCGAGGGGACGGTTCCAGTAGCCGTAGGGGCTGCCCCAGTAGCCACCGTGCCAGGGACGACCCGAGTGGTGACCCCACCCGCCGTTACCCCAGTCGCCGGCGTGTGCGGTTGCGGCCGCCTGCCGCGGGGCCGCCGTCTCCGCCGAGGCGGCGATCGGCGCCATGACGACGATTCCGGCGGCGCAGGCAGCGCCGGCCAGGAGCAGTCGACGGATCATGCGTAACCTCCTGTATGCGTGAAGTCACTGGTTGTGACCGCTGTCACGCTACAACTCCTCTGATCACGCACGTGGACGGCGACACTCCAAGCGATGGCAATGTCGCAGGCGGCGCTGCCGCACCTACAAAGCCGCCGAACCGACACAACTGCCGCACTGATACACCGGGCGCGCTGATACGCCGGGGCGAGGAAGAGGCCATGGAGGGCCTGGAGCCGGCCAACGCCTACTCCACCGTGCCGCTCGACACCGTGCCGCTCGACGCGTGCCGCTCGACGCGCGCCCGACTCCGGCGACGATGACGCGGCGCTGAGATGCCGGGCGCGCTGTTACGCCGAGCGCGATGATGTGCCGGGCGCCGGCTCGGTCCCCGGCCCGCCTGGGCCGTGAACACCATCGCCGGCGCTCGGTCCTGTGCGAGGGATCTACCTCAAGGCCGAGAGGCACCGGGCGGGGGTCACCAGTCGCCGTCCCCGCCCTCGTCGCCCTCGAAGATCTCTTCGATGATCTCGCCCGCCACCAGGCCGCCGACGATGCCCGCCGCACCGGCCGCGGCCACCGCGCCCCAGCCGGGGCCGTCGTGGTGCCCGTGGTGACCGCCGTGCCCATAACCGTGCCCATAGCCGTGCCCGAACCCCTGGTCAGGCCCATAGTCGTGCCCATAGTCGTGCCCATAGTCGTGCCCATAGCCGTGCCCATAGCCGTGGCCGTGGTACCCGTGGCCGTGGTCCCCGTGGCCGTAGCCGTGCTCGTAGCCGCCGTACTGGGCGAGCCCGCTCAGCCAGCGATCGATCTCCCCGGGCCAGTCCATGCGCACCGCGTCCTCGTGGCCGACGCGGAAGCGGCCGATGGCATCGCCGGAGTACCGTCCGGCACGCTTGTCGGCCTCCAGGATCACCTCCAGGCCCGCGGGGTCGGCCACGAAGGTGAGCTCGACCTCCCCCACCACATCGGCGTGCCGCGGGGGCGGGTAGAACTCGATCTCCTGGTAGAACGGCAGCTCCTGGCGTACGCCGTACAGGCGGCCGGCCTCCAGGTCGGCAGACTTGAAGGCGAAACCGAGCTGGAGGAACGCCTCCAGGACGCGCATCTGAGAGGGAAGCGGCTCGACGGAGATCGGGTCGAGGTCGCCCTTGTCGACGGCCTTCGCGATGGCCACCTCGGTGCGTACGCCGAGCGCCATGCCGGTCAGGTGCTGCCCGTCGATCTCGCTGATCGGGGCCTCCCACGGCACCGGGATCTGGAAGGGGATGCTCCGGTTCTCGCCCTGGCGCAGGGTGAACGGGCCGGACACCCGGGTGCGGGAGAGCTCGCCGAGCCCCGCGCTCTCGCCGTCGCCGTGCTCGATCTCCACCCCGGCGACCAGGCCGAGCGTGATGTTCTCGATCTCGGCGTCGAAGTCGCCTCCGGACAGTCTCACCTCACCCGTGAGCACGCCGCCCGGCCGGACTCGCGGGGTGGCCAGTACGGTGTCCACCGAGGGGGCGCCCGCCCCGAGGGCGCCCAGCATCCGCTTGAAGACCACGTGTTTCTCCCCTGTCGACGGTCGATGAGGTGTCAGCCGCCCACCTGAACGATCAAGTGGTGTGGCCGGGTTCCGGCCGGGGGCAGAGATCGTCCTCGGGATGATCGACCCCGGCCCGTACGGAGGCTCCGCGAGCGATCCGGCACGACGCTGCCGCGAATTTGCCGCCCGTTTACCCAAACAGGCGGTTCGGATTTGTTCTCCCTTTGGCTCACCGACTTGGCTCACCGACGAACAAGCGACGAACGAGAGGGAGGCGGCGAACCGGCGTGGAGACCATCGCGGCGGAGACGGAGATGGCGACGGGTCGCGCGTCCCTGAGCAGGGTCGTCATGTCGCTGATCTCCCTGGCGCTGGCGGCCGGGCTCATCTCGTTCCTCCCTCACCTCACCGGAGTCACCTGGGGGCAGCTCGACGAGCGCCTGGTGCGGGTCGGCTGGGGCGCGATGGCGGTGCTCACGGGGGTGTGGCTGGCCGGGCTGTGGGCGTACTCGAACGTCGTGAGCGAGTCGCTGCCCGGGTTGAGCAGGCGCCGGGCGCTGCTGGTCAACTGCGTCGGCAGCGGCGCCAGCAATGTGCTGCCGTTCGGCGGGGCCGTGGGCGTGGCCATGACCGTCGCCATGATGACCAGGTGGGGCTTCGGACGGCGGCCGGTGGCGGCCTCCGCGGTAGTGACCGGGGTGTGGAACCTGCTGTCCCGCTTCCTGCTCCCCGCCGTGGGGCTCGTCTGCCTGCTCGGCGCGGGATACATGCCGGACCGTCAACTGGCGGCGGCCGCCGGGGTCGGCGGCGTGCTGCTCATCGGCGTGGTCGTCGCCATGTCGGCCGCACTCCGCCGGGAGGCGGTGGCCGACCTGCTGGGGCGGGGCCTGGACCGGCTGGTCCGATTCCTTCGGCTCAGGCGTGAGCCGTGCGTCCGCGACTTCCTGCTCGACCTGCGTCACTCCACCATCGAGATCACTCGTACGCGCTGGCCCCGGCTCACGCTCGGCATGGTCGGCTACATGGCGCTGCAGTGCGTTCTGTTCGTCGGGTGTCTGCACGTGACCGGCGCCGAGGTCGCCGTCCCCGAGGCGGTCGCGGCGTTCGCGATCAACCGGGTGCTGACCACCGCGGTCATCACGCCCGGCGGGTCGGGGATCAGCGAGTCGGCGACCGCGCTCGCGTTGATCGGCTTCGGCGTCGCACCGGGGGCGGCCGCGGCGGCGGTGCTGCTGTTCTGGTTCTTCGCCCACCTGATCGAGATCCCCGTCGGCTGGTTCGCCTGGGGCATCTGGTCGCTGACCACGCGCCCACGGTCGTGAGCGCGGCACCTCACCCCGGCACCTCACCGCGGCACCTCACCCCGGCACCTCACCCCGGCACCTCACCCCGGCACCTCACCGCAGTGCGGCCGGCGACGGGAAAACCTCAGCAAGCGTCAGATGGCGCCGGAGAACGTGTCACATCGGGCGGGGGAGCCCGTCTCGTATCCCGTGGTGAACCACTTCACCCGCTGCTGGGAGCTACCGTGTGTCCACCCCTCGGGGTCCACCCTGCCGCGGGTGCGCTGCTGGATCCTGTCGTCGCCGACGGCCGCCGCGGCGTCCAGCGCCTCCTTGATGTCCGCCGCGGTGAACGGGCTCGCGTAGAACCCCGTGTCGACCGCGTTCTTCGCCCACACTCCCGCGTAGCAGTCGGCCTGAAGCTCCAGCCGTACGGAGGCGCTGCCGGCGCCCTGGCTGCCGCCGCCGACCCGCCGGGTGGTGCCGAGGAGGTTCTGCACGTGGTGGCCGTACTCGTGCCCGATCACGTACGCCTGCGCGAACGGCCCGCCCTTGGCGCCGAACTGGCTCTCCAGCTCCGCGAAGAAGCCGAGGTCGAGATAGACCTTGCTGTCGGCCGGGCAGTAGAAGGGGCCGACGGCCGAGCTCGCCTGGCCGCAACCGGTGCTCACGGCGTTGGTGAACAGCACGGTGCGTGCGATGCGGTACGGCTCCTTGCCCCGCTCGGCGAAGGCGTCGCGCCAGTATGCCTGGACGCTGTTGACCACACCCACCACGCGGCACTTCTCCGACTGGTCCGCGTCGCTGCCCTTCTTGCACTGGGCGCTCAGGTCCGAGGCCGGGCGCGCGCCCGTGGACCCGCCTGACGAGGAGCCTCCACCGCTGAGAAGATCGGCCGGGTTGACGCCCAGGAGCAGGGCGACGACCAGGGCGACGACACCGATGGCGCCGCCGCCGATCGCGAGCCCGCCGCCCGGGAACCCGCCGCCGCCCTCCTCCACCTGAGACGCGTCGAGGTCGACGTCATCGCGGAAGTCCATAAGCCCGCCTTCCTGCCCTGGAACCTGCCACCCCCTATGATCCCCGACGGCCGCATTCCAGAGGAGCCGAGATGATGAACGAACGATCCCTCCGCGAGACCCGGGAGTTCTTCGCCGCGAAGGCGGCCACCTGGGAGGAGAAGTATCCCGACGACGGCCCGGTCTTCGCCGCCGCGATCGCCGAGATGGCCCTGCCGTCCGGGGGCCTGGTCCTCGACGCCGGATGCGGCACCGGCCGCGCGTTCCCCCTGCTGCGCGACGCCGTCGGGCCCGCCGGGCGGGTGGTGGGCATGGACGTCACCCCGGAGATGATCCGGTCGGCCCGCGACCGGGGACGTGCCGAGTTCGGCCTGCTGCTGATCGCCGACGTCGAACGGCTCCCGCTCGGTGACGGTGTGGCCGACGGCGTGCTGGCCTCCGGGCTGATCTCCCACGTTCCGCGGCCGGCGGCCGTACTGGCCGAGCTGGCCCGGGTGACCCGTCCCGGCGGGCGGCTGGCGCTGTTCCACCCCGTGGGCCGTGCGGTGCTCGCGGCCCGGCGTGGCCGCACCCTGACCCCCGACGACATCCGGGCCGAGCACAACATCCGTCCCCTGCTGGAGGCCGCCGGCTGGACCCTGCTCGACTACCACGACACCGACGAGCGGTATCTGGCAATGGCTTGCAGATGAGATATGAAGAAAGGCATCGGTAATGTTTCTGCAAGGGGATGAGTGTCAAATACCCCGCAATTGCGGCGTAAGGTGGTGCCCGTGACGACGTTCCGGATCAGCGAGGCGGCCGCGGTGCTCGGCGTCAGCGCCGACACCGTGCGGCGTCTCGTCGACGGGGGCCGGCTCGCCGCGCACCGCGACGAGAACGGCCATCGCCTGATCGCCGGCACCGATCTCGCCGCGTACGCGCGGGCGCAGACCGAGGCGGACGAGCGCACCGGCATCTCATCGGCGCGCAACCGCTTGCGCGGGATCGTGACCGAGGTGATCAGGGACGCTGTGATGGCCCAGGTGGAGATCGCCGCCGGGCCGTTCCGCGTGGTCTCGCTGATGAGCCGCCAGGCGGCCGACGAGCTCGGCCTTGAGCCGGGGGTGATGGCGGTGGCCGTCGTCAAGTCCACCAACGTCGTCGTCGAGATCCCCGGCCACGCGCGCGTCGCGAGTCAGTAGAAGGAGCTGTGGTGCTCGGACGTCTCTGCCTGGTCGCCGTCCTCGCCTCGGTGCTGAGCGTGGCGGCGTGCGGCTCGTCCTCCTCGGACACGGCCGCTCCCGCCTCCTCCGCCGCCGCCGGGAAATCGCTGACGGTGTTCGCCGCGGCGTCCCTGACCGAGACGTTCACCGAGCTGGGCAAACAGTTCGAGAGCACCCACTCCGGCACGAAGGTCACCTTCAACTTCGGGTCGAGCGCGACACTGGCGCAGCAGATCACGCAGGGCGCCCCCGCCGACGTCTTCGCCGCCGCGAGCCCGGCCACCATGAAGACGGTCACCGACGCGGGGCTGGCCTCCGCGCCCACCGTGTTCGTCAAGAACACGCTCCAGATCGCCGTCCCCGAGGACAACCCGGCCAAGGTCGAGTCGCTCAAGGACCTGACCGACCCGAAGGTCAAGATCGCCCTGTGCGCCGAGCAGGTGCCCTGCGGCGCGGCGGCGGTCAAGGCGCTCGACGCGGCGGGCCTCAAGGTCACTCCCGTCACCTTGGAGCAGGACGTCAAGGCGACGCTCACCAAGGTGCAGCTCGGCGAGGTCGACGCGGCGCTCGTCTACCGCACCGACGTGATCGCCTCCGGCGGGAAGGTCAGGGGCATCGACTTCCCCGAAGCCGCCCAGGCCGTCAACGACTATCCGATCGCGGCGCTCGCCACGGCGCCCGCACCCGATCTGGCCGAGCAGTTCGTCGATCTCGTGCTGTCGCAGCAGGGCAGGGACGTGCTGACGAAGGCCGGTTTCCAGGCGCCGTGACCAGGTCCGTACGCGCGCGGGCCCCGCGGGCGCGCATGCCGTGGCCGCTGCTGGTGCCCGCGCTCGCGGGGCTGGCCTTCCTCGTCCTCCCGCTGGCCGGGCTGCTGGTCCGCGCCCCGTGGGCGACCCTGCCGGGGCGGCTGGCCGAGCCCCGGGTGCTGGAGGCCCTGCGGCTCTCCCTGGTGACCGCGACCATCGCGACCGTCGTCTGCCTGCTGCTCGGCGTGCCCCTCGCCTGGCTCCTGGCCCGTACGACGCTGCCGGGGAGGCGGGTGCTGCGCGCGCTGGTCACCGTGCCGCTCGTGCTGCCGCCGGTCGTCGGCGGCGTCGCACTGCTGCTGGTGCTCGGCCGCCGCGGGCTCGTCGGCCAGTGGCTGTACGACGCCTTCGGCGTCTCCCTGCCGTTCACCACCACCGGAGTCGTCGTCGCGGAGGCGTTCGTCGCCATGCCGTTCCTCGTCATCGCCGTGGAGGGGGCGCTGCGCGCGGCCGACCAGCGTTATGAGGAGGCCGCCGCGACGCTGGGGGCCTCCCGCTGGACGGTCTTCCGCCGGGTCACCCTGCCCATGGTCGCCCCCGGCGTGCTGGCCGGCGCCGTGCTGTGCTGGGCCCGCGCGCTCGGCGAGTTCGGGGCGACCATCACCTTCGCCGGGAACTTCCCGGGCCGCACGCAGACCATGCCGCTGGCCGTCTATCTGGCGCTGGAGACCGATCCGGACGCAGCCATCGTGCTCAGCCTGGTGCTGCTCGCGGTCTCGGTGATCGTGCTGGCCGGGCTGCGCGACCGCTGGGTGGGCGCGGCATGAGCGTGAAGGCCCATCTGGTCGTCGAACGTCCCGCCTTCCGGCTGGATCTGCGGATCAGCGCGGCGGCCGGTGAGGTGGTGGCGCTGCTCGGCCCCAACGGCGCGGGCAAGACGACCGCGCTGCGCGCCCTCGCCGGGCTCACCGCCCTGAACGGCGGGCGCGTCGAGCTGGACGGCGCCGAGGTGCACCACCTGCCGCCGGAACGCCGCGGGATCGGCGTGGTCTTCCAGGACTACCTGCTGTTCCCGCACCTGTCCGCCCTCGACAACGTCGCCTTCGGGCCCCGCTGCCAGGGGCTCGGCAAGGCCGCGGCCCGCCGGGTCGCCGCCGAGCTGCTCGATCGCGTCGGGCTCGCCGGCCACGCCCACGTCCGTCCCGGGCGGCTGTCCGGAGGCCAGGCGCAGCGCGTCGCGCTCGCCCGCGCTCTTGCCGTACGGCCCCGCCTGCTGCTGCTGGACGAGCCGCTGGCCGCCCTCGACGCGCACACCCGGCTGGAGATCCGGGCCGAGCTGCGCCGCCACCTGGCCGACTTCGACGGCGCGACCATCCTGGTCACCCACGACGCGCTCGACGCGATGGTCCTGGCCCACCGGCTCGTGGTGATCGAGAACGGCGCCGTCGTGCAGACCGGCACGCCGAGCGAGATCGCCCGTCATCCGCGTACGGACTACGTCGCCCGCCTCGTCGGCCTCAACCTCTATCGGGGGCAGGCCGACGGCGATCAGGTCGTCGTGGGCGAGGTGCGCTTCAGCAGCGCCGAACGCCTGACCGGGCCCGCCTTCGTCGCCTTCCCGCCGTCGGCCGTCGCCCTCTATCGGAGCCGCCCCGACGGCAGCCCGCGCAACCTGTGGCAGGCCGTCATCGAGGGCATCGAACGCCACGGCGACCACGTCCGCGTGCACCTGCGCGGGCCGATCCCGCTGCTCGCCGACGTCACCCCGGCGGCCGCCGCCGATCTCGACCTCACCCCGGGCCGGGACGTCTGGGCCGCCGTCAAGGCCACCGAGACACACGCGTACCCGGCCTGAACCGGCCGATGGGGGCGAAACGGTAGATTGCCCGCATGTCTTCCACTTCGCGGCCGGACGACCGTCTCGCGTCCGTGTTCCGGTTCGCCAGCGAGCTGGTCGCCTGGGTCGCGACCCCGTGGGCCCTCGCGTCGTGGTCCGTTCCGCTGGCGGTGCTGTCGGTCGTGGTGCTGATCGGGCTGCCGACGCTGTTCTCCACTCCGGGGGACAAGCGGAACGTGATCGTCGCGGTGCCCGGCACGGTGACCATCGCGCTGGTCCTTCTTCAGCTCGTCGCGGCGGTCGTGGCGGCGTGGGTCGCCTGGCCCACGCTCGCCGCCGTACTGGTGACCGTGCTGGCCGTGGTCACCGTGGTGCTCGAACTGCCCCGCTGGCGGTGGCTCGCCTCCCGGTGAGGCTGCGGCCGGGGCCGGTCACGCGTACGCGCGGTCGCGCCGCAGGAAGACCGCGGCGAGCAGGACGCCCAGCAGGACGAGGACGGCGTTGACGCTGATCGCGGTCGTGACCCCGTGCAGGATCGCCCCGGCGGACGCCACGCCCCCGGCGGCGGCGGTGGCGACCGCCGACATGATCGGGGTGCCCATGGTGATGCCGACCTGCTGGGACATCGACGCCAGGCCGGTGGCCAGGCCCTGCTCGTGGTCGGGGAGGCCGGTGGTGGCGGTGACCATGAAGCCGACGATGACGAGCATGTTGCCCACGCCGCCCAGGAAGGTGGCGGGCAGCAGCAGCCCCACCGAGGCCGGCGTGTCACCCAGGAAGATCAGGACGGCGGTGAAGACGGCCTGGAGCAGCCCGCCGCCGACCAGGACGGCCGTCGTGGACGTACGGGCGATGGCCTTCGGGGCGAGCACGCCGCCGGTCACGGTGCCGGCTCCCAGGACGCCGAAGGAGAGCCCGGCGGCGAGGGCCGAGAAGCCGAGGGTCTTCTGCATGTAGAGGGTGAGCAGATAGACCAGGGACGTCTCGGTGACGAAGGCGAGCAGCCCGAGCACGTTTCCCCAGGCCACCGTGCGCTTGCGCAGGACGCGTACCGGCACCAGCGGCTGGGCGGCCCGGCGCTCGACGAGGTAGAAGACGACCAGCAGGACGGCCCCGGCAAGGAGGCCCGTGAGTGCGAGGGGATCGGCCCAGCCGTGTTCGCCCGCCCGCGTCAGGCCGTAGACGACGCCGAGCAGCCCGAGCGTGACCGACAGCGCGCCGGGCAGATCGATCGTGGGACGGGCGGCGGGGCGCGACTCGGCGATGACGGCAGGGGCGACGAGCAGCACGGCCACGGCGACGGGGACGTTGACGAAGAAGGCCCACCGCCACGACAGCAGGTCGGTGAGCACGCCGCCGAGGACCGCGCCGGCGGTGAACCCGGCGGACATGAGCGCGCCGTTCAGGCCGAGTGCCTTCTCGCGCAGCGGGCCCTCCGGGAACGACGTGGTGAGCAGGGCGAGCCCGGCCGGGGTGGCTGCGGCGGTGGCGAGCCCCTGGGCGACGCGGGCGACGATGAGCACCTCGGGGCCGGGGGCGAGCCCACCGGCGAGCGAGGCCGCGCCCAGGAGCGCGAGGCTGCCGAGGAAGATGCGCTTGCGGCCGATCAGGTCGCCGATGCGGCCGAAGAAGAGGGTGAAACCGGCAGCGCACAGGGCGAAGGCCGTGGCGACCCACTGCAGATCGGCGAGGGAGAACCCGAGGTCGTCGCCGATCGCGGGCAGTGCCACGTTCAGGATCGAGAAGTCGACGGCCAGCATGAACTGGGCGACCAGCAGCACCGCGAGGACGACCTTCAAGCGGCCGGCCAGGCGTGGCGCCTCGTGAGCGGCGGCCGGTAGGGAATTCGTGGTGGACATGACAGGGGACACCCCTCCAGGGAAGCGACTTAACGGGTCTGTCGTCCCGTTAAACTGAGGGGGACACTAGCACCACGCGCCGCCTTAAGGGAACAGTGGTCCCGATAGTGGGCCTTGGGAAGGAGCCGTCATGGCAGCAACTCCACCGCCCGGTGCCGTCCGCCCGGGTGGACGCACTGCCCGCGTCCGCGAGGCCGTCCTCGAAGCCGCCGCCGACACCCTTGCCGAGAAGGGCTTCGACGGGCTCGACCTCGGTGAGATCGCCCGTATCGCGGGGGTCGGGAAGACCACCCTCTATCGCCGCTGGGGCACGCCCGCAGCGCTCGCCGCCGACCTCCTCCAGGACATGGCCGAGCGATCCCTGCCCCGCTCGCGCAACGGCGACATCGACCAGGACCTGCGCGACAACGCCCGCCTGGTGCTCAAGACCCTCACCGATCCCCGCCAGGGACGGCTGTTCAAGGCGCTGATCGCCGCCTCGCTCTGCAACGACCAGGCCGCGCAGGCGTTGCGCCGCTTCTACGCCGTACGCATCGACGAATGGGCCGGCTGCGTCACCGACGCGATCGAACGCGGCGAGCTGCCTCCCGGCACCGACCCTGGCCGGGTGATCGCCGCCGTCTCCGCACCCCTCTACTACGCCCTGCTCAACACCGGAGAACCACTGGACGAGGCGGCGGCCGATCGGGCCGCGGCGGCCGCCCTGGCGGCGGCCCGCGCCGGCGTCCTCACCTGAGGCGTGCACCTAAGAGATCCGCTTCGGCGCCGGGCCCCCGCCCGGTGCGCACTTTTCCGGTACGGCGTCAGACGGAGCCCTCGTACAGGCGCCGCATTTCCGCTTCATACTGCTCGAACGGCTCCAGGCCCATTGCGGCACGGCGGTCGTCCAGGTGATCCGCGTCCTCGATCGGGTATGGCCTGAAACCGTTGCCGTCGCTGAAAAATTGCGTTCCATAGAGCTGGGGACGGCCGGAACCCATTCGAATGCGATCTTCGAGGTATGCGAGATGCGCGGGCTTCGCCTCCTTCCGGGAAACTCAGCGGTTCCGCCCGCAGTTCGTCGTCGGTCACGTGCCGAATTTACGCCGCAAGTGACGTCCGGTCACCTTCTCGAAGCCGCCCGATCGATTTCGATGATGCGGCTTTCGCGGGTGTTTTCCGGGCCGCCGCGACCGGCCCGTCCACTGCGGAGCGAACGGCGGCCGGGGCGGGGACCGGCCGTACGAGCGGTTGCGCGCATCGCGGATCACAGGTCATCATCAAGGCATGATCTCCAACCGAAAGGGCGGCGACGCCCACGCGCGGTGACCGCGCTCACGCGGCGCTATGCCGCCGCCGAACCTGTGGCCGGCGTACGGAGCACGAGCGCTCACGACCGGTGGCAGGAAGCAGTCAAGATCCGACAGGAGTGGCTGGACCACGGTCTTTCCACACAGCCGGCCGACCGGCGGGCCGTCGAACACAGCCTCACCGCCATCTACGCGAGGATCTCTCGCCCGAAGCCCCGGTTCGAATGGGTCGACTCACCGGCACGGGCGATCCCGCTCGTCGCCGGTCTGCCCACTCTCGACCGGCTCTACGGGTGGATCCGCGATCCTCATCCGCAGGGGACACCGCCACTGGCCGGCGATCTGGCCATGCTCGAATCCCAGCTGCGCGGCGCGCTCAGCGCCGGTGTCTCCCACACCGACCCTGAGCTGTCCCCGATGCGAAGGGGCAGACGGGGCGAGCCCTGGCCCGAACTGCCACCGCTGAGGGCGCTCGACACCGGCGTTCCCCTGGGTGTGGTGCTGCATCAGGGCATCCGTACGGCACTGCACCGGAGCCTCGCGCACGGATACCGCATCCCGATCCGCAGCGCCCTGACCGGCAGCAGCCCCTTACCGGCCTGCTGGTACGGGCAGCAGGACGCAGCGTGGGTCGCCTACTACGACGCCCTGCACCGGCTCGGGCTGGCCTCCTACGGGCCGGACCAACTGGAACATCTCGGCCACTGGGCCACACTGGTGCGCTCCGGCGGCTGGTGGTGGCCGGGCGAGGAGGTGTGCGTCGTCGTGGACCGGCCCGAAATGGTCCGCGTCGAACCCGTGCCCGGCACCTGGCACGACGAGGTCCGGCTGCGGCGCGGGGGTGTCCGCTACCGCGACGGCTGGCATCCGCTGCTCGCCTGAACCCACTGGAGGGCCGGGACGAGACGCGTTGTCCCGTCCCGGCCCCTTCCGGTCCGCCCCGGCGGGCAAGATCGATCCGTCGAGTCGTGCCCGGCCGCCGCCGGTCAGCGGGGTGAGGCGGTGCTCCCGCGTACGACCAGGTGGGTGGCGAGCTCGATGCGGTGCCGTACGGCGGCGCGATGGAGTCGCATCGGCACCGTCGGGGCGTCGGCGCGACCAGGAAAGCCGGCCTGAAATTTACAGCGGTGCCCCTGGCGGACCAGCGGGTCGAGCGCGTCGTCTCCCTTTCTGTTGACGCACTCCCGCCTCCTCTCTAGCGTGAGGCCCCCGTGGTGATGTTATCGCTAACACTGTGCGCAGGTGAAAGTTCGGCCCAGCAATTCGGATCTCGTGATGGGACATTTCATGGCACTGAGCATGGCGTCTGATGATTACTTATCAGGACCAACGCGGACCATCCGATCGTTGCGCCGATTGCTGATCGCCCTTGTGGTGACCGTGCTCGCCGCAGTGGCAGCCCTCATCCCCGCGCCGTCGGCCCATGCCGCCACCAGCCAGTTCCGAGGCATGAACTGGGCCGTGCTGGGTGACAACTTCAGCACCGGCACGCTCGTCCTGCAGGGACTGAGCCAGTCCGACAGCAACGCGACAGTGCGAGCCAAGGCCAACGCGCTCTACGACTACATGGAATCCACCATGGGGGTCAACACCGTCCGGTTGCCTATCAACACTCACACTGTGGCCAACACGACCTGGTGGAACTCCTACCGCGGCGCCATCGACGCCGCCACCGAGCGTGGATTCAAGGTCATCCTGGCCTATTGGGAGGACGGCGCGGCCTCCGGTGGCAGGATCACGAACCTCGCCGCGTGGAACTCGATGTGGTCCACCGTGACCAACACGTACGGCTCCAACGGCAACGTCTACTTCGAGCCCATGAACGAGCCGCACGGCTACTCGTCGGCGGACTGGCGCAACGTGGCAGCGAACTGGCTCAACACTCACACCTCGGCGGTGCCCGGCCGGGTGCTCATCGGCGGCACCGGATTCAGCCAGGACCTCCGGGACATCTGCAACGACAGCCGTTTCAACTCGACGCTGCTGTCCTTCCACTACTACGCCTTCTTCTACAGCGCGATGACCTACGACGCTTTCCGGAGCCACATCCAGACGCTTCTGGGCAACTGCGCCTCCCGCGCGGTCGTGACGGAATTCGGCGCGCCGATGTCCACCGGCCTCAACTACGCCGACGCGAACAGCACCGACAACTTCGTGCGCTACCTCCGCGCCGTGGCCCAGGTCATGCGTGACAACCAGATGGGCGGCACCTACTGGCCCGCCCTCGGCGGCAAGCCGGGCGACATCGGCTACGACTGGTACTCGATGTACGCCCTCGGCGGCAGTGGCACCAATCTCACCTTGAGCGTCCGCAACCAATCCGGCGCCGACCGGATCCGCTACGCCTGGGGTGACACCATCGGCGGCTCCACCCCCTCACCTTCACCCTCGTCTCCGCCGCAGACCGAACCCTTCTACCGGATCGACGTACGCCACAGCGGCAAGACCATGGACGTCCTGCAGGCGAGCACCGCCAACGGCGCGCGCGTGGGCCAGTACCCCTACAACGGCAACCCGTGGCAGCAGTGGCGGTTCGAGGACGCCGGCGGCGGCTACTGGCGCATCGTCAGCCGCCACAGCGGAAAGTGCCTTGATGTGGTGAGCGCTTCAACCGCCGACGGCGCCGAGCTCATCCAGTACACCTGTGGCACCGGCGCCAACCAGCAGTTCCAGATGGTCGCCAACGGTGGATACTTCCAGCTCCGGGCACGGCACAGCGGCAAATGCGTGGACGTACCGGCCGCATCGACGGCGGACGGCGTAATCCTCAAGCAGTATTCGTGCAACACCGGCGCCAACCAGCAGTGGTCGCGTACGCCCGTCTGACGGTCGTCTCGACGTGACCGCGAGTCCGCGATGCATCCCCCTCCCCGGTGCCGATCTCGTGCTGCGCGCTCGGTGCCGGGGATCCGGACAGCGGCGTTCTACGCTCCCTCGATGAACAGCGCTGCGGGCAGATCGGACAACGCCCGGAGCCGCGCCTAACCGAGTGCCGGCGGGTCCTCATCTGGACGGCGTCCCCAGGCCGAGATCAGCGGCGCGAGTGTCAGGTCGAGTTCGCCCGCGTGGATGGCGGCCAGGTGCGCGTCGATCTCGGCGTCGTCGGCCAGGCCGGCCGCGAGCAGCTCGCCGCGCACGTGCCGGATGGTCGCCGCCTCCAGCCGGTCGCAGGCCGGTCCGCCGACCGGGAAAAAGCCCGCCGCGCCGACATCCACCAAGCCGGCCTCGCGCAATGCCCGCGGCAGTGTCCGGCCGTAGCGCAGGTCCGCTCCGCGGCGCGTCAGCAGCTCCCGGACCGCGTCGCGCAGCCGGTTGGCCCGCCGCTGCGCCGGGCCGCTGTCATCCAGGCATGCCAGTGGCTGCAGGGCGGTATCGGCGTCCTCGACCAGCAGCCGGCCGCCGGGCCGCAGCGCCGCGACCATCGTGGCCAACGCCCGAGCCCGGTCGGGTACATGGACCAGCACGAGCCGGGCGTGCACCAGATCGAACGTTCCCGGCTCCGGGGGCGGATCAGCGGCGACGTCGTGCCGGCGCACCTCGTACCCGTCGCCTGCCTCCAGCCACGACGGGTCGATGTCCGTGGCCAGCACATACCCGGTAGGACCGACGGCCGCCGCGAGCGCCTCCGGGATACTGGGGCCGCCGGCCCCCACCTCCCAGCACCGCGAGCCGGCCCCGACCCCCAGCCGATCCAAGTGCCCCCGCGTCACACCGTCGAACAGTTCGGCCAGCCAAACGAATCGCTCGCCCGCCTCGGCGCGCGCGTTGTCCAGCAGGTAACCGCGGGCGGAAGCGGGCTGTCCGCCGAGCGCGGTAGTCCCGCTCGCCGGAGCCGATCCGCCATCGACGTGCGGCGGGCGTGGCGAGGAAGTCATGACCACATGGTCACCACCTCCGGCCGCCCAAGCCACGACGACGGGAGACATTGATGTCAGGCTGTGACCTGGGCAAACCCGAGACCCTGGCCCACCGGGCCGTACGGGCGGCCGTGACCCGCGGGCCGAATCCGGATCAGGAACCCCGTCGGATCACGGCCGGGGAGGCGGGGAGCTCAGCCCGGCCAGGGTGACGGTGACCAGGCGGTGGACCGCGTCGGGGCTGTCGGCCGTGCCGGCCGCGGTGAGGGCGTGCAGGCAGTAGCCGGCCAGTTCCCCGGCGGCCACGTCGTCGCGGACATCCCCGTCCCGTGCGGCCTCGGTGATCAGGTTCTCCACGAACTCCCGTAGCCGATGCCGCGCGCGGTCGACGTGCTCACCGCGATGCAGCAGCGCGGCGAGCTCACCGCCGTGATGGCGCGCGGAGTGGTGCTGGATCTCGGCGAAGGCCCGCAGCGCGGCCCGCAGGCGTACGACGGCGGGCTCGGCCGGGTCGGCCGCGGCGGGGAGCCGGTCGAGATGGTCGGTGATCTGGCGTTCGTGCCACGCGGTGAGGACGGCCTGGGCGTCGGGAAAGTACTTGTACAGCGTCGCGCGCCCGACACCGGCGCGTTCGGCGATCTGCGACATCGTCAGCGCGACCAGTCCGCGCTCGGCCACCAGCGCCGCCATGGCGTTCAGGGCGGCATCCCGGACCGCCGCGCGATGCGCGTCGATCGTCTCTGTCCACAGCTTGGGCACGCCCAGATCATACAGAACGTCCGCTTGCGCGACATAGTGCTGTTGCCGTAGACACTATGTATCGATAAATTCGATCGCTCGCCAACGACGAACAGGGCCGCATCGCCTGATCCCTTCACCAGAGACGAGTCCCCGATGCCACATCTGCACGCTCGCATCCAGACCGAACGGGCCGGGCGCTACCTCGCCCAGTTCTGCAAGCACGCGGCCGCCATGGGTGGCGGCGGCCATACCGCCCGGCTACATCCGCACGGATCGGCCGCCCGCCGCGACGTGCGGGTGACGGCCGAATGGTCGGACACCAGCGGAACCGTCACCTTCATCCCCTGGGGCGAATGCACACTCACCGCCGGGGCCGGCGTCCTCACGGTTCGCATCGACGCACCGGACGAGGAGGGCCTGGACCGGATACGTGACGTCGTCACCCGCGACTTCGAGCGGTTCAGCCGCCGCGAGCCACTGGTCGTGACCTGGCAGCGGCAGGACCCCCCGGACGCCTCCGTCGGCGGTGCGACCCCGGCCACGCCCCGGCGGAGGATTTCCCGTCCGCGCCTGCGGACCGTCCTCCTGGCGTCGGCCCTCCTCCTCGTCATCGGCCTGCACGTCGGCCTGGCCGGCACGGTCGTCGCGGAGTCACGCTGGACCGTCGCTGCCGCCGACATCGTCATCGTGCTCGTCGTGGTGAAAATCGCGCTGATCATGTGGGCCCGCCTCCGCAAGCGCAGGTCGCCGTACGGCTCGCAGACCCCGGAACACGATCCGGCGAGTGCCGACCGGCTCAGCACGAGGCGCGCATCCCCACCCTCTTGATGAGCGGGTAGAGGCCGCGGTCGAACGTGCCGTACGCGAACCAGCGGTACCGGTTCCGGTGGTTGGGCAGGTTCTTGACGAACTTGGTGCTGTCGCCGGGGACCGGGTCGTCGTTGTAGACGGATGCGAGCACGGCCCCGTCGCGGTCCTTGAGCGTCAGCCACATGAGCCAGGCGTCGTTGTCGTCGCCGCTCGTGACCACACCCTCGAATCGGGCCTTGCCGTCCGAGGTCAGCACCAGCTTGGCCTCGTGGAACAGTGTGCAGTCGCCCCGGTGGATGTCGTAGTCCCAGACGATCGTCTTGACCGCGCTCGTGGACGCGCTGGCCAATCCAGCGGTGGGCAGTGTCATACCCGCGGCCAGGGTGGCGAGAATCGAGACCGCGCCCGCCGTCCGGCGAATCCTGTTCATGGAAATCCCGTCCTTCCTTTTCTTTTTCGGTGATTCCTTCCGACGTTCAAAAAGATAAGGACGGAGGGGTTTACGGGTCGATGATGTCAGCTTGAGGATCTTGGGGGTGCCAGCACTCCCTCCACGTTCCGGGATATCGCCGTTGCGTCACCGGTCGGGGCCTGTGCCACCAGCGGAACCAATGCCTGGGGGAAGCGGCTACCATTCCCGCGCCCAATGAGGGGAGGGCGCAGGGGCCGGAGTGAGATCGCGCAGGTCCTGGGACCATGTTCGCGTCCACGAGCCCGATTGCCGATCGGTGATCGTCACGAGGCCGTCGCGGGTGGCCATGAGCAGTCTTCCCTTACTGTCCCAATCGGCCCAGACGGCCTCGGGCAGCGGAGTGAAGGCACCGTCGGCCTCCCTCCGCAGATAGCTCACCTGGACGCCCTCGATGCCGTGCCGCTGAAAGTCGGTGCCGGTGTGGGCCAATACCAGGGCGTGGTCGTCACCCCGGCGGGTGCGCTCGATGAGCACGGCTTGACGCAGTTCCGGGGGCAGCCGCTTGGCCGCTTCCTGGGGCAGGGGGCGCCAGCCGCGATTGAGCTCGTTCAGGAGGTCCCGGCGCACCCAGTCGTGGTCGAGATCCCGCACCGTCACCCGATAGGGATAGCTGCCGTGGAAGGGCTTCTTGTCCATCGAAGCGGAGATCGTCAGGCTGTTGTCCGGGGCGAATTCGCAGCCGCCGGTCCACGTACCGTGCGTCTGCCAAGCCGTGAGCGCGGTCAGCCACGGCGTTTTCGACACCGCGAAATAGGTGTCCCACGGCGACTTCCCGTGCCCGAGTGCGAAATAACCGAGAAGCGTGCCGTCGGGGGAAACGGCACACCGGCGTGGATAAAGAGTTCCCCGGAGCCAGGCGCCGGGGGTCACCTCGCAACGGAGGAGGTCCCATTTCATCAGGTGCCACCAGCCGGCCGGGCCTCGGCGCATGATCAGCGCGACGGGCGCGGCGGTGGCGGGGAGCACATAGAGACGGCAGGGCGGCGCAGGGTAGGTCATCGGCGGCTCCGCGTTCGGGATTTCGACGTTAGCCCGCCGGCACCCCGGACGCGCGGGGTTCAATTCGCCCCACCGGGCACGGCGTCGCGCGGCGGACGCGGCACCGTTAAAGATGCCATGCCCCCCGTACGGCCCTTGTCGATGACGTGGAGCTCAGCCGCAGTGAAGGAACGCGGTCGTGGTGCCCGCGGTGGTGACGAGGCCCGTCCTCACGTCGAGGACCACGATGGTGGCCGGCCCCGTCTGGTAGCTGCGGCACCAGACGTCCGCGACGTGCTGCCATCCCGGCAGATTGCCGTAGGCGTCGGCGTACAGCGTGCCCAGCCCGTACGGCCTGGTCGTGCCGATCCCGACCGCGGAGAACGTCACCGCGCCGTAGGGCGTGAGCCCGCTGCCGTTGGCGAACAGGCGGCCGCCCAACTGGTTGAGCGTGGTGGAGATGCTCACCCCGCCGCGCGGGGTCGCGCCCGGGTCCGCCAGCCGCAGGTGGGCGCTGGAGTTGTCGCTGTAGGCCTGGTCGCGGCTCGACGGCGGCACGCAGACGTGGTCCGAGGGCCGCGTCTCACGCCAGACGTAGCCCTGCTTGCAGGTGTCCGGCCCATAGGGGCCACCGCCCGGCTCGCGGCGCGACGGGCCCAGCGCGTTCTCCGTCGCGGTCTGCGTGCGGATCGCCGGCGTCACGCAGACCTGATCGCCCGCGTAGGCATCCCGCCACACGTACCCGTTCGCGCAGGTGTACGGCCCGTACGGAAGGTCGGCCGCCATAGCCGGCGAATTCGTCACCACCAGGCTTGTCAGCAGCGCGACCACGGCGGTCAGCCACGCCGTTATGCGCCGCAGGGCGCGTAAACCGGCTTTCTCGGTGGCTCTTCTTTCGCAACCCATCTTTCCTCCCCGGTTACCAGGGTCAATGCGGCCGGCCAATATGGCCGCGACGTTTCGGAAATCGGCAAAAACCAACGCCGTATCGGTCCGAATTCGGAGAGGGGATCCGCGTCCCTGCTGCTCTACGCACACAGGTATCTCGTAGTGAGCACCTTTGTCAAAGATGTAATGCGCTGCGTGTTAAGGGAGCCTCGGAAAGAGCTGAATCGCCGTGCTAGGCGGTCGCATCCCGGCCGGACCGGCGCTGAAATTTCAGACCGCCCTGGAATACTCCGGCGGGCGGGACGTCAGCAGCCGGCAGGGAAGGCAGCGTGTCGCCCGCGGACTGTTCGTACCCTGAGCGGATGCGTACGGGCTCTCTGGACACCTGTTTGATCGTTCTTCGCGGGAACTCCGGCTCCGGGAAGACCAGCGTCGCCCGGCGCCGCCGGTCTGCCGGCGGACCTCAAAGACCATGCGCACCGCGCGCTCGCGAAGCTCTTGGGGGTATTTCCTCGGGGCTGGCATCGTGACGTGATTCTCCCTTCCGCCAGCAGATGATGCTGGCTTCAGGGCCTCCACGAAAGTCGGAGTGGTTCACCGCCAGGAGTAGGCCAAGCGCGTCGGTGGCGACGCTGCGTTTCCGCCCGACGATCTTCTTAGCGGCATCTGTCCCCTGCGTGGTGGTGGGCGGGTTGGTGGAGGTCTTCACGCTCTGGGTGTCGATGACGGCCGCGGTCGGCTCGGCAGCGCGTCCGGCCTTCACGCGGGCCAGACCGGTCAACTCACAGTTGAGCTGCGCGAAGATGCCCTCATCGCGCCAGGTGGCGTAGTAGGAGTAGACCGTGGGGTGTGGCGGGAAGTCATGCGGCAGGTACTTCCAGGCGATCCCCGTCCGGTTCACCTACAAGATCGCGTCGAAGATGTCCCGCAGGTCGGTGCGGGCTGCCTCTCCGGTCGGGCGCCGGTCGAGCCGGGCTTGGCGCCAAGCGGTCAGGGTAGGTTCGATCAGCGCCCAGCGGAGGTCGGAGATGTCGGAGGGGTACGCGCGTCGGGGGGCCATGCATCGACCCCTACTCCTCGTGCGCCGCGACACCCCAACATCAGCCGAACACGGCGTGTCTCCTGCAAAGCTACGCCAGACGGAATCCAGGCACCCTCACCTCACGAAATGGACACAGACGCGAGCGCGCCCTGGTTCCCGGATACGCCGATACCACGCATGTCACACAAATCAACCAACAGACATAGGCGACTTCAGCTCACGAGACGCCCCAAAACGCCCTCTAAGACTCTCTAGTCCTCCTCCTCGCCGGCGGATAGGATGAATCGCAAATGCTCTGATTCCATCCATTCATGACCCACGCGGACTCCTGTCAGCTGTTCCGCCAAGACGAGGGCGGATATTTTCCAGGAGTCATCGAGGGTATCTGGGAACGGTATACCCTGGACGGCGCCTCCAGAGGTGGACCTGTTGAAGTCCATTGTCAACTGTCCGTTGACCGAGTACCGGAACTCATTGCGGACTGGGCCGTCCCAGTAGAGATTCAAAGCTTTGCCATTCTTGGACAACGAATTGAGCTGTTCCGGCAGGCTGCCCTCCCAGCCGTTCGGCTCCAGTGCGATCACCCAAGCACCGGCCTCGCCGATGAGGACTGACTCGCAGTCCTCGTCATATCGCTCGAACTGGGCATCGAGCCAAGACATCGGAGAACTCGATGAAATGTCCGCGCCTAGTATCTCGGCGACTTTCTCGACGCCGGCGCCGCTAACCCAGGTGATGCAGGCTGGCCCGGTCAGCCACCGGGCAACCAGGGCAGAATAATGCTCTGCAGCATTTGACTCCATAAGCACCACTATGACAGCTGCCTCCTTTCTGTACAAGTGGAGAGCCCAGGCCCTGGCATACGTATGCAGGACCTGGGCTCTCCTGGTGGCGGTCAGCGCTTTTCCTGAAAGCCTATCGAACCTTCCTTCCGCACGGTTGCGGGATTGTTATCAGAGAAGGCGTGCGTGACCAGACCGCTACAACTAGTCGTCTTCTTCGATTCCGGAATAGTATCGGTTTTTCACTTTGTTAGAATGTACCACGCGCACCTTGAATGGGTCCCCATCGAGAATCCTGTACCTCTGCCAGAGGATGTTCTGGCGAGCGCCGCCCGCTTTGTTTGCGGTTAAGGGGATGGGTCTAACCGAGTAACTCCATCCGGCAGTGTTTGCCGCCCCCTCATATGTCTTTGCGAACGGATACTCGTCACACTCCTTTCCGGTGCGCTCGGCATCGCTCCAGTGTTTATAGCAGAACTGCTCAACTGCGATGTGCCGGTTGTCGCTTTCGACTTGCGGATCCATGGCCCTGGTCAGCGGAGCTGAGAAGTTGTTCGGTTCGCCGTTGCCCGGGAACCGCTTACCAGCAGGGTTTGTCGGCAGTGTGCTGTTGGGCTTGGTGAAGACATCGTCAAGGTGTTGCGCGAACTCTTTGGCCTTGTTTATGGAACCGTTTACGTAGTTCGAAGTGCTGACTACTAGTCGAGGAACAGCCTCGACTAGTACGCAACCACCGTAATACATCAAGATTTTTGGCGAGGTGTCGCAGTCAACGACAGGGGAGTCCTTCGCCTCTACCACCCGCAGATTCCTTGGCTTGAAGCCATCGCTCAGCGCTATGTATGGCCGGAAGGTGCAGGTAGCTAATTTATGCTCGTTATTAGCGGCACTCTCATTCGAGTGGAATAGGAATTCCACTTCTTTTCCGCTTCCGGTGGCCTTGCTCCATTGATTGATTGTCCGAGCGAACTCTCCTCCGCCGGTGATGTTGGTGCAGCCGCTGACGGACACGGCGGGGCGCAGCGTGTCGACGTCGTTTTTGTCCTGCATGCTCTTGGAGAATCCCCAGACCTTGTCAATCCGCATCACAACCCGGATGTTTCTCGCTTCCGGCGCGGACTGGGCTGGTGGATTGCCGTTACTGTCCTCCGCTACCTTCCCGCCTGTATAAGTATGAATGAGGCTACTTGTTTCCCATACCGCATCATCGATTGTGACTCTTTGCCACTTACCGAGATTGACTTTGAAAACGTTCTTATAATAGATTGCCGAGTGCCATCTCTTCGCACACCAGCTGTACGAATTCTTTGTCCATCCCCCAGTGATGGCGATGGCCTCGTTTGGGTTGGCATCGCAGTCGGAGAACGTCACATGCTTGTAAAACTTCCTGACCGGCTGACTGCCTGCGGCCATCGCGCGGTCAGCGGACGTTTCTCCGCTGACGGCGGGAGAATTCGTATCACCGGGGGGACTCGGATACGGCCTGGTTGCCGGTGAGGGAGAGTGGTCGATGCTCGATGCTCCCGCCTCAACGGACGTGGAAGCGTCAGCACTCCACTCCTTGTCTACACCTAGGATCTTGCCCTTCAGCCGGATCCCGCTCTTCGAAACTGCCCTACTCCTCGAATGGGCGTACCCATTTGGGACCACCAAAAATTCTGGCCCCGCCTTTCCGGATTTCTGGGCTCTTGCAACGTCGCTTGCTGCGGCCATCCCAGCGGCCGGGCGTAATGTAATCTCGTCTAGGTAGATCGTGGCACCCGATCCCAGAAGAATGAGCGCGTTTGCAGCTCCTGCAGGTGCGGCCACCGTTTCCGATACCGACTGCCACCGGCCCACTGTGGATGTGCTACCGAAGATGCTGTCGGAGAGGTAATTCCAGTCGGTGTCGTACCACTCCACGCCGTACTCGAACCCGCCGAACGGATCTTCAGTAGCGGGAAAGAACCAGCCTGCTAGCTGATAGTTCGCGCCACCGGCTACTGGGAACTCTTCAATTGCCCAGCCCCACTCACCCTCTGCAGGAACGAACTTGGCCGATGCTATCCCCTGATGCGCCCGGTCCGTCGATCTAGTCAGCTCGTCCTCGTTGTAGTAGGAATACCAAGGATCGAGCGTCGCTTCGAAGTATGGGTTCGGGTTCACAGGTTCAGGGGTGGGTGGCGCTGATGCGGTGGTCGAGAACTGCCATGTGTAGGGAACCATGACATTCCCTGCCGCGTCTCTAGCGCCATTGACTTCGGCGATGTAAGTCCCCTGAGCCAGAGGTGCTCTGGGGACAAAGACCAGCGTCTGTTCATCCGGGAAGCTGCTCACGCCGGCCACAATTGTGCCATCGGCGTTCTTGAGCACGAGCTGCGCCTGGAAAATGGGCTCGTCAAATTGGACACTCGGATGAACATCGGAGGGAGCGTCGGTTGTGTTCGGTTCCGGAGTCGCTCGGTAGATCTCCGGAGGGACCGTGTCAGGGGTCGGTTCAGGGAAGCAGTCGCCGGCCTCCTCCCCACAATCCGGAATCACTGTGGACCAGTCCTCGTCCTCCATCGGCTTGGAGAGTTCTTCGCTCGGCTCGAACCAATCAGACGAGTTACGTCCGATCTCTTTCGACTGCTCGCCCGTGATGCTAGGTGCTTGCGACTCTTCTTCAGGCGTTCCTACCTGATGAGCAACAGCATCCTCATATGAGATGGGCCTGGACGGCGGCTCGCTGTAGTTTGATACGACCTGTTCTACCGTGGCCGGCTCATATTGCACGAAAAGGATTGGAGCGTGTTCTGGTTCGCGATCCCATGAGCCAGATTCTGATGAATAGTACTGGCGCCAGTTGATGACGGCCGTCTCGTTCACCGCTTGGAGGACCAGGCCGTAGTCGGGCTCACCGCTGGCCCACGACTGAACGATCGGTTCGATCGAATGTATCAGTTCACCTCCCCCTGAGCAGCCAGCCGTGTCGCTGTAAGCGGCCTGATTGGCGTCTTGACCCGATGTGGTCGATGACGGCTGTTTTCTCCATGAAAGGGTAGAGTCCCAGCCTGAGGTTAGCTTACGGGCGACGATCCCCGAACCGACCTGCAGGCCGCAGTTCTTACTACTGCCTGTGGGGGCTCCTGATCGATAGTTCCAGAGCATCAAGTCGGCGTTCAGGATCTTGGCGCCGTCCAATGCTTCGGTGCCGGTGACGTTGTATCGCAGATAGACGCGGGCGATATCAGCGCTTG
This sequence comes from Microbispora sp. CSR-4, assembly GCF_008033685.1. Taxonomy (NCBI): domain Bacteria; kingdom Bacillati; phylum Actinomycetota; class Actinomycetes; order Streptosporangiales; family Streptosporangiaceae; genus Microbispora; species Microbispora sp. CSR-4. The sequence continues at coordinate 151,552 of NZ_VJVX01000008.1, forward strand.
TCTGAGTGGTTCCGGCACGCAACCAGCCGTCGGTCAGGTGGTTGAGATCGGGATTGTTCTTGTTGACCCAGGCGTCGTTCGCCAAGCCCGCGCCTATGTAGTCGCTGGCGACTGCGATGGTCACCGGGTAAGTTACTGCTTTATCGGCCAGGAACGTAGAGTCCGGCTTCAGTACGAGTGTTGGCCCGTCTGCTGCCTCGATGATGCTCGTCTCTACTTTACCGATCTTTCCACTGTCCGGGGACAACTCCGCCTGCGCGTCCGTCGCTTGGACAGTTATGGGTGCCGCCTTGGGCTTACCCTCGGTGGTCTGGAGCTGAGCCCCCCCATTCGGAATGCTGCGGTAAGTCAGCCCCCTCGGCAGGCCCATTGGAAGTCTCACCGAAAGTGGCGCCTTTGGCCGCTCCCGGAGAACAATATTCTGGATGAAGCCGTCGGATTTGGCCGTGACCACGAGATCGGCGCCTTTGGCTACCGCATCACGGTAGGTTATTCGGCTACCCGAGATCTGGGGGGCGGGCAGTTTCTTCCCCCACCGGAATCCGGCTCTACCTTGTGCCGTTTTAGCGGACACAAGGGTGGTTGAGCCCTCGGTGCCGAATTCCAGTGGAGTCTTCACACGTCTGGCTTCTAACTTACCGCCGTTGGAGACGATAGTCGTGTCGATCGGCAACCAGCTCGTTACGCCATTGATGTCGGTGCTGTTGAGCTGAATCGGTGTGGTGTGGAATTCAGCCTGAAATGTCTTGCCATCGCTCTTGGCAAAGACTTTGGCGTTTTCAGTGAAGAGAGCCGGCACCTCCACCGGACGCCCGATCTCTGCTGCCTGCTTCTGCGCAGCTTCCACTTCTCGAGCCAGGACTTGGACACCCCCTGGCGGCGCAGAATCGATCGTGGGAGTGGGGGCAGGCGATGGCGCAGGGGCAGCGTTTGCTGGCGTGCCGAGGCTTGGCGCCGTGGCCGTAGTCAAAGTAATGATTGCCAGTCCTGCTACCAGCCTACGCATGGGCGCCTACTGAGCGTGAACCTAAGGGGTGCGTCACGAATACCTCCTCGGTGGGCTGCGAACTCAGGTTGATCTTCACCTTCGTCGCTCAGGCTTTGCCAGCGAGTTGGTTGGTGACAAAACTCACAAATGGGATTGGCGGGTTAAATCTTGCTTGCTATTTCCATCTGTGATAAAAGAATATCCTTGGGGGTAGTTTCGGTTATCCCGAAATCGGTCTGACACGTATGCATACATGCGAAAGGCTTGTCCCCCGAAGGGCTGGCCGGTGGGGAAGCAAAGTCATTGCGTTGTCGGGTAGCTGCTGGTCACCGCGGTAATGAGCTCGTGAGGGCGGCGGTTGGCGCGTCGGGTGGCGCGGGCGATATTGGTCTCGCCGTTGATGCGGCAGGGCCAATGCGTTCTCGGTCATGGGATGACTGAGCCAATTTCATCCTCGGGAGGCGTGTGCTACCCGATGGTTCTGAAGGACCGCGATGGCTTTGACCAGGTGGCCGGTCTTGCTCGGGCTACATCGCA
>NZ_VJVX01000080.1:0-25889 GCF_008033685.1 Microbispora sp. CSR-4
AGTTGCCCTGCTGGGCCGCCAGCAACGCCTTGTTCGTCAGGTCGGTGGTGTCGTAGCCGGTCCGCTTGATGGTCACCCCGGCCTGGGTCCCGCACTGCGAGAGCAGCTTCACCCAGTCGGAGGAGTCGTCGAACTGCGGGTAGGGGTCCCAGATCGTGTAGGTCCCGCCACCGGCGGCCTGGCTCGCACCCGCCGAAGATGCGCCGGTGCCGTCGGGCTGTGACGAACAGGCGGCCAGCCCGGTGGCGGCCGCGAGGACCACCGCACCCATCCCGGCCGCACGCCGGCCGCTCGACCCTGGTCTCATGACGTGACCTCCTAGCGTTACGCGCCTGTTCCCGATCGGAGTCGAATCGGTTCGGCGAATCGGTTCGCCGACGATAGGCCCGCCCCGGTGCACCCGTCAATGGGGTACGCGGCCTGATTTCCGGGACGCCCGCCTGGAGGGAGCGCGCCGACATGATGACGACGATGTGCCGGAGAGGTTTCCGGTGCTTGACCGTTCGCGGCAGCGCCCTTATCGTCCGGTCGAATCGGTACGCGAATCGATTCGACGCTTCCTGATCCCCGACCTCACTCACCGGGCAGGGGGCCGTCGCGGGTGAGCGCGGCCGGCCGGCGGACAGATCGGCGGACGACTCGGCGCCCCTGCCCGAATGGGACAGCGCATGGCCGTACCCTTGCCCGGGCGAGCACGCAGGCGCACGCCTCGCCCCCTTTCTCGCCCCGTCCGCGTGACGGCCGCGCTCCTCCTCGCCGCCGTGCCGGCGCACGCCCTTCCGGCGGACGGCGCCGCCGAACCGGCACTCGTCCTCCACTACGACTTCGACGGCGACCTGTCGAGCGGCGTCGTCGAGGACCGCTCCCCTCCGGCCTGGACGGGACCCTGTCCAATCCGGGCTCCGCCACGACCGCCGTGGGTCCCGACGGCACGCAGGCCCTGTCACTCCCCGGCGGGCCGACCGACTGAACGACCGCCCCTTCGTGACGATCCCGAACGGCCCGGCATCATCAGATGCGCTGAAGGTGGTCAAGCCGCTCGCCGGCAGCACCGGCGGCGACGTGTACATCTACATGACCGACATCTACCGGAGTTTCCCCTACGAGTGGCCCGGCATGGTTCAGGCCGGGCGGGCCCGTACGCCGTCGAGGGCCATGCCCAGCACCCGCTCGCGCTGATCCTCGTCGACGAACCCGGCTCCGGTGATGCCGGAGACCATCCGCAGGACGTCGTCGAAGGTCACGTCGCCGCGGATCACCCCGGCCTCCCTCGCCCGGTCGAACAGCGGCTGCCCCGCCTCGTACATCGCGACGCGGCTCGACCGCATCATCTCCGAGTCGCGGTTGAGCGCCTCGTAGATGGCCCGTTTGGTGGCCGCGTAGTCCACGAACCGGCGCAGCCAGGCGGCCAGCGCCTCCCACGGCGGCAGGTCGGCGACCTGCCGCGCGGCGTCGCACAGCTCGTCGATCTCGTCCAGGTAGACGCTGTCGAACAGGTCCTGCCGCGTGGGGAAGTTGCGGTAGAGCGTGCCGATGCCGACGCCGGCGCGCCGGGCGATGTCCTCCAGCGACGCATCCGTGCCGCGCTCGGCGAACGCCTCCCGTGCGGCGGCGAGCAGCGCGTCGAAGTTGCGCCGCGCGTCGGCGCGCTGGGGACGCCGCACCCTCGTCCGGGGGCCTTCGGCCGCCTTCTCGTTCACCGGTCTCCTCCCGAGGTTGAACCGGAGGGTTACCTCCGCTAATGTGGAGGCACGCCTCGACTTTAGCAGGCGGGCATTCGCGTTCGCGTCCCCCTGTGTCAACGCCCCCTGATCGTTCGCTTTGTCATGCGCCGTCCCCTCAACCGGGGCGTCGTCACCGGCGCGCCTCGTCGTGCCGGTTCCTCCTGTCGAAGGATCTCGATGTCACGCACCACCTCGCCGCAACGGCTGACCTTCCTCGCATTGGCAGCCGCCGTGGCCTCGTTCTCCCTGCTGCAGTCCCTGGTCAGCCCCGTGCTGTCCACCATCCAGCACGACCTCCACACCAGCCAGAGCGCGGTGACCTGGGTGCTCACCGCCTGGCTGCTGTCCGCGTCCGTCGCCACGCCGCTGCTGGGCCGCATCGCCGACATGATCGGCAAGGACCGCACGCTGCTCGTCGGGCTGGCCGCCATCGCGCTCGGCTGCGTCGTCGCCACCGTCGCCCCCAACGTCGGCGTGCTGATCATCGCCCGGATCATCCAGGGCCTCGGCGGGGCCGTGTTCCCCGTGTCGTTCGGGATCGTGCGCGACGAGTTCCCCGCCACCCGGGTGCCCTCGATCGTCGGCATCCTGTCGGCCGTCATCGCGGTCGGCGGCGGCGTCGGCATCGTGCTCGCCGGCCCGATCGTGGACGTCGCCGGCTGGCGCTGGCTGTTCTGGATCCCGGCGATCATCGTGGTCGCCACCGCGTTCCTGGCGTACCGCAACGTGCCCCGGTCGCCGGTGCGCACGCCCGGCCGGGTCAACTGGGCGGCCGCGGCGCTGCTGTCCGGATGGCTGGTGGCGCTGCTGGTCCCGCTGAGCGAAGGGTCCGCCTGGGGCTGGGGTTCGGCCGCCGTCGTCGTGCCGCTCGCGGGCGCCGTGGTGCTGTTCGCCGCGTGGATCACGGTCGAGCTGCGCTCCCGCGACCCGCTGATCGACATGCGCATGATGCGGCTCCCGGCCGTGTGGACGACCAACCTGGTGGCCCTGCTGTTCGGTGCCGGGATGTTCGCCTCGTACGCGTTCCTGCCGCAGTTCATGCAGATTCCGGTGGGCGTCACCGGCTACGGATTCGGATCGAGCGTGACCGAGGCCGGGCTGCTGATGCTGCCCATGCTCGTCACGATGGCCGTCGCCGGCACCGTGAGCGGCCCGCTCTCCCGCATCACCGGGGTCAAGGCCCAGCTCGTGTGGGGATGCGCGCTCGGCGCGCTGTCGAGCGGCGGCATCGCCCTCTGGCACGACCGGCCCTGGCAGCTCGCCGTCGCGACCGCCGTCTTCGGTCTCGGTCTCGGCCTGGCCTACGCCTCGATGACCAACCTGATCGTGCAGAGCGTGCCGGCCGGCCAGACCGCCGTCGCCGGCGGGATGAACACCAACATCCGCACCATCGGCGGCTCCATCGGCACCGCCGCGATCAGTGCCCTCGTCACCGGCCACCTGCGCCCCGACGGCCTGCCGTACGAGTCGGGCTTCACCACCGCCTTCCTGGTGATGGCCCTGACCCTGGCGGCCACCGTCGCCGTTGCGCTGCTGGTGCCCGGGGCGCGCCGCCGTACGGCGCTCGCCGCCGAGGCGGCCGAGCGGGTCCCGGCGGGCGCGGCGCGCTGAAGATCAAAAGGAGATCATCATGCAGAGGACATGGCTCGTCACCGGCGCCTCCCGGGGCCTGGGACACGCGCTCGCTCACGAGGTGCTCGAACGCGGCGACCGCCTCGTGGCCACCGCCCGGCGGCCGGAACGGCTGGACGACCTCGTCCGTGCCCACGGCGACCGGGTGCGCGCCGTCGCGCTCGACGTCACCGACGCCGCCGCGGCGCAGCGGGCCGTACGGCTGGCCGTCGAGGAGTTCGGCTCGCTGGACGTGCTGGTGAACAACGCGGGGTACGCGAACTCCTCGCCCATCGAGGAGACCTCCGACGAGGACTTCCGGGCGCAGTTCGAGACCAACCTGTTCGGCGTCGTCACCATGACCAGGGCCGCGCTGCCGGTGATGCGCGCGCAGCGGTCAGGTCACATCCTGCAGATCGGCTCGGTGGGCGGCCGGGTCGGGGGCACGCCGGGGCTCGGCGCCTACCAGTCGGCCAAGTTCGCGGTCGAGGGGTTCTCCGAGGTGCTGAACAGCGAGGTCCGCCCGCTGGGGATCACCGTGGTCATCGTCGAGCCCGGCGGGTTCCGTACGGACTGGGGCGGCTCGTCGATGCGCATCCCGCCGGTGGGACCCGACTACGAGCAGACCGTCGGCCGGGTCAACGCCTTCCGGCGCGAGGTGGACGGCGCCCAGCCGGGCGATCCCCGGCGGGCGGCCAGGGTGATCGCCGGGCTGGTCGACGTGGGCGAGCCGCCGCTGCGGCTGCTGCTCGGCTCCGACGCGCTGCGCCTGGCCGAGCAGGCGTCCCGCGCCCGCGCGGCCCAGGCGGAGCGCTGGGCCGCCGTCAGCCGTTCGACCGACTTCGACGGCGTCGTGGGGCTGACCGAGGAGCCGGTCGCCCGCCTGCTCGGGCACGGGTCATCGGCACCCGGGGGACGCTGACGCCTCCTCCGGCAGGGTCAGGACCGCAGCTCGGGGAACTGGTCGTCCCGCCACTCCCCGGACAGCTCGGTGCCGGCCTGCGCGGCGTCGCTCTCCCTGGCCCGCAGCTCGACCCTGCGGATCTTCCCCGAGATGGTCTTGGGCAGCTCGGCGAACTCCAGCCGGCGCACCCGCTGATAGGGCGCGAGCCTCTCACGGGCGTGCCGCAGGATGGCCGCGGCGGTCTCCCGGTTCGGCTCCCAGCCCGCGGCCGGCACCACGTACGCCTTGGGCACGGCGAGCCGGATCGGGTCGGGGGCGGGCACGACCGCCGCCTCCGCGACGGCGGGGTGCTCGATGAGCACGCTCTCCAGCTCGAACGGCGAGATCTTGTAGTCGGACGCCTTGAACACGTCGTCGGTGCGTCCCACGAAGGTGATCGAGCCGTCCGCGTCCCGGACCGCGACGTCGCCGGTGTGGTAGAGGCCCCCGGACATGGCCCCTTCCTCACCGTCCAGATAGCCGGTCATCAGGTTGACCGGGCGGGCGGCCAGATCGAGGCAGATCTCGCCCTCGTCCGCCGGCCGGCCGGTCACCGGATCGACCACGACGACCGGGACACCGGGCAGGGGCCGGCCCATCGAGCCGGCCTTCACGGGGACGCCGGGCGTGTTGGCGATCAGCGCCGTCGTCTCGGTCTGGCCGTACCCGTCGCGGACCGTCAGCCCCCACGCCCGCTCCACCTGGGCGATGACCTCCGGGTTCAGCGGCTCGCCCGCGGCGACCGCCTCCCGCAGGCTGCCCGGGCCGTCGCCGAGGTCGGCCTGGATGAGCATCCGCCAGACCGTGGGCGGCGCGCAGAACGTGGTGACCCCGGCCCGGCGGATCTGCCCGAGCAGGGCGGCGGCGTCGAAGCGGGAGTAGTTGTGCACGAACACCGTCGCCTCGGCGTTCCACGGCGCGAAGAAGCAGCTCCAGGCGTGCTTGGCCCAGCCGGGCGAGCTGATGTTGAGGTGCACGTCGCCCGGCCGCACCCCGACGAAGTACATCGTCGTCAGGTGGCCGACCGGGTAGGACACCTGCGTGTGCCGCACGAGCTTGGGCCTGCTCGTCGTCCCCGAGGTGAAGTAGAGCAGCAGCGGATCGCCGGGCGAGGTCCGGGCCTCGAACGGCTCCGGCTCGGGCGTCGCGTAGGCGTCGCCATAGCGGAGCCACCCGGCCGCCTCGCCCACGCAGACGCGGCCGAACTCTCCCGGCACGCCGTCGAACTTGTGCGTGTCGGCCGCGTTGGCGATGACGTGCCGGACCCGCCCCCGCACCACGCGGTCGGCGAGGTCGGCCGTGCCCAGGGCGGTGGTCGCCGGCATGATCACCGCGCCGAGCTTCATCACCGCCAGCATCGACTCCCACAGCTCGACCTGGTTGCCGAGCATCAGCAGCACGTGGTCGCCCGCGCCCACGCCCTGAGCGGCCAGCCACGCCGCCACCTGATCGGAGCGGCGGGCCATCTCGTCGAAGGAGTAGCGCCGCTCGGAGCCGTCCTCCTCCACGATCCACAGCGCCGTCCGCGGGTTTCCCCGGGCGATCGCGTCGAACCAGTCCGTGGCCCAGTTGAACCTGTCGCCGAAGACGGGCCAGGCGAACTCGCGTGCCGCCCGCTCGGGGTCCTCCCTCAAGGAGAGCAGCAGGTCACGGGCTTCCCGGAAGACATGGGTGCTGGTCGTCTCGCTCACGGTGACTCCTTCGTCGCGCAGGCCACGGAGGTCAACGTACGACCGTGCCTCGCGCGTGTCACCCCCCAAGATCCGCCAGCAGGGGCTCGGCGACGGCCTCCTCGTAGACCGCGATCCCCTTCTCGCGCATAGAGTCCCCGAGGGCGGGATCCCAGGGTGCCGGCACCGGCCGCCCGGTGAGCCGCAGGTGCTCGTCACCTTCGAGGAGATCGCCGAGGTTCGCGAGACCCGCGAGGTAATCTGCGGCGGTCATGCGCCAGGGTTCCGCGCCGTAGCGCCGCGCCACGGCACCGGCCATGTCCACTCCCGGCCAGTCGAAGTCGCCGTGGTAGCGCAGCCGGGCCCCGCCGTGTACGGCTGTCCCCGCCAGCCGGTGGAAGGCCGTCGAGGGGCGTCCCTCGGTGCAGACGAGGGGCGGGCAGTCCGGCCCCAGCTCGGCGGCCGCGCGCCGCAGCACGGCCGGGTTCTCGCACACGTGCACCACCGGGGCGCGCAGGGTGATGGCGAAGGTGCCGAGCTGGTGGAGCGTGACCTGGAACGGCGTGCCGAAGCGGGCGGCGGCGGTCAGCCACTCCCCCAGCCCCTCCCCCCCCGCCGGCAGGTTCAGGACGAGGATCCGGCTGGCGAGGTCGTCGACGACCACCTCGTAGCGGTCCCACAGCTCCCGGCGTTCCTCCGCCGTGCCCGGGGCCGGAACGCCCGCGCGTATCGCCAGGGCCCGCAGCACCAGGGTGGACAGGCCGGCCGGATGGTCGAGGGTCTTGGGATGACCAGTGATCTTGGCGGCCAGCCCGGCGAGGGTGATCTCCGCGTCGTCCTCGGGTCGGGTCGTGAGGAACTCCAGGACACGGGCGGCCCTGGCGAGCGTCCCGGCCGTGCGCGGGCGGCCGGCGAGCCGGCTCGCGGTGCCGTCGCGGCTCACCGCGTCGAGCCACTCGCGGTACCACTCCGCGCTCTCGTACAGCAGGCTCTCCATCGCGGGCCGCACGGCCTCGTCGCGGGCGGCCCGGGCGAGGGCCGCCTCTCGGGGGCGGTTCCGCAGCGGCGGGCCGAGCGTCTCCAGCAGGTCGACCAGGCCAAGGCCACCGGTCCCGGCGCGTACGACGGCGTCGAGCTCGCGCAGGGTGACGCCGATGCGCTTGACGCCGGGTTCGCTGTAGCGGCCGGTGATGCCGATGAGCGCCTTGCGCTCCGCCTCGTCGGGATCGCCGACGCCTATCGAGCCCTCCAGGGTGCCGCCGTTGCCTTCCAGGCGGCGCCGCGCGGCCTGGAGCAGGCGGCGATACTCCGGCCCCCGGTAGCGCTCCACCGCTTTCGCGGCCATGGTCATACGCCGGCCTCCACCTCGTCGGGTTCGTCGTCGCCGTCGGCGGCGAGGAGGGTGCCCTCGGTCAGGGCGGGGGCACGGCGGCTCGGCCGGAAGCCGAGCAGCGTCTCGGCCAACTCCTCGTTGCCGGAGAACCCGGCGTCGGCGTCGATGGTCTGGGCGCCGTCCCAGAGCATCAGCATCGCCGACACCGCGTGCGCGCTCTTGTCGTGGTGCATGTCGTAGTGCGCGGCCATCGGCACGGTGTCGAAGTGGATCCACAGGTCGTGGCCGGTCATGAACAGATCGAGGCCGAACTTCACGGTCAGGCCCAGCAGCTCGGGCTTGTAGCGGTCGTCGATGCCGGCGAACGCCTCGTCCAGCGCGATCATGCGCGGGCACGTGGGCTTGGCGGACGAATAAAGGGCGTTGGCCGCGGCGAACAACGGGAGGTGGATGGCCGCCGACTTCTCGCCTCCGGACATCTCCTCGTGCTTGGCCCGGGTGAGCTTGACCTCCTTCTCCCCCGGCACGGCCAGCACCAGCTCGAAGCCGTACCAGGTGCGGTAGTCGAGCACCTCGGCCAGCGCCTGCCTGTAGGTGGCACGCGGGTGGGCGGCCCGGTAGTCGCGGATCATCTCCCGCAGCAGGCCGCGCAGCTCGGCCAGCCCGGCCGCGCCGAGCCCCTGCGCGTCCCTGTCGAGAAGCCGCGACACCGCGACCTGCCGGTCGTTCAGCCGGTCGGAACGGCCCCATCGGATGCCGATCCTGGTGCCGGACGACATGGGCCGTGACCGGGTGTCCTCGTTCATCCCGCGCACCAGGTCGCGCGCGGTGCGGACCCGGTCGTGCACCTGCTGGGCGAGCGCGGTCAGCAGCTCGTCCTCCAGCACGGTCCGCTCCCGCTCCTCCAGCAGCATTCCCTGCTCCTGGACGCGGTCGGCGACGCGCCGGGCGAACGCGGCGACCGGGTTGCGGCCGCCCTCGTCGCTGACGTAGACCATGACGACCCCGGTCGGGTCGTGCTCCAGGCGGTAGTCCTCGGCACAGCCGTCGAGTGCGTCCTGGAACGTCCGCAGCGAGCCCGACAGCCGGCTCGCGGTGTTCTTGAGCGCGCTCTCCCCGGGCACGCGGATGTCGGCCATCTCCGCGGCGAAGGCGTCGAGCAGCGCGGCCACGTCTCCCGGCAGCACCCGGCCCACCAGGGCGGCGGGATCCGGCGGCAGGCCGCCCCCTGCTCCGTCTCCTCGGGCTCCTGCTCCGGCCCCTTCCGCAGCGCCCTCCCCGTCTCCCTCCCCCGCGCTCTTTCCGGCGGCGGAGCGGGCGGACAGCTCGGCGGCCACCGACGCGGCCGCCTCCGCCGGTTCCGGCCAGCCGACGTGGACGGGCCACGGCGCGGTGGCGGTGACGCCGAGCAGCGGGCGCAGCTCCGGATGCGCGTACGGCCCGAACGCCGCGACGTGCTCGAAGAGGTGGCCGAGCGCCTGGCCGAGGGACGCCTGCCCGTGTTTGAGGTCGTTCTGCGCGACGATCAGCGCCTCGTTCTCCCGCGTGGCGGTGGCGGCGTGCTCCCCGCAGCGCTTGCGAACCTCGGCGAGGCGGCGCTCGGTCTCGTCGATCTGGGCGAGCACCTCGCGCAGCGGCGCGTCGAGTGCCTCCTCGCCCGCCCTGAGCTCCTCGGCGTCGGCCCGGTGCTCCCGCTCCTTCTCCTCCAGGGCGCGGGAGTCGGCGTCGTGCCGCTCGCGCTGCCGGGCGATGGCCGCCTGCCGCGACGCGAGGTCCCGCTCCTCGGACGCGGCCCGCTCGCGGCCGTCGTGCAGCCGCTGCGCCGTCGTGAGGAACTCGTCCACGGCCCGCGCGACCGCGTCGACCTCCTGTTCCGCGACGGGCATGCTCCGTTCCGCCGCGACCTGCCGCAGCCGCCTGCGTGCCGCGTCGACCTGCGCCACCGCCGCGTCGAGATCGCGGCGGCGGTCCGCGAGCACCGACCGCGCCTGGGCCAGCAGCGCGGACTCGCGGGAGACGCGGGTGACCGCCGCGACGACCTCCGTGACGGACGGCAGCTCCCGCCGGGCCCGGGCGAAGTCCGCCAGGCGGCGGTTCGCGCGGGCCAGGTCGCGCTCGGCGTCCTCGTGCGCCCGGATCGTCTCGCCGATCGTCTCGTCATACTCGGCGAGCCTGGCCGCACGGCGGTTCGCCCGGTTGGTGGCGCCGATGTATTCGGGTGACGACTTGGGCCGGGCGCCGAGGAGGAGCCCGAGGCCGAACTGGGCCCGGATGGTCACCGTCGGCACCGGTCCGCCCCGTCGTTCTCCCTGCCGTTCTCCCTGCCGTTCTCCCTGGCGATCCGCCTGCCGATCCCCGGGCCGATCCCCCGGCCGATCACTGTGGGGTGTGATCGCGTCGGCGACCACGACCGACCTCAGCACGTCCGCGACGACCGCCGCCGGCACGAGGTCCTGCTCCTCCGGCACGAGGACGTCGGCGAGCGTACGGCCGGACGGGCGGCTCTCCTCGGGAAGCGGGAGCAGGTAGCCGTCGGATTCCAGGACCGCGACGGCGTCGAAGGTGTGCCGCGCCTCCGGGTGCACCCAGGCGGTCAGCAGCCCCGCGCCGTACAGTGCGCCTTCGAGGCCGGCCGCCTCCTTCTCGTCGAGGCCGTCGGCGAACCGGACGAGCCGCCACAGCGGCGCCCCCGGCCGCCCGTCCCGGTCCGCCGTTCTGCGGTCGTCGTGCGGCGGCGCCTCGTCGCGTTCGGCCGCGATCTCCTCGCGTTCACGACGCAGGCGGACGAGGTCGGCGGCGAGGTCGCGCACCCGGGCGGACAGGCGTTCGGCGGACCTGGCCGCCTCCGTCCGCCGTTCCTCGGTCCGCACGCTGTAGACCTCGGCCAGGGACGGCGCCCCGGCGTCTCCGGCCTGGGCGAGGGCCTCCGCCAGCGCCGCCACGTCGGCGGGGCCGGCCACCGCCTCGTCTCCCGGAAACTCGCTGCGCGGGGACTCGTTGCCCGAATCACTTCCCGGAGACCCGCTACGCGCGGACTCATTGCCCGGGTCACTTCCCGGGCCCTCATCTCGGGGGGCCTCATCTTCCGGAGCCTCTGCCGGGCGGGCCCAGCGAGCGGCCCAGGCGTCGAGCGCCTCCCGCGCCCGGTCGCGTGCCGTCACCAGCGCGGCATCGGCGGCCTCGCACCGCGATTCCCGTTCCTCGACGTCCTTGTCCGCCTTGTCCCTGTCGGCCTCCGCTCGCAGGCGGTCCCGCTCCGCGCCCGACACCCTGGCGATCTCGTCGCGGACCTTCGCGACGTCGTCCTTGCGGGCGGTGGCGCGTGCCCGCGCCGTCGTGAGCAGGTCCGCGCCCGTGTCGGCCGGGCCGTCCCCGTCGTGGGCGATCCCGGCCCGCTCCGCCGCGTCGGCGAGATCGGTGGCGTGCCGGACGATCGCCGCCCGCGCGCCCTCCAGCCGCTCCGCGAGCTCGCCCGCCTCCCCTTCGAGTGCGGCCAGGTGATCGGCGCCGTCCGCCAGCCGGGCGCGCTCGCGCTCGATCTCCTCGCCGGTCTTGACGATCTGGCGGCGGCGCAGCTCCAGCTCGCTCCGCGCACGGTAGGCGTCGTCCGCACGCAACGCGGCGAGGCGGCGCTCCAGCCCTTCGCGTTCGGCCTCGGCCGCGGAGGCCGCCGCCGCGGCGGCCTGGCGTGCGGCCGCCGCCCTCGTGCGTGCCTCCTCGGCGCGCACGAGCGTGCGGGCGTGCTCCACCGCGCCGTCCATCTCGGTCTGGATGCGGGCGAGCCGAGCCTTCGCATGAGTGCGCAGGTAGGCCACGTAGTCGGTCAGGAACGCGCGTACGGCCGCGTCGGCGACCGCGAAGTCGTCGAACTGCTTCTGGACCGCCGCGAGGTTCTCGAAGTCGCGGGCCGCCTGGTCGACGAGCTCCTCGTCGACGGGGCTGAGGCCCGAGGTGAGCGTGCCCGAGACCTTGTCGGGGTCGAGGTCCTTGGCCAGCAGCGGGCGGCGCAGCGCCAGCAGCAGGTCGAGGAGCTGCGTGTAGCGCTCCCTGCCCAGCCCGAACAGCCGGGCGTCCACCGCGTCCCGATACTGGGTGGCGGTCTCGCAGTGGGCGTCCGGGCCGAGGACGGCCTTGAGCTGCCGCTCGGTGAGGGGCCGGGAGTCGGGCGCGAGCAGCCCGAAGTCGACACCGAGGCGCTTGTCGGTGACGAAGAACGAGGTCCGCACCCCATCCCTGTGCCGGTGCGCGCGGATGCCGATGATGAGCGTGACGGTCTCGTCGGTCGCGTCGGGCTCCGCCCCGATCTCGCGCCGGGCGAACTCCATCCAGACGTAGCCGTACTCGGCTTCCTGGCCCCGGTAGAGCAGGTTGGACTTCATCGTGCGGTTCTCGCCGCTGAACGGGTCGAGCCGCCGTGCGTCCGCCACGCCGTCGAGGATGAACGGGAAGAGCACCTCCAGCGCCTTTGTCTTGCCCGAGCCGTTGTGCCCGCGCAGCACCAGACGCCCGTCGGCGAAGGCGAACTCCTCGTCCACGTAGTCCCAGACGTTGATCACACCGGCCCTGCTGGGCTGGAACCGGTCGCTCGGCGGCGTCATCGCCCCTCCTCCTGCGTGAACGAAACCTCCTGGCCGGCCGCACCCTGCCTCCCGGACGGACCCTGCCCCCCGACCCCACCCTGCGCCTCGGACGAACCCTGCGCCCCGGACGGACCCTGCTGCGCGGACGATCCCCGCTGCGCCGTGGTGTCCGGCTGCGCTGGGATGTCCGGCTGCGCTGGGATGTCCGGCTGCGGTGAAGTGTCCTGCCGGGCAACCGGCTCGGGCAGCGCCACCAGCGCCAGCTGACCGCCCGATGTACGGGTGGGCAGGGCGGCCCGGATGTTGCGGTATCGCAGCGCGGCGGGCAGGACGAGCACGCCGCCCGGCACCGGCCTGAGCAGCAACAGGTCCGCGAGGAACCCGATGACGGCGTCGAGCAGTCCACGGGGATCCTGCTGCCAGGCGGAGGTGAACGAGGCCGCCCCGAACTCGTCGTACAGCTCGGTCGTCATCGTCTCCAGGCGGCTGCGCGACACGAACGGCGCCTCGGCGGGCACGGGCCGGTCGTCGGGCGACGACGGCTCGGCCTCGGACGGAGACCAGGCCAGCTCGGCGACGACTCCGTCGCGGGGCAGTCCCGCGTCCATCCGCGCCACGAGATCGGCCTGGTCGTCGGCGAGCGCGGGAACGGGCAGCGGCTCCGGCACGTGCTCGGGGTCCTCCAGCAGGTCGGCGATCTTCGCCAGCAGCAGCCCCGCCGCCCGGCTCACCGCGTTGCCCCGGCCAGGGAACGGCCGGTCGGTGAAGACGCCGCCCGGGTCGGCGAGCATGACGCCCTCCGCGCGCCGCTCCAGGACCAGGCCGGTGAACCGTACGAGGTCCTCGGCGAGGCCGGGGGCGCGCAGCGCGTCGGCCACATCGGGCTCGACGTCCGCGTAGTAGACCACGGGAAACTCGACGAGCAGCCGCCGCGCCCTGCGGGCCGGGTTCGTGTGCGGCGGCTCGTGCACCAGACCGGCCGCACTGGTGAGGTGCTGGACCGGCCGGGCCGGCTTGAACAGCACCGCGCAGATGTCGTGGTCGATGTCGTAGAGCGCGTCGCCTCGCTCGGTGTCGCGCGCCCACCACTCCAGGCTGCCGTCGGACAGCCGGAGCGCGCCGCGGTCCACCAGCCAGCCCAGCACGTCGACGACGGCGGCCTTGTGCGACCCGATCGCGGGGTCGAAGCCGAGGCCGTCGATGGAGTTGGCCAGCGGCGTGAAGACCCGCACCAGGTCGGCCAGGCTGATCTCGATCCGGGAGCGCTGGAACGACCCGAGCACCAGGCACAGGTACGCCAGCCGGCGGCGGTCGAACGGCTTGCCCTTGCGGGAGAAGATCGAGCGCTGCGTCTCGTCCAGGACGTCGAGATGGCGGACCAGCCGCACGTGGTGGGTCGTGGCGATCAGCGTGTAGCCGAGCAGCTCGCGGAAGTCGCGCGTCATCTCGTCGGCCCAGCGCAGCACCTGGTCGAGCACACCGGGACGCGGCCGGTCCTTGGTGATCAGGTCGCAGGTCAGCACGCGGCGGACCGCCTGCTGGTAGGAGCCGAGGTCGGCGACGGAGACGCCGGCCGCGACCCGGGTTCGAGGCGTCGTCACCGGGCACCCCCTGCTTCCAAAGCTCGTGCTTCCAAGCCCTCCGCCCTCGAACCCGCTGCTTCCGAACCGGCCATTCCCGAGCCCGCCACGGGCGTCCGCCCGGCCAGCTCGACCCGGAACCCGGGCAGGTGGAGGAGCCCCTGCGTGGTGCGTACGGTGCTTCCGGTGTCGCACGGCACGAGCCGCACCATCACGGCGTCGTTGGCGCCTGACCCTCTCCTCAGGCGGCCTGCGACGACCGTGCGGCCCTCCAACGCCCGCGTCATCAGTTTCAGCAGCACCCGGGTCTCGGACTCGTCGAGCACCCTGCCGTGCGCGCCCAGCTCGGTCAGGTGACCGGCGGCCTCGCGCTCGGCCGCGCGTTCCGCGGCCTGCTCGCGCCGCAGCGCCGCCCGCGCGCCGGGGTTGCCGCGCACCGGCGTGGGCACGCCCGGCGTGGGCGCCTTGCCGCTGCGGAAGAGCGTGACCGACACCTCCACCCCGGGCGCGTCCCACCAGGTGGCCCGGGGCGAGATCTGTTCGGTGTCCTCGTGGGCCGTGCCCAGGTGCCGCGCGCTGCGCAGGTTGAACGCCGCGCCCATGAGCGCGTGGGCGGCGCCCTCGTCCGGGGCGTTCCAGACCCACTCGGCCAGGTGCCGCAGCTGGGTGGCCCGGTTGACGCCGCCGCGCTGCGCCTCCGAGATCTGCCGCAGCAGCGCGATCACCCCGGACACCGCGATGCGCGTCGCGTTGCGCAGCTCCGCCGCACGCGACTCCTCCGGCCCCTCCGGGGCGAACCACGCCCGCAGGACCGACCAGCGGCGGCGCCAGTCCTCCAGCCGTTCGTGGCGGTCCATGAAGGGCCGCTCGTCGGCGGCCGCCGCCCGGTCGAGCAGCGAGGCCAGGCCGCTCGCCTCGACGTCGCGTACGGCGGTGGCCAGGCGGGGCAGATAGCGGTCGAGCTCCGCCATGAACTCGGACATGTGCGTCAGCAGGGCGTTCTTGTAGCGCAGGAACGTCTCTGGGGAGGCGTCGGTGGAACGGATGATCTCGCCCAGCGTCACGTGGAAGTGCGCCGAGCGGCGCCCCATGTCCTCCATCACCGAGTCGAGCCGCGACAGCCGCCGGTAGACCTGCTCGCCCTCCCCCGCGCGGTTGGCCGCCGCGAGGGCCTTGAGGTCCTCCAGGATGTCGGAGAAGACCAGCCGCGACAGGTTGGCGTCCTGGATGCGGGCCGCGAGCAGCCCCTCGACCGAGGTGTACGCCCAGTAGCCGAGCTCGCTGAACTGGTAGACCGACTGCCTGTTGCGATAGCGGACGAGGTTGCCGGCCCGGGACGCGTCGTCGAACCGGTGCAGCACCCCGTCCGCGTGCAGGGCGTCGAGCCGGTCGCGCAGGTTGCCGTCGAACGTGGGGACCTCGTCGTGGAGCCGGGCCAGCTCGCTCAGGGCCGCCTGCACCTGCCCGGCGTCCACCTGCACCTGGTGGACCTCGCGCAGCCGGTCCATGGCCCGTAGGACCCAGAGATAGGCCACATGGTCGTCGCGCCTGGTGAAGTTGAACAGCCTGAACCGATCGCTGATCGCCAGCGAGTCGAGGTCCAACGCCCTGCGGTCCGCCATCCGGTCCCCCCGATCCGTGTCACCAAGCCGCGTCACCGAGCCGCGTCACCGAGCCGGGTCACCGCTCCGTGTCGCACCCACCCGATCGCGGAGTCCCGCCCACCAGGAGAGACGGGCGGGGCTCCGCGTGCCGAGAAGACCGTATTGGAGGGCACCGACAGTTGCGACTCGCGCGCGGCGGAGGACCCGCGGGGCTCAGCCGACGGAGAGGGGGCGACCGCCGGTCCGGAAGTCCATGCCGCCGCTCGACGACGTGACCGGCGTAGCCGGACCGGACGTCGCCGAGCGTCACGCGCCGGACCACCTGCCGGACCACCTGTTCGTCCCGAGCCGGTTCAGGACCGCCCTGACGTCCCCGGCACGCCGCGAAAACGCCTGGTCAAGGCTGCCCTGTCCCGAACCGCCCGGGAAGCCTCCACGCCGGCGAGGGGGTCACCGGAGCCCGTGCGCCTCGGCCCAGTCCGCGACGGCCGTGGCGATCAGCTCCGGGTGGTCTTCCGGGGTGTGGTGCCCGGCGACCTCGTCGAACCGCCGGATCTCCAGGCCGGCGAAGGTGGCCGCACACCAATCGATCATGTCCTGGTGCACCATCGTGCCGGGTCCGGGCGCGAAGGCGAGCAGCAGCTTCGGCACCTGCGGGCTGGCGGCCAGCCACGCGTCGTACGCCTCCACGCGTGCCACCACGTCGGCGGGCTCACCGCCCAGCGGCATCGAGCGCGCCCACCGCAGCAGCGGCAGGCGGCTCTCCCGCGTCGGGTACGGCTTGCGATAGACGGCCAGGTCACCGGGGTCCATGGGAACCGCGACGGTGCCCGGCAGCCCCTGTTCGATGAAGGCGTCGTCGTCCAGGATCATCTTCTCCCCGACACCCTCGGTCTTGATCGCCGCGAACAGCTCCCGGCCTCCTTCGGGGAACTCCTCCCAGGTCATCGGCTTGACGATGGTCTCGGTGACGGCGATGCCCCGCACCCGGTCCGGGTGGCGGGCGGCCCAGTCGAAGGCCAGCGCGCCGCCCCAGTCATGGCCGACGAGGACGACGTCGTCCAGGCCGAGCGCGTCGAACCAGGCGTCCAGATAACGGGCGTGGTCCGCGAAGGTGTACGCGATGCCGGGCTTGCCGGACTCACCCATGCCGATCAGGTCGGGGGCCAGCCGGCGGCCTCCGCCGATCGCGGGGATGACGTGCCGCCACAGGTGGGACGACGTGGGGTTGCCGTGCAGGAAGACCATCGGCGCCCCGGTGCCGGTGTCGTGGTAGTGGATGGCGGAGTCGAGAACGTGCTGAAGCGGCACGACGGGTCCTTTCGAGGGTGAGCAGCGCTGTTCGTTTCCGATCGGGCTGGGCCGGGCTCATCGGAAGGCGGCGGCGTTGCGGCCGGCCCAGTCGGCGAAGGACCGGGGAGCACGGCCGAGGACGCGCTCGACGTCCGGGCTCACCCGCCGCTCCGCGTCCACCGGCTCCCCCAGGATGGCGAGCGTCCCTTCGACCACCTGCTCGGGCATGAACCCCAGCATCTGCGCCCGCGCCTCCTCCCTGGTCTGCTCGGCGAACCGCACCGGCGCGCCGATCGCGGCGCCGATCGCCGCCGCGCGTTCCCGCGGCGTGGTCGGCGCGGGGCCGGTCAGCTCGTAGACGCGGCCGGCGTGCCCGTCCTCGCGCAGGACGGTCGCGGCGACCTCGGCGATGTCGGCCGGGTCGATGGTCGGCAGGCCGACGTCGCCGAACGGGGCGGCGGCCGTACGGCTCGCGCGGATGGGCTCCGCCCAGGCGTAGGCGTTGGAGTGGAAGCCGCCGGGCCGCAGGATCGTCCACTCCAGACCGGACCGGCGCACCGCGTCCTCGAACGCGACGGGGTGGCGGTAGAACTCCGGCCTGGTGCCCGCTCCCTGCGAGGACAGCAGGACGACACGCCTCACGCCGCCCGCCCGGGCCGCGTCGAGGATCGCCTGCGGGTCCTGACCGGCCACCAGCAGGAACAGCGCGTCGGCGCTGTCGAAGGCGTCCTTGAGCCCGGCGGGATCGTCGAGGTCGCCCCGCACGTGCCGTACGCCCTCGGGCAGGTCGGCGGTGCGCCGGGAGACGGCGGTCACCCGCTCACCCGCGGCGGCGAGCAGGGCGACGACCTGGCCGCCGACGTTTCCGGTGGCACCCGTGACCACGATCATGATTGCTCCTCAGCAAGTTAGTTAGTTGACCGACTGAGAAGAACCGTAGCGACCGACGGAGCTCCTGTCGAGTCCAAGTGAGCCGACCGACTCAGAAGCCGGAGAGCGGCTCCGGTCCGGCCGTGCCCGGCATCTCGTTTCCCATGAGCACGGACATAAATGGCGATCAAGCCGGCTGAAACTTACACCGCCCTTGGTCGCGGACAATGCCTCGCCTCACCGTGGAACCACGGCGGCCGGTCCGGGCCGGGAAATCCGGAAAGACGGACGGCACCGGCCCCGCGACAGGAGTTTCCGGCGCGTTCTCAGCGGTCGCGCGCATTCGACCGGGCAGGCGCCGCATGGTCCGGCCTCGGATGACGGACCTTGACGACCCGGGAGCCGCCGCTGACACTGGGCGGCGACCTCCCGGAAACACCCTTGCAAAAAGGAGCGCCGGACGACCCGGATTGTTAGCGCTCACATAATTGCGTTCTCCTATTCATGTCCATTCACCCACCGCACCGCGTTCCGACGAGAGGCACGCCCCATGGACACCTCCGTACGCTCTCCCGCGTGGCCGCGCCGCGTCCTCGCGCTGGCGATCCTGGCGCTGCTCGCGATCTGTCCATCACTGGTGGCCGCCGGCCCCGCGCACGCGGCGTCCATCGACACGAGCGCGTCGTACGTGCTGGTCAACCGCAACAGCGGGAAGGCGCTGGACGTCTACAACAAAGCGACGAACGACGGCGCGCCCCTGGTGCAGTGGGCCCGCAACGACGGCGCCAACCAGCAGTGGCAGTTCGTCGACTCCGGCGGCGGCTACTACCGGCTCATGTCCCGCCACAGCGGCAAGGTCGTCGACATCTCCGGCCGCTCCACCGCCGACGGCGCCGACGTGATCCAATACACCGACAAGAACGGCACCAACCAGCAGTTCCGGGTCGTCGACACCGACAGCGGCTACGTCAAGCTGATCAACCGCAACAGCGGCAAGGCCCTCGAAGTGTGGGAGTGGTCCACCGCGGACGGCGGCCGCATCTCGCAGTACACCGACCTCAACGGCGCCAACCAGCAGTGGCAGCTCGTCAGGCTCGGCGGATCAGGCACGCCGACGCCGCCCGTCTCCTACCCCGACCCGGGCTACGTCACCGGTGACGTCAACACGCACGACCCCGAGGTGACCAAGAAGCCGGACGGCACCTACCTGCTCGCCTACACCGGCAACGGCATCCGGCTCAAGACCTCGACCGACCGCACCAACTGGCGCGACGCGGGCGCGGCGTTCCCCGGCGGGGCCTCCTGGGCGCACGCCTACACCAACGGCGGCAACGACCTGTGGGCGCCGGACATCACCTACGTCAACGGCCGCTACTACATGTACTACGCGGCCTCGACGTTCGGCTCCAACCACTCGGGCATCTTCCTGGCCACCAGCACGACCGGCGCTTCGGGGTCGTGGACCAACCAGGGCCTGGTCATCGAGTCGAACACCTCCGACGACTGGAACGCCATCGACCCCAACCTCGTCATCGACGACCAGGGCCGCTGGTGGCTCGACTTCGGCTCGTTCTGGTCGGGCATCAAGATGGTCCAGCTCGATCCGGCCACCGGCAAGCGGCTGGACGGCACGATCCGCAGCATCTCGGGCCGCAACGGCGGCGCGATCGAGGCGCCGTTCATCTACCGGCACGGCGGCTACTACTACCAGTTCGTCTCCTTCGACCTGTGCTGCAGGGGCGCGTCCAGCACCTACCGCATCATGGTGGGCCGCTCCACCTCGATCACCGGCCCGTACGTCGACAGGAACGGGACGGCGATGACGTCGGGGGGCGGCACGCAGGTGCTGGCCGGGCACGGGAGCATCCACGGCCCCGGCCACCAGGCCGTGCTCGCCGACAACGACGGAGACATCCTCTTCTACCACTGGTACGCCGACGACGGCTCCTCCCGCCTGGGCATCAACAAGCTCGGCTGGGACAGCGCCGGCTGGCCCTACGTCTACTGACCACGGTGAGAACGCGAAGACGTGATCGACAGGCGAGGATTTTCATCTGACTCATCCTGTCTGGCGAAAAGTTACGATCTCGACGAGATTTGCGTGGCGCTCTGGCGTACGGCGGCGCGCAGAGGTGTGATTGCCCCTGCCTGATCACCCCCACAGGCATCCGAGAAGGGGTCGCACAACGTTGAGAACTCCACATCGAGGCGTCGCCGTCGCGGTAGCCGCGGCGGCGGCGCTGTTCCCCGCCGCGCCGTCCGCCCTGGCCTCCACCGCCGCGGCCGGGCCGCGGGTCTCCTGCACGACGACGCTGTCGGCGCCGACACGCGACGCCGCCTTCGGCGAGGCGGCCAAGGCGACGGGCGCGCCGGAGCCGCTGCTGAAGGCCGTGGCCTACATGCTGTCCCGCTGGGACGACCACCAGGGCAAGCCGAGCTCCGACGGCGGCTACGGCGTGTTCGACCTCGGCGACCGGGCGCCCGAGGCGTGGGACGGCGCGGACAGGGGACGCGCGTCCGCGGCCACGAGCCAGATCGCGGCGGCGTCCGAGCTGACCGGGCTGACGGCCGACGCGCTGCGCCGCGACCCGAACGCCAACATCTGCGGCGGGGCCGCGCTGCTGGCGTCCTACCACGACGGCGGCGACGGCCTGAATTCCTGGCGGGACGCGGTGGCGCGGTTCGGCGCGAAGAACGACTTCGTCCGGCAGGTCTACCAGACCCTGCGCAACGGCCAGAGCCGCGTCACCGCCGACGGGCAGCGGGTCACCCTCGCCGCCGACGAGTCGGTCGCCCTGCCCGCCGCGAAGCTCGCCGCCGACGCCGGGGTCGACTGCCCGGCCGGCCTCGACTGCGAGTGGCTGGAGGCGCCGTACGCCAAGGGCTCCCCCACCCTGCCGGACGGCACGACCGACTATGGCAACCACGACCTCGCCGACCGCACCGGGCCGGGCGGGCCGGAGATCGACTACATCGTCATCCACGACACCGAGGGCTATTTCGACCCCTCCGTACGGCTGGCGCAGGACCCGACGTACCTCGCCTGGAACTACACGATCCGGTCCTCCGACGGCCACATCGCCCAGCACCTCGACGCCAAGGACGTCGGCTGGCACGCCGGCAACTGGTATGTGAACATGCACTCCATCGGCATCGAGCACGAGGGCTTCGCCGGGACCGCCGCGTGGTTCACCGAGTCGATGTACCAGACCTCGGCCGCGCTGGTGAAGCACCTCGCGCAGAAGTACGGCGTCCCGCTCGACCGGGCGCACGTCATCGGTCACGACCAGGTGCCCGGCACCGTCCTCGGCGCCACCAAGAGCATGCACTGGGACCCGGGGCCCTACTGGGACTGGGACCACTACTTCGACCTGCTGGGCGCCCCGATCGGCGGCGACCGGAAGACCACCGCCGACGTCGCCCCGGGCGACGTGGTGGAGGTCCGCACCGGCTATCAGGACAACCCCCAGCCGGTGACCGGCTGCGCCGCCGCCTCCCCGCCCTCCCCCGACTGCGTCCAGGGAGCGGGCACCAACTTCCTGCCCCTCTACCAGTCGCCCTCCGAGACCGCGCCCCTCGCCGCCGACCCCGGCTGGAAGCCCGGCTCCACCGCGGGCACGACGTACGCGAGCGACATCAGCGCCCGCGTCGTCTCCGGCCACAAGTTCGTCGTCGCCCAGGTGCAGGGCGACTGGCTCGGCGTGTGGTGGGCCGGCTCCCTCGCCTGGCTGCACAACCCCGCCGACCGCCCCGTCGTGGTCCGTACGCAGGCCAAGACGGTGACGGTGAAGTCGGCGACAACCCCCGCCGACGTCTACGGACGGGCCTATCCCGAGGCGTCCGCCTACACCGGCACCGGCATCCCGGTGCAGGCGCTGTCGCCGCTGGAGTACAAGATCCCGGCCGGACAGACGTACGCCGTGAGCGACGACGATGTGGTCACCGACTACTACCGGGCGACCACGTTCGACGGGTCGGGCCCCGGCGACCGCACCGACCTCAAGGGCCAGGACCGGTACTACCAGCTCTGGTACGCCCACCGGCAGGTCTTCGTCCGTACGGCCGAGGTGGACCTGCACGACGCCCAGCCGTCGCCGGTCTCCAGCACCGCGCCGCCCGTGATCAGCGGGGCCGTCAAGGTCGGGGGTGAGCTCACCGCCTCCCCCGGCACCTGGTCGCGGCAGGTGGCGGGCTTCACCTACCAGTGGTATGTGAACGGCGCGGCGGTCCCCGGGGCCACCGGGCCGACGTACCGTCCCGGTGTCCGGGACCTCGGCAGGAAGGTGCTCGTCGAGGTGACCGTCGACGACCCGTACTTCACCGCCGTGTCGGCACGCTCGGCGGCGACCGCGCCGGTGGCGCCCGGGACGTTCACCTCGGCCGAGCCGCCCACCGTGAGCGGAACGCCGAAGATCGGCCGCACGCTCACGGCGTCCCCCGGCACCTGGACGCCCTCGCCCGACAAGGTCGCCTACCAGTGGCTGCGCGACGGTGTCCCGGTCAAGGGCGCCACGGACCGCACCTATCACCTCAAGGGCCACGACCGCGACGCCCGCATCGCCGTACGGGTGACCGTGTCGGCGAAGGCCTACGCGAAGGCCACCGCCACCTCGGCGGCGACCCGGCCGGTGACCGCCCACTGAAAGCACGGCGGGGCCGGGGAGGCTCTCCTCCCCGGCCCCGCCGTCAGGCGTGCCGTCAGGGGTGGCGCGGGTAGGCCTTGACGAGCTTCGCGGCGGCCTTACGCGCCAGCGTCATGGTGTCCTTCCAGTGGTTCGCGCCGACGCTGATCCCCTGGACGACGGCGACCGCCGATCGGTGCCGGATCACCACGTAGTCGAAGTGGTACAGCTTGGTGCCCTGCCCTTCGTATACCGGGTTCGAGTCCTGGACCTCGAAGGCGTAGGCCTCCTGGCCCAGTTTGCCCGGCGCACGCTTGACGATCTTCACCATGTTACGCCGGTCGCCCGCGCCGTCGCAGGCCGTGGCGACCCGCTGGGCGGCGGAGGTCATCTTCTTGAGCGTGGCGGCGTCGCCCGTGTAAAGGCGCTCCCCTCCGGAGATCCGCCACAGGACGAGGGCGCTCTGCGCCGGCCGGTCGAACACCGCGTCGAACGCCCGCGCGGCGGTCAGGCAGCGGGCGTCGTCCACCTCAAGCCCGGTCAGGTCGAGCCGCTTGAGATCCATGGGCACCGTGCCCCCTGCCCTGCCGAGGTCCTTCGTCGTGACCAGCAGCTTCTTGAGTTGCGTACGGCTGAGCGGCTGGTCGGACGCCGCCGAGGCCGGGACCACGCCGGCGAGCGAGGCGGCGAGCGTCAGTGCGGTCACGGCGATCCGGGCCGGGTTGTTCATGCGGACGTCCTTTGCCGGTCGGGGGGAAACCTTGATCACATACTGACACCGACCGGCCGCGACCCGGGGGTATCGGGCCATTTTCTGGCGAAAAGTGGCATGCGAATGTCGCAAACACGGGGATCGCCCTTCATGAAACCCCGTGGCCTTTCCGCTCGGATAGAGGCGGGTGTCCTCCCACAGAATTTCCTCCTGTGCATCGGCCTTCGTCCACGGGCCGCAGCGCAAGGGCCACTGAGCTTTCTCATGGGATTTCCCGGCATACTGTGACGCGCAGCGCATTGCGAGGAACCGCTTTCCCTGCTCGCACTTCAGGAGCCGACGATGGACGACGAGATTGAGCTGATCAGCGACGGCGATGGCCTGGCGGTCATCGGGAATCCGGCGGCCGTGGACCGTTTCCTCATGTCCGAGGGACTGCCGTCGAAGGATCTCGGACTGAAACGGCTCAGATCCGCTCTCGGCGCCGGGGCCGAAGCCGTACAGGTGGGGTCCGATATAGCCGCCAAGGCGGGCCGTTGGGTGAAGCTGACCGAGAAGTCCGCCCAGGCGATGAAAAAGTACACCCTGATGAAGGGGTCGAAAGGGGACGTCAGCCGAGCCGTGCTGACGGAGAACGGAAAGATCAAGGGTCTCATGGAGATCGTGAAGCCCGGATCGTTCCTGACCAACCCGGCGGTCCTGGCCGGTGCCGCGGGGCTCATGGCGCAGCTCGCGATGCAGCAGACCATGGAGGAGATCACCGACTATCTCGCCGCCATCGACGAGAAGGTCGACGACGTGCTCCGCGCGCAGAAGGACGCCGTGGTCGCGGACATGATCGGAGTGGACCTCCTGATCGAGGAGGCCATGACCATCCGGGAGCAGGTGGGCCGGGTCTCCGAGGTCACGTGGTCGAAGATGCAGGCCACGCCGGTGACGATCGCACGGACCCAGGCGTACGCGTTGCGTCAGCTCGACGCTATCGCCGAGAAGATGGACGACAAGGCCAAGATCGGCGACCTCGCCAAGACGGCCAAGGAGGCCGAGGTCAAGGTCCAGGAGTGGCTGGCCGTTCTGGCCCGCTGCTTCCAGTTGCAGGACGCGATCGCCGTGCTCGAACTCGACCGGGTGCTGGAGGCGTCTCCGGAGGAGCTGGACGAGCATCGCCTCGCGCTTCGAGCCGCACGGCAGAACCGCCTGGAGCTCATCTCCCGGTGCACCGAGCACCTGCTGGCCCGTATGCAGGCGGCCGCCGCCGCGGCCAACGCGAAGGTGCTGCTGCACCCGACCACGGTCCCGGCCCTGGTGCAGTCGAGCAACCACGTCTCGACCGCCGTCGTCGACTTCCACGGACGGCTCGGGATCGAGCGCGATCGGCAGTCGATGGACGCTAGGCGATGGGCGGACGCGGCCGCGGAGGTGCGCGACAAGGTGCTCGAGACGGGAGCGGAGGTGCGCGACAAGGTGCTCGAGACGGGAGCGGAGGTGCGCGACAAGGTGCTCGAGACGGGAGCGGAGGGCCTCGACGTCGCCGTGCAGCTCGGCACGGAGACGTTCGGCCGGGCCAGATCCGTGATGGGCAGGCTCTCCAGCGAGATCGCCGAGCGGGCGCTCCGCCAGTTCGGGGACGCGTTCGGGGACGCGACAGGCGCACCGAAGCGGCCCGACGGGCCCGGCCCGGCGGAGAAAGCGACACCATGATCGTGTGGCCGGGACCCACATGGGTGGAGAGAGCTTCCACCGGAGGGTAGGAAACCACCTCAGCCGACGTCAGCGACGTTTGGCGTGCGCATGACTACTCCATGTAACCTCCTGGCCATGACGACGATCAATCGGGGGACGCTCCTGGAGCTGGTCCGCAACCGCCCCCTGCTCGCGGCGGAGCTCCTCGGGGACGCCTTCGCCACCGGCGACGAGGAGCCTGCCGGCGGAAAGGCGCTTCTGTGGCGGTTTCCCCGTCAGGACCACATGAGCCACGACCACGTGGGCCCCGACCACATGAGCCACGACCACGTGGGCCCCGACCACATGAGCGAGGACGGGCCCGTCCTCGCCGCTCGTTATCGCGAGATCGTGGCCGATGCGCGCAGGGCCCGCGCACATCGGGCGGAAGCCGTGCTGGCGGGGCTGATCGCGTTCCTGCGCGCCCGCGTCCGTGAGGATCTGGACCAGGCGCGCAGGACCGCGGACGCCGGGGAGCCCGGCTCGCACAAACTGGAGCGGGACCTGGCCGCGAAGCGGAGCCGTCTGGATTACCTGGAATCCGTGCTCGTCAAGGAGCTCTACCTGGCGATCGAGGAACATGCCCAGGCGGAGCATCTGCTGAGGCTTGAGGCGTCCGCGTACAACTGGCACGCCGATTATCAGGAAGCCTGGCGGCCCTGACCGGCGGCCGGCCCCCGTCCCGCCCGCCGCTCGGGGGTAGCGCGGAAAGGCGGCGGCCCCAAGACCGGGGGTTGGTTGTGACCAGTTCCGCGAGCAGCACATACTTGACGAGATGAAGCCAGCCAGCGGCGCGTCCCGCCGTCACCTGCCCACCAGTCCCTTCAAGCCCCCGCCCCCCGCTCCGCCTGTCGAGCAGTTCAGTGTGAACGACCAGGTCAGCCATGATTCGTACGGTCTCGGCGTGGTCGTGGAAGTCGAGGAGGGGGTGGCTGTGGTCGTCGATTTCCGATCGCAGCAGGAAAGAATCCTGACCCCGTACAAGAAGCTCCACAAACTCTGAGACAGGTGCGCCGCGGGCGAGGCGCGTCGCGCGAGCACGGCTCGCCGCGGCACGCCGCCGGACGCCCACGCGGCCGTCCCCGGCCTGCTGGAGTACGCGCCCCAGCGCCCCGCAGCCGAGCGCCGGAAGCACAGTGGCGCGGCGGCCGTCGGCCGCCGCGCCATGAGGTGCGGAAGGTGCGGGTGCGGGATCAGCCCGCGCTACAGGAGACCGTCGGCCATGTCCAGTTGCCGTTGTGCTGGATGGTCACGCCGAAGTTGTTGCCGTTGCCGTTCGGCTTGGCGATCATCACCTGCGAGCTGGGCCAGTTGGCGTTGGTGTTCCAGGTGGCGATGATCTTCGCCGGGTTCGGGACGTTCATCGTCACGGTCCAGTTGTTCGAACCGCTGACCGAGACGTTGAGGTTGTAGCGGTCGCTCCACGACTGGCCGGCGGACAGCGTCGCGGTGCAGCCACCGCCGCCACCGCCGCCACCGCCACCGCCGCCGCCGCCACCGCCGCCGCCACCGGAGGTCTCGCCGAGGGTGATGTTGGAGTTGCCGCTGCTCTGGTAGCCCTCGGTGGCGAGGATCTGGTAGTCGTGGCTGCCGAGCGACATGCCGGCGCGGGCCCAGGCGTCGAA
>NZ_VJVX01000081.1:0-24274 GCF_008033685.1 Microbispora sp. CSR-4
CCACTCCCCCCCCCCCTCCTCCCCACCCCCCCCGCCCCCCCCCGTGCCCCGGCGGGGCCGCGCGGGGGCGCCGGGCGGGGCGGGGGGGGCGGGCGCCCGCCTCTGGGACGCCATGGAGGAGGGACGCCTCACGCTGCGGGCGCATCCCTTCGCCTGCGCCCCGCTGCCGTACGCGGAGATGCCGGACGACCTGCGGGCGGAGTTCGCGTCGGCCTCGCTCACCGTGATGAAGGGCGACCTGAACTACCGGCGGCTCGTCGGCGACCGGATGTGGCCGGCGAGCACGCCGTTCGCCGCGGTCACCGCCTACTTCCCCGGGCCGGTCGTCGCCCTGCGCACGCTCAAGTCGGATGCGCTGGTGGGCGTGCCGGAGCGCGCGCTGGCCGAGCTGGACGCGCCCGGCCGCCCCTGGCGGACCACTGGCACCCACGCCATGGTGCAGGCCCGCCCCTGAGCGACTATCGGCCCTGATGCACGCGCCTGCGGTTGCCGCCGTGGTATGAGCACGAGCCCTGACGCCCGCCCGACATGCTGACTTTGCCGTCGCTGCATTCGATCATGTAGCCCTTGCCCTCCCAGAAATTGGGAATGCAGTGGAAGTACCGGCAGATGTCCGGCTTCGGGTCGGTGATCAGGTCGCCGTCGCAGAAGGTGTATCCGTACGGATTCGCGGGCGCGTCACAGAGCGGGACGGCCTCCGGCATCGGTGCCGCCTCCGACGGTGGTGCCGCCTCCGACGGTGGTGCCGCCTCCGATGGCGGTGCTGTCTCCGGCGGCGGTGCTGTCTCCGGCGGCGGTGCCGCCTCCGACGGCGGTGCCGGAGGTGACTGAGCCGCAGTGATCTCCGCCTGAGCGGGAGGCCGGGGAGAAGGCACTGCCGGCGGTTCCGGAGCCGGTGTACTCGTGACCTCGATCGTCACCGTCACAGCGGGATCCGCAGCCTCCGGCACGGGTTCCGAGGAAGGCGCCTGCGTGATCGTCACCGTCACGACGGGCTCCGCGACGTCGGTCGCCACTTCTGCGGGCGCGAGCGACGGCGCGGGCACGGTCGGCGCGAGCACGGTCGGCGCGAGCGCGGATGGCACAAGGGTTGACGGTCGCCCCACCGAGGCGATGGTGACGGGGGCATGGGGAAGCACCTGGCCGATCAGTCCGAGCGTCAGGGCGACCGTGACGAGACCCTGGAGGGCGCGACGTCTCGGTGACGCGCCGCGCGGGCCGAAATACGCCGTTCTCAGCACGCCGAGGGCCGTACGAGCCGCGTGCGGGGCCTGCGCCGGGCCGACGAGGGCGGGTGGCGATGGAAGGAGCGACTGGTGGTGCACGAGCAGGCGTTCGAGATGCGCGACGAACCCCGCACGGTCGCCCATGGCGTCGGCGAGGCCGAGCGCCAGATTGAACCGGAAGCCCACCGACGCCCCCGGATCGAGCACCAGGCCCGAGACGTACTTCCGGTTGCTGACTCTCATCAGGGTGGACGACGTCGGGAGGTCGTGAGCCAGGCCGGTGAGCTTGGCGAACGCCCACTCGCGGTTGTGCCTGCTGCCGTGGAAGACGACGCGCTGGTTCGTCACGGACACCGCGCCGATGTCGCTGACGTTCGCCTGCGCCGGCGGCGCCTGCCCGGCCGCCCAGGTCAACTCCGGCAGGCTCGCGTAACCGGGGGGAGGCAGCGCGGGCTGATGCCGCAGCTCGATCAGCCGTGCGCCGGGAGCGTTCCAGAGAAGCGTCTCCCCGCGCCGCATTCGGAGCGAGGGCGGGACGTCGCCAGGGGGCCGGCCGCGGTATGTGCGAGCGCTCGCGAGCATGTGGCGTAATTCGACGTCGGCACGCCGCCAGGCGGCCAGCGCCGCCTCATACGGCCGACGGCGGTGCTCGTTCTCCCGCTGGGCCCATCGTCCCCGCCGCCCTGGATCGTCCGAGGGCCCGTTCGTCGCCACGCGACCTCCTCATCGATGCGCGACCGCTTCGCGCGAACAGCACCCCCGAGACGGGCAAGTCAATCATCGATGAGGCGCCGGGCGCCATCGGCCGGCTATCGGCCCTGGTAGACCGGTGGGCGTTTGTCGCGGAAGGCGCGGGAGCCCTCCTTGGCGTCCTCCGAGCCGATGACCGGCCAGCCGATCGCGTCGGACACCTTGAGGGCCTCGGCCTCCGGCATGCCCAGCGTCTCGCGGTAGGCGCGCAGGATCGCCTGCACGGCCAGCGGCCCGCAGGCGGCCACCTGGTCGGCGAGCTCGCGGGCCACGTCGAGCGCCTGGCCGTCCGGCACGACACGGTTGAGCATGCCCATCGTGAGCGCCTCGGCCGCCGTGATCGCCCTGCCGGTGAGCAGCACGTCCATGGCGAACGCGTACGGGATCTGGCGCGGCAGCCGTACGGCGCTGCCGCCCATGGGGAACAGCGCCCGTCGTGCCTCGAACAGCCCGAGCGTGGCGCTCTCCCCGGCGACCCGCAGGTCGGTGCCGACGAGCAGCTCGGTGCCGCCCGCCACGGCGTACCCCTCGACCGCGCACACGATGGGCTTGGACGGCAGCGCCCCGGTGTCGCGCAGCAGGCCCTTCCAGTGGTAGTCGGGGATCTCGGCGACCCGGCGGCGCACCCGGTCGTCCTCGGACGGCGTGCCCATGGCCTTGAGGTCGGCCCCGGCGCAGAACGTGCCGCCCGCGCCGGTGAGGATGCCGACCCGCACCTCCGGCTCGTCCGAGATGTACTGCCACGCCTCGGCGAGCCCGACCAGCATGTCCTGCGAGAGCGCGTTCCTGGCCTCGGGCCGGTCCATCGTGACGATCACCACGTGACCGTCGCGCTCGATCCGGCAGTGCGGGGTGCTGATGGGCAGGAGCTCCACAGGTGTCCTCCGGCTGGGTGGTGTCACCGGCTCGATCAAGCGCTTGTTAGCCATGGCGCGCGGGGTTAGTCTGCCCGCAAGAACTAGAACCGATTCTCGTCTGAGTCGCTCCGCATTGCCAGATCTTGTCAGCGCCGCACCCGCGTGCTTCACTCCGCGACCGCTGACGCCTCCCGGTGGTGCGGCGCGCCCCCATAGGGAGCTGGCATATGGGCTCACTCGGTTTCTGGAGGCTGGCGCAGGCCGACCCGGCGTGGATCGCCGCGGTCGATCCCGATGGCACGGAACACTCCGCGGGCGAGCTGCTCGCCAGGGCCAACCGCATGGTCCACGGCCTGCGTGAGCTGGGCCTGCGCCCCGGGGACGGCATCTGCGGCCTGCTGCCCAACGGCGCGGACGGTCTGGTGCTCTACCTCGCGGCCCTCCAGGCGGGGTGGTACTACACGCCGGTCAACTGGCACCTCACCGGGCCCGAGATCGCTTACATCCTGGCCGACAGCGAGGCCAGGGCGTTCTTCGCCCACGAGCGGTACGCCGCGGAGGCCGCCAGGGGCGCGCGGGAGGCCGGGATCGACACCGGCCGGTGCTTCTCCTACGGCGACGTCGAGGGCTTCCGTCCCGTCGCCGAGCTGACCGACGGCAGGCCGGGCACCCCGCCGCCCGACCGTACGGCCGGGGCGACCATGCACTACACCTCGGGCACGACCGGCAGGCCGAAGGGCGTGCGGCGCGCGCTCACCGGCCTCGACCCCGACGACGCCGCCGAGCTGATGACGGCGCTGCTGCGGCTGTTCGGCGTGACACCGGGCCGCCCGAACGCCCACCTGGTCACGTCGCCGAGCTATCACACGGCGGTCACCCAGTTCGCCGGCACGGCGCTGCACATGGGGCACACGCTCGTCTTCATGGACAGGTGGGACGCCGAGGAGACCCTGCGCCTGTGCGAGCGCCATCACGTGACGAACTCCCACATGGTGCCGACGCACTTCAAGCGGCTGCTGTCGCTGCCCGAGGAGACGCGGCGCGCCTACGACCTGTCGTCGCTGCGGTGGATGATCCACGCCGCCGCGCCCTGCCCGGTGCCGGTCAAATGGCAGATGCTGGAGTGGTGGGGCGACGTGATCTACGAGTACTACGCCGCCACCGAGGGCGGCGGCACGGTCGCCACTCCCGAGGACTGGAAGAAGCGGCCGGGCACGGTCGGGAAGGCCTGGCCGGGCAGCGAGCTGCTGATCGTGGACGACGAGCTCGCGCCGGTGCCCGCGGGCACGCCCGGCACCGTCTACATGAAGATGGGCATCTCGTTCGAATACAAGGGCGACCCGGAGAAGACCGCCGCGGGCCGCCTCCGGGACTACTTCACGGTCGGCGACATCGGCTATCTGGACGACGACGGCTTCCTTTTCCTCTGCGACCGCAAGGCCGACATGATCATCTCGGGTGGGGCCAACATCTATCCGGCCGAGATCGAAAACGAGCTCATGGCCCACCCGAAGGTGGCCGACGTGGCCGTGTTCGGCATCCCGGACGACGAGTGGGGTGAGCGGATCATGGCCGTCGTCGAGCCCGCGCCCGGCGCCGTCCCCGGGCAGGAGCTGGCCGCGGAGCTCGTCGGTTCCCTGGAGGGCCGCCTGGCCCGCATGAAGTGGCCGAGCGTGGTCGAGTTCATCGACGAGATGCCCCGCGAGCCGAACGGCAAGCTGCTCAAACGCAAGCTCCGCGCCCCCTACTGGGAAGGCAGGGACCGTGCCATCTGAGGAACCGCTCGTCGCCGCCCACGTTCTGGAGTTCCCCGGCGGCTACACGCGTACGACCGGGCCCGTCATCGGGCGTTTCCTCACCGAACTGCGCGACCGGCGGCTGGTCGGGGTCCGTACGGCCGGGGGGCGGGTGCTGGTGCCGCCGCTGGAGTACGACCCGGACACCGGCGAGCCGGTCACCGGGGAGTACGTGGAGGTCGGTCCGGCCGGGACCGTCCAGGCATGGGCGTGGGTCGGCTCGCCGCGCCCCGGCCACCCGCTCGACCGGCCGTTCGCCTGGGCGCTCATCCGGCTCGACGGCGCCGACACCGCCCTCGTCCACGCGGTGGACGCGGGGAGCCGGAAGGCGCTGCGGCCGGGCCTGCGGGTGCGCCCGCGCTGGCGGGCCGCCACCTCCGGGCACATCACGGATATCGAGTGCTTCCTGCCCGAGGTCGCCTCGCTCGTCGCGCCCGTGCGGGCCGAGTATCGCGTCACGCCGGGGCGGGCGCTCACCCGGTTTTTGGAGGGCGTGCGCGACGGGAGGTTCGTCGGCGGCCGGTGCGGCGAGTGCGCCGCCGTCTACGTGCCCTACCGCGTGTCGTGCCCCGCGTGCGGCTCGGTGATCGAGGACGAGGTGGAGGTCGCCGACACCGGCACGGTCACCACCTTCGCCATCAACAACCTGCCCGACCCCCGGGCCCCCGAGGTGCCGTTCGTCTCCGCGTACGTGCTGCTGGACGGCGCGGACACGCCGATGATCGCGCTGATCGGCGGGGGGCCGGCGCACGAGGTGCGGCAGGGCATGCGGGTGCGGGCCGTGTGGCTGCCGCCCGAGGAGCGGACGCTGTCGATGGCCAACGTGAAGTGGTTCGAACCGACCGGGGAGCCGGACGCCGACCTCGACGAGTCCGCCGGGGGTGCCCGATGAGGGACGTCGCGGTCGTCGCCTTCGCCCAGACCGTGCACACCGGCCACGACGCCGGGCCGGCCGAGCCGGAACTGCTGCTGCCGGTGATCGACGAGGTCAAGCGGGCGACCGGGCTGAAGAGGTTCGGCTTCACCTGCTCCGGCTCGTGCGACTACCTGGCCGGGGCGCCGTTCTCGTTCGTCTCGGCGCTCGACGCGGTCGGCGCCTGGCCGCCCATCAGCGAGAGCCACGTCGAGATGGACGGCGCCTTCGCGCTGTACGAGGCGTGGGTGCGGCTCCAGCACGGCGACATCGACACCGCCCTCGTCTACGGCTTCGGCAAGTCGTCGATGTCGGACATCCGGGAGATCATGACGCTCCAGCTCGACCCGTACTATCTGGCGCCGCTCGGGCTCGACCAGGTGTCGTACGCCGCGCTGCAGGCGGCCGCGGTGAACGCGGACCGGGCGGCGCTGGACGAGATCGTACGGCGCAGCCGGGCCGGCGGCCGGGCCAACCCGTACGCCCTCGACCTGCCCGACCCTGCCGGGGAGGAGTTCGAGGTCGAGCCGCTGCGGCCGTACGATGTCGCGCCGGTCACGGACGGGGCGGCGGCTGTGGTGCTGGCCGCGGGCGACCGCGCCCGCGAGCTGGCCGGGCGGCCCGCCTGGATCACCGGCATCGCACACCGCGCCGAGCCCCACTATCTGGGCATGCGCGACCTCGCCCGGTCGGTGTCCACGGCCGAGGCGGGCCGGGCGGCCGGAGTGGGCAAGGGCCCGGTCGACGTGGCCGAGCTGCACACCCAGTTCAGCCACGAGGAGCCGATCCTGCGCGAGGCGCTCGGCCTGTCCGCCGACGTCATGGTCAACCCGTCGGGCGGGCCGCTCGCGGCCAACCCCGTGATGGCCACCGGCCTGATCCGCATCGGCGAGGCGGCCCGGCGGATCCTCGACGGCTCGGCGGACCGCGCGGTGGCGCACGCCACCTCGGGGCCGTGCCTGCAGCAGAACCTCGTCGCCGTGCTCGACCAGTCCCTGTAGGAGTCGCCGTGGGAAACCGCTGTGCCGTCATCGGCGTGGGCCAGACCCGCTACCAGACGAGACGCCGGGACGTGTCGCTCGCCGGGCTGGTGCGCGAGGCCGCCCTGCGGGCGCTGGAGGACGCCGGCCTGACGTTCGCCGACATCGACGCGGTCGTCATCGGCAAGGCCCCCGACATGTTCGAGGGCGTGATGATGCCGGAGGCGTACCTGGCCGACGCGCTCGGCGCGGCCGGCAAGCCGGTGACGCGCGTGCACACGGCGGGCTCGGTCGGCGGCTCGACCGCGCTGGTCGGCGCGTCGCTCGTGCAGGGCGGCGTGCACGGGCGGGTGCTGGTGGTCGCCTTCGAGAAGCAGTCGGAGTCGAACGCCACCTGGGCCCTGACCACGCACCTGCCCTTCAACGCCTCCCTGGTCGTGGGGGCGGGCGGCTACTTCGCGCCGCACATCAGGGAGTACATGCGCAGGTCGGGCGCGCCCGGCCACATCGGCACGCTGGTCGCGGTCAAAGACCGGCTCAACGCGCTGAAGAACCCGTACGCCCACCTGCGCATCCCCGGGATCGACCGGAAGATGGTCGAGTCGACCCCGATGCTGTGGGAGCCGATCCGCTATCTGGAGACCTGCCCGTCGTCCGACGGCGCCTGCGCGATCGTGCTCGCGGCCGAGGACAAGGTGACCGGCACGCCCGCCTGGATCCACGGCACGGCGATGCGCTCGGAGCCGCTCATGATGGCCGGCCGCGACGTCGTCAGCCCGAGGGCCGGCCGCGACTGCGCCGCCGACGTCTACCGCCAGGCCGGGATCACCGACCCGCGCCGGGAGATCGACGTCGCCGAGGTGTACGTGCCGTTCTCCTGGTATGAGCCGATGTGGCTGGAGAACCTCGGCTTCGCGGCCGAGGGGGAGGGCTGGAAGCTCACCGAGGCCGGGTGCACGGCGCTCGACGGCGACACCCCGTGGAACGCCTCCGGCGGCGTGCTGTCGTCCAACCCGATCGGCGCGTCCGGCCTCATCCGCTTCGCCGAGGCGGCGCTCCAGGTGCGGGGCATGGCGGGGGAGCACCAGGTCGAGGGGGCACGCCTCGCGCTCGGCCACGCGTACGGCGGGGGTGCCCAGTTCTTCGCGATGTGGATCGTCGGAAGCCGCAGACCGTGAGGCAGCTCAGACCCTGACGAGCGGGAGGTCCGCCGGATGGAGTTCAACCACGCCGATCTCTTCGAGGGGCTCGCCGACGCCATCGGGGACCGCGTCGCGCTGGTCTGCGGCGACGACCGCCCGACGTACGCCGAGCTCGACGCCCACGCCAACCGGCTCGCCCACCACCTGGCCGCGCAGGGCGTCGGACGCGGGACGTACGTGGGCATGCAGCTCTACAACGGGGTGGAGTACGTCGCGGCCCTGCTGGCGACGCTGAAGCTGCGGGCCGTGCCGGTCAACGTCAACTACCGGTACGTCGAGTCCGAGCTGCGCTACCTCTACCAGGACTCCGGCATCGCGGCCCTGGTGTTCGACGTGGAGTTCGACGACCGCGTCGCGGCCGTGGCCGCGCGGGTCCCCGGGCTGCGCCACCTCGTCGCCGTCGGCGGCCCCTCCGCCGTGCCGGGCGCGGTGCCGTACGAGGAGGCGGTGGCGGGGCGGCCCGACGGCAGGGACTTCCCGCCCCGGTCCGGCGACGACGTGTACGTCATCTACACCGGCGGCACGACCGGCATGCCCAAGGGCGTGATGTGGCGGTCGGAGGACCTGTTCTTCGCCTTCGGCGGCGGCAACCCGTACGGCGAGCCGCTGAAGACGCCCGAGGCGGTGATCGAGCAGGCGCGCGGCGCGGCGTCGCCGGTCGTCATGATGACGGCGGCCCCGCTGATGCACGGCGCGGCCCAGATGGGCACGTTCATCGCCTGGTGGATGGGCGGCACGATCGTGCACGTCCGCAGGTTCGACGCCGCCGCCGTGCTGCGCGCGATCGAGCGGGAGAAGGTCGTCAGCCTCAACATCACCGGCGACGCGATGGCCCGCCCGATCGCCGAGGAGCTGGCCGCCGGGTCCTACGACCTGTCGTCGCTGTTCGTGCTCAGCTCCACCGGGGCGATCCTCAGCGGGGCCGTGCGCGCCCGGCTGGAGGAGCTGCTGCCCGGCCGGATGATCCTCGACAACTTCGGCTCCACCGAGTCGGGATACACGGCGTCGGGGGTCGAGGGGTCGTCGCCCGAGTCGGGGTTGCGTTATCGGCCCAACGCCGGCGCCTCCGTGACCGTGCTCGACGAGACGCTGACCCCGGTCGAGCCGGGCTCGGGGCGGATCGGCACGGTGGCCAGGGCCGGCCGGATCGCCTTCGGCTACCACAACGACCCGGGCAAGACCGCCCGCACCTTCGTGACCGACGCCCACGGCGTGCGGTGGCTGCTCACCGGCGACCTCGCCACGGTGGAGGAGGACGGCACGATCCGCATCCTCGGCCGCGGATCCCAGTGCATCAACACCGGAGGGGAGAAGGTCTTCCCCGAGGAGGTCGAGGCGGTGCTCAAGGGGCATCCCGCCGTGTTCGACGCCGTCGTCACCGGCATCCCCGACGACCGCTGGGGGTCGCGGGTCGCGGCCGTCGTCCAGCCGTACGACGGGACGACGCCGACGGCGCGGCAGCTCGACGCCCACTGCCGCACCCGGCTGTCGGGCTACAAGGTGCCGCGGACCTACGCGTTCGTCGAGGAGATCGTCCGTTCCCCGGCGGGCAAGGCCGACTACCGGTGGGCCGGTCAGGTGGCCGCCGCGGCGTGTCCGCCGGAGTAGGCGGCGGCGAGGGCGTGGAAGACCTCCTTCGGCTCCCGCCCGCCGTCCTTCAGCAGCCGGACCACGCCGTAGGAGGCCATGTCGAGGTCTGCGCGCGGGTCGGGGTCATAGGCCGTGGTGTAGCCGGCGAAGGTGAACCAGAAGGCGCTGTCCACGCCCTCCTCCTCGAACACCGTGAGCAGGTCCCGCAGGTAGCGGACCTGCTCGCCCTCGTCGCGGCGGTAGTCGCCGTCGAGCCGGGGCGGGGTCGCGGTGTAGTCCACGATGGCCCACGCCATGCCGCCACGTGCGCCCGCTCCCGTGTAGGCGCACGTGCCGAACTCGGTCACCGCCACCGGCTTGCCGAACCGGAAGCGGGAGCGCAGCTCCTCGCGGTAGGTCGAGGCGTTGCGGTCGTCGCGGTAGGCGTCCACCGCGACGATGTCGAACGGGCTCCAGTCGACGTCCTCCCACTCGCCCGAGGCGTACGTCACCCGCCCGCCGAAGATCGCGCGGGCGGCCTCGGCGGTCTCCGCCAGGAAGGGGTTCAGCAGGGTGGGGATCTCGGCGAACCGGGCGTACACCTCGGCGTCCCCCGCGCCGAGCGCCGCCATCCGGTGGAAGAAGGTCTCCCCGGGCAGGAAGCCGGTGCAGAAGATGCTCATCTCGCATCCGGTCACGAGCACCACCTCCGCGCCGTCGCGCCGCAGCTTCTCGGCCCGCTCGGCGCATTCGGCGAAGTACGGCGCGAGCTCCCGCGTCGTCATCTCGCAGGGGAAGGGCGCGAACCACACCTCCAGCCCCGCCTCGGCGGCGTGCCGCGCGGCGACGCTGAGCCGTTCGGGGTGCCCGCCGGTGATGCGTACGGCGGTGCAGTGCAGCTCGTCGGCGATGACGCGCATCTCCGCGCGGACCGTCTCCGGGTCGAACGTCTCCCGGCTGAGCTGCCCGCCCGGGAGGAAACCGGTGTCGTAGTTGATGCCCCTGCCTCTCATCGAGCGTTCCCCCGCACCTCGTTGTTGATCATCCACATGATCGGCCCGGAGCCGAACGCGCCCGCCACCACGAGTCCCACCGCGAGGGCGGCGATCAGCAGCACGTTGGACAGCCAGACCATGGTGGACACCGGCAGCGTGAACGCGCCGATCAGCCGGGCCACGCAGTCGGCGAGCAGCGCCGCGCCCCAGATCCCGGTGAAGCGGCGCTCGGCGCGGCGGAACCTCGCGCCGTTCGCCAGCCGCTCCCAGGCGGCCTCCCGCGCCGCGTTGCCCCGGGTGATGAACGCGCGCATGCCCTGGGTCATCACCGGGCGCGCGGTGAACGCCGTGAGCATCATGAACAGGCTGATCACGCCGCTGAGGGCGGAGTCCTTGGCGATCATCATGCGGGCGTCGCCGGTGACGAAGCTCAGGGCGATGCCCGCCACGTTGACCGCCAGCGTCAGCCCGGCCAGCGCGTTCATCGTGCGGTCGCTGACAATCCCGGCGATCACCCGGACGGCCGGGATCACGCCGCTCACGGCCAGCGCGGTGACCTCGCTCGTGCCGAGCGCGCCGTGCAGGAGGTAGTAGCAGGCCATCGGCGCGGCGACGTCGATCGCGAGCGGCATCAGCAGGGTCCGGAGGGTGCCCCGCCGGGGCTTGCCGGCACTCATCGGGGCGGTCGCCGGGCCGGTCACTGGGCCGGTCACTGGGCCGGTCACTGGGGCGGCCAGGGTCTCGGTCATCGGGTCCTCCAGGGGGTCTCCGTGTGCGTTAAGCCTCGCGAAAACCGGAGGAGCCCGACAGATTCAGCGATCCCGATTGCGGCAGTACAAATGTCCTGGGTCTGCCCCGGGTCTGTGCTGGGTCTGTGCTGGGTCTGCCCTCGGGCGGGCTGTCAGAGCTTCTTGGCGCCCTCGGTCGCGAGCGCGGCCACGGCGCCGAGACCGAGGTAGACGACGCCGCTGCCCTGGTCGAGCCGCCGCCGGGCGCGCGCCGAGGAGCGCAGCCGCCCGGCCAGCACCGCGGCCAGCAGGGCGTACGTGCCGTCGCTGGCCATGCCGAGCGCGACCCACACTGCCCCGAGCACGAGCACCTGCGGGGCCACGGGGCCGCGCGCCGGATCGACGAACTGCGGCAGGAACGCGAGGTAGAACATGGCCGTCTTGGGGTTCAGCACGTTGACCACGAACCCCTCGCCGAACAGCCGCCGGGGCGAGGCCGGCTTCACCTCGGTCTCCTCCGCCTCCGTCCGCCGGACGAGCTTGCGGATGCCCAGGTAGAGGAGGTAGGCCGCGCCCAGATACTTCACGACGGCGAACGCTGTAGCCGAGGCGGCGAGCAGCGCGGTGATCCCGAAGGCCGCGGCGGCGATGTGGACGAGCGACCCGGTGTGGATGCCGACAACGGAGACCAGCCCCGCCGTACGGCCCTGGGCCACGCTCC
Organism: Microbispora sp. CSR-4; assembly: GCF_008033685.1. NCBI lineage: Bacteria > Bacillati > Actinomycetota > Actinomycetes > Streptosporangiales > Streptosporangiaceae > Microbispora > Microbispora sp. CSR-4. The sequence goes on from NZ_VJVX01000081.1 coordinate 11,738, forward strand.
GGGTGACGATGTAGAGCACGGCGGGTCCCGGAACCAGGAGCAACGCCATAGTGGCGGCCGCGAACAGGGCGAGCGTGGGCAGAGTCGGCATGTTCGGATGGTAGGGACACCGGCGCCGTCGCGGCACGTCAATTTAGAGCGCCGTCACGGGCAGCGACTCCAGAGCAGTGGATTCACAGCACGGTCAGCACGCGAGGGCCGTCCTCGGTGACCGCGATGGTGTGCTCCATGTGGGCGGCCCTGCTGCCGTCCGTGCTGTGCAGCGTCCAGCCGTCGCCCGCTGTGTGATAACCGTCCCGGCCCCCGGCGATGAACATCGGCTCGATGGCCAGGGTGAGACCATGCCGCAGGGGATAGCCCCGGCCGGGCCGCCCGTGGTTCGGCACCGACGGGTCCTCGTGCATCCGCCGGCCGATGCCGTGGCCGCCGAAGTCCCTGGGCATGCCATATCCGGCCTCCTTGGCGATCGCGCCGATCGCCGCCGAGATGTCCCCGATGCGGTTGCCCACGGTCGCGGCGGCGATCCCGGCCTCCAGCGCCCTGCGCGTGGTGTCGACCAGCTCCAGGTCACCGGGGCGCGGCGTGCCCACGATGAACGTGACGGCGGCGTCGGCCGCCCAGCCGTCCAGCACCGCGCCGGCGTCGACGCCGACCACGTCCCCGTCCCGCAGCCGGTAGCCGGTCGGGATGCCGTGCACGATCGCGTCGTTGACGGACACGCAGATCACGGCGGGAAACGGGGTCGGCGCGAAGGGCGGCCGATAGCCGAGGAACGGGGAGCTCGCCCCGGCCTCGCGCAGCACCGCCCGCGCCGTCTCGTCCAGGTCCGTGAGCCGCACCCCGATGGCCGCGGCCTTCCGTACGGCGTCGAGCGTGCGGGCCACGACCCGCCCCGCCTCCCGCATCGCGTCCAGCGCGGCGTCGCTCTTGATTTCCACCATGACAATGCCCTCCGCGGGGTGGCACCAATAACTATACCGGTATTAGTATCACGGTCATGGTGAGAGTGCCCCTGACCCCCGAGGAGCGGCAGCGGGGGGAGCGGTTCGGCGTCCTGCTCCGGCAGGCGCGCGGCGAGCGCAGCATGGTCGAGGTCGCGGCGGCGGCCGGGCTGTCGGCCGAGACGCTGCGCAAGATCGAGACCGGCCGCGCGCCGACCCCGGCCTTCTTCACGGTCGCCGCGCTCGCCGCCGCACTCGGCCTGTCGCTGGACGAGCTGGCCGCCGCCTGCGCGGAGGGTCCCCAGACCGGCGAGTTCCGCCAGGCCGGCTGACCCGCGACGGCTTGCTCGTCGCGCCTCGCGCGGCGGCTTGCTCAGTGGCTTGCTCGGTGGTTTGCTCGGTGGTTTGCTCGGTGGCTTGCTCTGGCGGCGCTGAATCTTTCACCGGCCGGGTGTCCGTGTCCGGGGGCGTTTGCCCCAGGTGAACGGCCCGTCGCGGGCCCCTCCGGGTGGCCGCCGGGGCGGCGGTTCCTGTACAGGCCGCGTGGCAGATCGGACGCTGTGAGCATCGCCGACGATCAACGGCAGCCGGCCCGAGGCGGCCGGTCGGCTCACCACGGAGGTGCCCGATGCGATTCCCCCACGGCCGGTTACGTCGCCCGGCCGTCCTCGCGGCCGTCGTGGCCGCCGCGTCCGCGGTGACCGGGCTCGTCCCGGGCACGGCCGACGCCGCGCCGCGCGGATCGGCCGCCGTCGCCCGCCTGCTGCCGAGTGCGGTTCCCACTCCGACGCCGACCCCGACCGTGAGCGCCACGCCGTACGTCATGGTCACACCCGCCCAGGTGGTCGTGCCCGAAGGAGGCTCGGCGCTCATCTACGTGCGGCTCAGCGACCGGCCGTCGTACGGCTGGGTGACCGTCGACAGCCAGCGGCTGTCCGGCGACTCGGACCTGTCGATCGGTCCCCGGCTGCTCTTCCCCGCGGACCGGTACAACGAATGGCAGGCGCTCCTCGTCTTCGCCGAGGAGGACGACGACGCGACGGACGGCACCGCCACGTTCGAGTCCAAAATCAGTCAGCTGCCGGGCACCGGCGTCGCGGTGTGGAGCGCCAAGGAGCTGGACAACGACGCCGCCACGCCGTCGCCGGCACCGAGCTGACGGATCATGTGATCGCCAGCAAGGCGGCGACCAGGGCCGCGGTGGCGGGCGGGTCGGGCGGCTCGCCGTACGTCGCGGCGTAGACCCGGCGGTCCGACCCGGGCAGCTCGGACACCCGCACGTCGGGATGGCGGTGGGCCGACAGCGCGAGCCGGGGGAGGATCGCCGTGCCCAGCCCGGCCGCGACCATGGCCTGCACGGCCACGTAGTCGTCCGTCGTGAACGAGACGCGCGGCGTGAAGCCCGCCTCGGCGCACAGCGCGAGCAGGTGCGCGCGGCACCGCTCGCATCCCGTGATCCACGTCCCGTCCGCGTACGCCGCCAGGTCGCCCGCGTCGCCGTACGCCGTGGGAGTGACGAGGAGGCTCGGGTCGTCGAGCAGGTGGACCAGCCGGACGCCGTCGTCCTCGGGGGCGGTCTCGCCGAAGCGGAAGACCACGGCGACGTCCACCCGGCCGGCCCGCAGCAGGCGCAGTGCCTCGGGCGGCTCGGCCTCCATCAGCCGCAGGTCGAGCCCCGGATGGTCGCGCGCGAGCCGGGCGGCGGCGGCCGGGACGAACGTGCCGAGGGCGGAGGGGAACGCCGCCAGCCGGACGCGTCCGGCGCGCAGCCCGACGTGCGCGGCGAGCTCCGTGGATGCCGCGTCGAGACGGCCGAGGATCTCCGCGCCCCGCTCGGCGAGCAGGCGGCCCGCCTCGGTGAGGCGGATGCCGCGCCCCACGCGCTGCACCAGCTTCGCGCCCGTCTCCGCCTCAAGCCGGGCGAGGTGGTGGCTCACCGAGGGCTGCGAGTAGTGCAGCTCCCGCGCCGCGGCGGTCACCGTGCCGGTCCTGGCCACCGCCACGAGGACCCGCAGCCGTACGACGTCGAGCGGCATTCATCGATCCCGTCTATGGTTTCGCCTGAGAAGTTGAGTTGGACCTATTGTCCTGCGGATGGCCAGGCTGGGGGTCATGACCGACATCCGCGACATCCTGGACGCCCGGCGGCTCATCGCCCCGCATCTGCCCGAGACTCCCCTGTGGTCCTATCCCGTGCTCGACGCGGCGGTGGGCGCCGAGGTCCACGTGAAGCACGAGAACGTCCAGCCCACGGGGGCGTTCAAGGTGCGCGGCGGCATCGCGTTGCTGGCGCGCATGGCCGGCCGCGAACGCGGGGTGGTCACCTACTCGACCGGCAACCACGCCCAGTCCGTCGCGTACGCCTCCCGCCTGTACGGCGTGCCGTGCGCCGTCCTGATGCCGGAGAACCCGAACCCCGCCAAGGTCGCGGCGGTCGAGGCGCTCGGGGCGACCGTCGAGGTCCGGGGCGCGACGATGGTGGAGGCCGCCGGGCACGCGCGTGACCTCGCCGAGCGCACGGGACGCCGGCTGATCAGCCCGGCCGACGAGCCGGACATCCTGGCCGGGGTGGGCACGCTCTACGTCGAGATGTTCACCGCCCGGCCGGATCTGGAGGCGGTGTTCGTGCCCGTGGGCAGCGGCAGCGGGGCCGCCGCGGCGTGCCTCGCCGCCGCCGCGCTCGCGCCGGGCTGCCGGGTGATCGCCGTCCAGTCGGCCCAGGCCCCGGCCGCGCACGACTCCTGGCGCTTGCGGGAGCCGGTGACCCGGCCCGTCAAGACGGTCGTGGAGGGGCTCGCCACCGGTTCGGCGTTCGCGCTCCCGCAGGCCGTGATGCGCGACGGCCTGGCCGACTTCGTGCTGGTGGACGACGACGACATCCTGCGGGCCCAGCGTCTGCTGCTCACCGAGGCCCACACCCTGGCCGAGGGCGCGGGGGCGGCGGCCCTCGCCGGGCTGCTGGCCCGGCGTGAGGAGTTCGCCGGGCGCAGGGTGGCCGTGGTGTGCACGGGCGGCAACGCCGGCCCGGCCGAGCTCGCCCGCCTCCTCGCCGGTTGAACGCGCACAGGCGGACGGAGGGCCCCCAAGCGGGCTCAAGTGGGCTCAGGGGCCGACGTCGTCGCGGGTGGCCTCCTCGATCTCGTGCAGGCTCTGCCGGGTCAGTTCGAGCTCCGAGGTCAGCTCGTCGAGCGCCCGGGCGCCGCCCGCGTCGTCGGAGGCCGCCGTCATGGCGGAGATCTCCACGGCCCGCGCGACCAGGCCCTCCAGGCTGATGGCGCCCGACTGCAGCCGGGCCAGCACCCGCTCCCGCGTGCCCCACAACCTGTCGTACACCTCGCGCTGCGCGTCAAGGGCGGCGATCGACCGGTCGAGCTCGCCCGCGACCTCCTGCCGGGCCGTCTGCCGCGCCTGCGTGAGCCGTACGCGCTCCTGCTCCAGGAACCGGGGGTCGAAGCGGGCCAGGGCCGAGCCGGTGACCGAGGCGTGCCCGGCCAGCCGGCGCAGCGTGCCGACGGTGTCGTCCACCTGCGGGCGCATCGCCGCGATCCGGTCGAGCAGGAGCTGCCCGCGCATCGAGGCGGTCAGGTCGGCGAACGACGCGGCGGCCCGCTCCGCCCGCCGCAGCCACGCCTCCTCCGCGCTCCCCTTCGTCACCGGCGGGGCCTGCGTTTCCGTACGGCTCTCGCCACCGGTGGACTGCCACGCGGAGGCGAACGCCTTGATGAGCCAGACCGCGACCCCGGCGACGGGCACCCCCACGGTAGGGACGCCGACCGCCCAGGCCGCGCCCGCGGCGGTGGCGCCCAGGAGCAGCGCCCAGGGGTCGCGGAGTTCCTCGGTGAAGCGGGACAAAGGGGGGCTCCCAGGTCGGACGGCAGGGTTGATCAGAAGTTGGAGATGACGGCGGTGAACACCTCGTCGATGCTTCCCGGCTTGCGCGAATCGTAGGCCGCCGCGTCCGTGGCCTGCGAGATGCGCCGCAGGACGTCGAGGTCGGCGTCGCCGCCGTACGCGATGGTGAACATCCGCACGGTCTCCTGGCCCGCCTCATGGCGCAGGTCGGGCAGCAGGTTGTCGAGCGAGATGGAGTTGTTGTCCTCGTTCTTGCCGTCCGTCAGGAACACGACCGCGTTGATCGCGTCACCGCTCTGATGGCGCGTCACGTACTGGTAGGACGCGAGGGCCGTGTCGTACAGCCCCGTGCCGCCGCTGGGGATCAGGCCGTTGATGCGGCTCTTGAGCTGCGACTGGTTGCCCCTGCCCAGGGGGACGAGCTCGCGGTAGTCCTTGTCGCCGTCCTGCTTGAGGCTGAACAGCCACAGGCCGACCCGGTCGTTCGGCCCGAACTGCGGCAGCGCGTTGATCGCGGCCTGCTTGGCCAGGTCGAGCTTGGTCTTGCCGGTGCCTTCGACGTCGGCGCCCATCGAGCCGGACACGTCCATCACCATCAGCACGTTGGCGGGCTTGCGCAGCTCGGCCCAGCTCTTGAGGATGCGGTTCAGCACCGGCGGCGCCGGGGTGCTCAGCGTGGTCGCCGGCTGCTTGGGGTCGAGGCCGTTGGCGGTCGTGATGAGGTCGCCCGGCTTGCCGTCGTACGACCGGAAGGCGTACTTCTCGAACTGCCTCTGCTGCTCGGGCGCCTGCAGATACTTCAGGAAGTCCGCCGCCGCGGCCTTCTTCGCGGCGTCCGCCCAGGACAGCACGGCGTACGGGTGGTCGGAGAAGAGCGTGCCCTCCTTGGGGTAGATCGCCACCAGCGGGACCTTCGGCTTGGCGTGGTCGCCGAGCGTCTTGGGATCACCCGTCGGGTTGCCCTGGTTGTAGTCCCACACCGACTTCTCCTCCACCGTCACGGCGGAGATGTACGACATGGCCGTCCCCGAGTCGTCGGCGTGCTGGAGGTTCGACAGGAACGTCAGCGTCGTGTCGCCGTAGTGGACGATGGACCGCTCGACCCCCCGCACGAACTCGCGCGTCTTCGCCGCGGCGACGTCTCGTTCCGTCAGGTCGCCCGACAGCCCGGTGGCCGCGAAGTACGCCCCGACCGTGGCGTTGAGCCCGGACGTCGAGAAGTTCGGGTTCGTCTTGCCGAGGCGGAACCTCCCCCACTCCGGGTGGTCGTAAGCCGCCCAGCCCTTGGGGTCGTTGGCGAGGTCGAGGATCTCCGACCAGCCGATCTTCTTGGACGGCCAGCCGAGCGCCTGGGCCATCGGCTTGGGCATCGCGATGACCAGCGGAGACGTGGCGATCGTCGGGTTGTCGGCGGACACCGGCGACGCCTGGTCGCCGCCCTCGACGCGTTGCCGCAGCAGGGTGACCCAGCCGGTGCTCGCCGGCGTCCAGACGTCCGGCTTCGGGCCGTCCTGCCGCTCGTCCCAGCCCCGCGCGAGGGCCTGCATGGCCCCGCCCGAGGCCTTGGAGTTCACGACCACGTCCACGCATTTTCCGTCCACCTCATGGCCGTTGTAGTCGTTGGCCATCGTGCGCAGCAGCTCGGCCTTCTCGCTCGACGCGGCGATGGTCAGCGTGATCCCGTCGTCACCGCAGGCGCGTTTGCCCGCACTCCCGCCCCCGTCGCCCCCGCCGTCACCGGCATCGCCACCGCCGCCTGAAACTCCGCCGAACAGCAGCCTCAGCCCGACGATGAGCGCCCCCGCGAAGATGACCGCGACGACGAACGGTGCCACGCTGCGGCGGCGCTTCTGCTGCGGTGGGGGGTACACGGGCTCCTCCATTGTCACGGGATACCTGCATCTATCCCGACGAATGGCGGATCACGTTAGTTGCCGATCATCTCGTCCAGCTAACACCCCAGCCCCGTTCCACACTCATCCACAGAACCCGATAATTCTCCGTAACGACTCGAACACACTGAGTAAAGTTTCCCGCGTGCCGAATCTCATCCATCAACAAACGGTCGACCTCTTCCACCGGAGGCCCAACGCCGCGGTGGAGCTGTTACGCGAGGTCGGCGGCATCGAGCCGCCCGAATTCGCCAAGGCCACGGCGGAGGCGGTGGACGCCACGCAACTGACCCCGGTGGAGTATCGCGCGGACGCGGTCGTGGTGCTCCGCGACGGGTCGGGAACGGCCCGGCTGGCGGTGATCGTCGAGGTGCAGTTACGGCACGACGCGGACAAGCGCTTCACCTGGCCCGTATACGTCGCCGCGCTGCGGGCCCGGTTGAAGTGTGACACCGCCCTGCTGGTGATCAGCCTGAACCCGGCGGTGGGCCGCTGGTGCGAGCAGCCCATCTCCATGGGGCCGAGCGGAACGGTCACCCCGGTGGCGATTCACTCGGACCGCCTGCCCTTGGTCACCGATCCGGGCGAGGCACGCAGGCACCCCGAGCTGGCCGTGTTGTCGGCGGCCATGAACGGTGACCACCCCGACATCGACAAGGGGCTGGAGGTCATGCTGGAGGGGCTGAACGAGCTCGACCAGAAGGACGTCCGGCTATATTTGAGCTACGTGTTCGGCCTGGTACCCACAGTAGTGGGTGAGCGCCTGAAGGAGCTTCTGATGACAGCGTCAGCCGACTACGAGAAGGTCATCGGCGACCGCTACTTCTCCGATTGGGTGAACAAGGGCCTGGAACAGGGCTTGGAGCAGGGTCTGGAGCAGGGGCTGGAACAGGGGCGCGCGGAGGGCGAGATCGACGCGATCCTCGCCGTGCTCGACGCCCGGGGGCTGGAGATTCCCCCCGAGGCACGCGAGCGGATCAGCCGATGCTCCGACCTGAATCTCCTGAAGGAGTGGGTCCGCAAGGCGGTGACGGTGACGTCGGTGGACGAGCTCTTCCTCTGACGTCCGCGCTCGCCCGACGCCGATCCGCGCTCGTCCGGGGCTCGTCCGGGGCTCGTCCGGGGCTCATCTGGGGCTCATCTGGGGCTCGGCCAGGGCTCCGTCAGGGCGAGATGCGGCGGTGGACGAGTTCGGCGAGCGTCGCGTGTACGTCCTCGACCGGCTGGCCGGGGTGCAGCGCGCGACGCTCGATGGCGACGGTGAGCACCATGCCGAAGACGGCGGTGGCGGCGGTGCCGGTGTCGAATCCCGGGCGCAGCTCGCCGGCCGCCACGGCATCGGCAAGGACACGTTCGTAGACCGCGAGCACGCTCGTGCGCAGCCGCAGGATCGCGTCCTGCCAGGCCGCCCGCCACAGCTCGGCCAGCAGCACCCGGGCGAACGGCCCGTACTCGTCGAAGAAGCGGAGCTGCGCGAGCATGAGCGCGTCTAGCACGGCGACCGGAGAGGCGGCCGGGGCGCGTGCGGCCTCGGCGAGGGCGTCGGCGAGCCGCTCGATCCCGTGGTCGAGCAGGCCCGCGAACAGCGCCTCCTTGCTGCCGAAGTTGTAGAAGACGGTGCCCTTGGCCACTCCCGCGCGTTCGGCGATGGCGTCGACGGTGGTGGCGGCGAAACCCTGCTCGGCGATGAGTTCGGCAGCGGCCCGGTAGAGCCGCTGCCGGGTCTCGGCCCGCCTGCCGCCGGTCGCGCCGTCGCCCCGCCCGCTCACAGCGACAGCTCCGGCTTGAGGCGGCGCATCGACCACGTACGACCACGGTGGACGGCGAGCACGGTGAGGGCGAGACCGAGAGCGACGAACGCGGACAGCACGCCGCAAGCCTGCCACACCACGGTGGTGTCGCCGCCGCTGACGAGGCGGCGCATCGCCGACACCACCCAGCTCATCGGCAGCCACGGCGAGATGGCCTGGAAGAACCCGGGGGACGTCTCGATCGGGTAGGTGCCCGCCGACGAGGTGAGTTGCAGCATGAGCAGCGCCAGCACCGCCACCCGTCCGGGCGGCCCGAGCAGCGCGTTGACCGCCTGCACGACGGCGAGGAACGCCGCCGTGACCAGCACCAGGAAGGCCGCCATCCCCGGCCAGTCGGCCGCCTCGAGCCCCAGGCCGAAGCGCAGCACGGCGAGCAGCACCGCCACTTGGAGCGTCCCCATCGCGAGCCCGGGAAGCCAGCCCGCGAGGGCCGTGCGCCACGCCGGCGCCGACCCGGCGAGCAGGCGCGGGTTGAGCGGCCGCAGCACCATGTACGTCACCATCGCGCCGACCCACAACGCGAGCGGCACGAAGAACGGAGCGAACCCGGTGCCGTAGTTGGGCACCTCGTTGTCCACCTCGGTGGCGAGCCGGACGGGGTCGCTCATCATGTCCGTACGGCTGTCGCGCTCCGGTGTGCCGTAGTCGGGGATCTGCGCGGCCCCGTCGCCGAGCTTGCCGGCCAGCTCGCTTGAACCGTCGGTCAGCTTGACCAGCCCGGAGCCGAGCTTTCCTGCCCCCCGGTGCAGCTTGCCGATGCCGTTGTCGAGCTTGCCCGCGCCGGAGGCGAGCGAGGCGAGCCCGGTGTTGAGGCCGGTCGCTCCGTCGTCGAGCCTGGCAAGCCCGGTGGACAGGGTCCGCGCGCCGCTGTTGAGCGTGCCGAGGCCGCGCGACAGCGAGGTGGCTCCGTTCAGCGCCTTGCCCGCGCCGTCGTGCAGGTCGGACGCTCCGTCGGCCAGTCGCTTCAGCCCCTTGTCGAGCTGGTTGAACTTGTCGCGGGCGTCGTTCAGCGCGCTGCCGAGGCCGGGCGCGGCGGCGGCCAGCTCGCGGGCGTCGTCCGCGACGGTCCGTGCCGTGCCGGCGAGGTCGTCGAGCCTGCCCTCCTGCGAGCCGAGGCGGTTCTGCAGCCGCCCGGCGGCCGACGCGAGGTCGCCCGCCGACCCCGCGGCCTGCTCGACCAGCGCGCGCAGCTCGGGGTCGGCGTCGGGATGGGCGCTCAGCCAGCGCTGGACGGCCCGCAGGTCCTGCCTGGCCGTGCCCGCCGAGCCCTGCACCTCCTGGGGCAGGCCGTCGAGTGCGTCGGCCAAGCCGTCGGCGCCCTTCGCGAGGGTGAGCGCGCCCTGCCGGATGCGGTCGCCGTTCTTCTCCAGCACCGGGACGTATTTGTCGGCCGCCCGGTTAACGGTGGGAGACAGGGTGTGCACCTGGCGGTAGACCTCGCGGTTGCCCTCGGCCAGTGCGGCCGCACCCTTGCCGAGCGCGGACAGGCCCTTGCGGAGGTCGGCCGCGCCCGCGGCCGCCTTCGACAGACCGGCGGACAGGGAGGCCGAGCCGGTCCTGGCCTGGTGCAGCCCGCTCGTGAGCTGCTTCGACCCGCTGTACAGGGCGTCGGCTCCGGACGACAGCTTGCCGGTCGCGTCCTGCGCGGACCCGAGCCCCTTGGCGAGCGAGGCCGCGCCGTCGCTCGCGGCGGCGGCACCGTCGTGCAACCGGTCGGCGCCGTCGGCCGCCTGGGCGGTCTTGTCGTGCAGCTCGCCGAAGGACAGGAAGATCTGGTCCAGGTAGCCCTTGACCGCGCTGCGTCCGGCCGCCTCCTTGACCTCCCGGAACACGGCGTCCGAGATCGTCCGCATGATGTAGCTGCGCCCGGTGTCCACCCGTACGCCGAGCTGGGCCGGGCGCGGCGTGCCGTCGCCGGAGGGCGAGGCGAGGTCGGCGCTGAAGTCGTCCGGGATCGTGAGCGACAGGTAGTAACGGCCCTCTCGGACGCCCTTGTCGGCCTCCGCCGCGTCGACCCGGTGCCACGCGAAGACCTTGCGCCGCTCCAGCTCGGCGGCGAGTTCGCGTCCGGCGTCCACTGTGCTCGGGGGGCTCCCCGCGGCGCCGGCGGCGGTGGCGGGACGGTCCTCCACGACGAGGGCCACCGGCACACGGTCGAGGTTCGCCTGGGGATCCCAGAACGACCACAGATAGAGCCCGGCGTACAGCAGAGGCAGCATGACGACGGCGACCAGCGCGGCCCTGGTGAGCCGCGAGCGCAGGAACCTGCGCAGTTCGAGCCGGCCGGGGTGGGGGATCCTCATCGGCGTTCTCCTGTCTCCGCCGCGTCTCCGGCACCGGGTGCCGGAGGAGCGGGAACGGGCAGCGGCAGCAGCGTGCTGGCCGCGCCGGTCGCCTCCTCGGCGTCGGTGCACGCCGCGACGACGGTGAGCCCCTGGTCGGCCAGGCCGCGCAGCACGTCCCACAGCTCGCGCCGCCTGCCCGCGGGGATGCCGGTGCCGGCGTCGTCCACGAGCAGCAGGCCCGGCTGGTCGAGCAGGGCGAGCGCGACGCCCAGCCGCACCGCCTGGGCCCGGGTGAGGTCCCTGGCCAGGGTGCGGTCGCCCCGCGGCAGCGCGTCCGGATCGAGCCCGGCGTGGGCGAGCGCCGACCGCACGGCGTCCGGGTGCCGCCTGCGCCACAGGAACCCGTGCGGGCGCAGCCGCTCCTGCAGGTGCTCCCGTACGGTCAGGGCGTCGTCGAACGGGTTCACCTCCGGGAAGAGCCCGAGGGCGGCGATCCGCCTGATCCCGCGGGGTGTGGCGAGGCCGCCGACGGTGAGCGTCCCCTCGGTGGGCTTCATCCGTCCCGCGAGGGTGAGCAGCAGGCTCGTACGGCCGCTGCCCGCCTCGCCCGTGACGACGGTCAGCGTCCCCGGGGCCGCGTGCAGGGAGACGTGCCGGTAGACCCAGCCGTGAGCGCCGCGCACGCCCAGGTCTCGCGCCTTCAGCTCGACCCCGCCGAACACGGCGCCGGACGCCTCGCCGGACGTGCCGTCGGACGCGTCGTCCACCCCACCACCGTCGCACGTGTCGTCCACCCCGCCGCCGGACGGCCCGTCGGGGGTTCCGGCCGAGGGGGTGGCGACGTCGGTGGTTCGCCCGGCATTCACGTCTGTGCTCCGTTCTTTGCACTGACCAGTCGGTACAAAAGAGTAGCCCTGGGGAGCTCTCGCCCCATGCCCGTCATGGTGTGATTTCGCCGACACAGGCCCATGTCCGCGGTGACCGGGCCTCACGCGGGGAGAAGGGGGTTGCCGGCGAACCGCGCGCCGCCGTGTGGGGAATGTCGGGGAGTGCCGGGCGGTGCAGTGCGGGGGGAGTCACGCGGTGCCGTGTGGGAAGTGCCGGGCGGTGCCGTGTGGGAAGTGCCGGGCGGTGCCGTGCGGGGAGTGCCGGGCGGTGCCGTGCAGGGGGAGTCACGCGGTGCCGTGTGGGAAGTGCCAGGCGGTGTGTGGGGAGTGCCGGGTGGTGCCGCGCAACGTTCCAGTCGGCCATGGCTCTCCGCCATGACCTCCTCGGCTCTCCCGGCGTGTCCGTGTTTCATGAAAATTTCACTGGCGCGCACCGGGTGCGGACGGTCTCACCTGCCGGAATCGGCGGGTGCCAGGACCACCCCGTCAGCTGGTCGACACGGAGCATTGACCCGGGTTCGCGGGGTCCGTACTTTTGGCCGTGTTCCGGTTCATGGATGTTGTTCACATCTATGAATTCCCTTAGCGGGACCAGGAGTGGCGCCGCCACCAGCCTCGGTCAGGGGTCCTGCACGACCTGCGAGGAGCTCGGCTTTGAGAAGGAGTAGCAGAACCGGAGTCGGGGTGATCGGCACCGTTGTCGGGGTCGCCGCCCTGGTGGGCGGCGTCTTCGTCGGCGTGTCCAACGCGGCGCCCAGTGCGGGACCCAATGCGGGACCCAGTGCGGGACCCAGCGCGGGCGCCTACCGGATCGTGAACGGCGCCAGCGGCCTGTGCCTGACCGTCCCCGGCAACAGCACCGCCGACGG
>NZ_VJVX01000082.1:0-24189 GCF_008033685.1 Microbispora sp. CSR-4
GCCGTCCTCGCCCTCCGCCTCACCAGCACCCGGCGCCGCCGCCGCATCGAAAAGCTGATCCTCCTCAACAGCCGCGGCACCCCCCTCGGCACATGAGCCGGCGTCCCCCGTTCCTTCCGATCACCGCATCCGCCCCTCAGGAGGTGGCGACATGAACCGACCCAGGCAACCGATGCCCGTCCAGCGGCCTCCGGTCCGGGGCCGCGTGCTCGCCCTCACGGCCGCGTTCGCGCTCGGCGCGATGGTCTCCGGCGGCGTGGTGTTCGGGATGACCCGGCCGAGTTCGATCGAGCAGATGGCCGACCAGATCCGCGCCGAGTCCGCCCTCCGGGACAAGGCGCAGATCAAGACCCTGACGGAGCTGGCCCGCACCACGCGGGACCGGCTCGTCCCCGTGCTCGACGGACTGGACCGGGCCCTGCCCGTGGACGGCACGGCAGGCCCTGCCGTGATCACCGCAGCCGACGTCGAGAACTGGCGGAAGGCCGCCACCGCGGCCGTGGAAGGCTTCGCCGACCCGCCATCCGGTGAGACCGCCACCAATGTGGCGCGGTCGAGTCTCACCTCCGCCGTGCGGCAGCTCGCCACGATCGTCGACACCTACGCCGCCGCGCGGGACCTCCCCGGACCGGCCCGCACCGCCGCGATGGACCTGGTCGTACGGCAACGCGCCGACGCGCTGTTCACCTGGTCGGTCGGAGCCACCGCCCTCGACGCCGTGAACGTCGACGCGGGCTACGGCCACCAGCACGTCTTCCTGCCGACATCACCCGGCGAAGGGGATCTCACCCCCGACGCCGAACCCGAAGGGAACCACGACTCGTGAAAAAGGCACTGACCTACGTCCTCACCGGCCTGCTGGCCGGGCTCGTGCTGATGCTCGGCGCACCGGCGGCCTCCGCCCACGGCGGAGCGATCAAGCTGGAGGTGACCGGGGACGGCGCCGACAACGTCAACGTGCTGGCGACGTACAAGAAGGACAACCATCCGGTCACGGAGGTCGTCGAGGCGACGCTGACCGCGACCTCGACCGACGGCCGTTCCTTCGGGCCGGTGCCGCTCAGGTCGGCGCCCGAGGGCCAGAACCTCTACCACTCCGCCGAGCCGCTGCCGAGCGGCGAGTGGGAGGTCACCGTGACCGCGACCGAGCCCTCCAAGGCGAAGGTGAAGGCGAAGGTGAAGGCGGGCGAGATCGCCGCCTCGCCCGTGGCGGCGGTCGGGCCGGCGCCCGCGCAGAGCAAGGCGGCCGCTGCCGCGGCGGCGGACGAGGAGAGTGCGACGGGGATGCCTTTCAAGATCGGCATCATCGTTCTCGTGGCGCTTCTCGCCGTCGTGGCCTTCATCGCCCTCGCCCGGCGCAACCGGGCGAGCATCGGGCGCTGAAAAATCCCGGGAATACAAATCGGACGCTGAACAACCCCGGGTGGAAATACACCAGGTGCAACACAACAGGTGGCCGTCCTCGTCCAGGACGGCCACCTGTTGTATTGGTTTGTATTGGTCCGGGCGTAGTGATTCAGGCGTAGTGCCGGTAGATCACCCGGGCGACGCAGGCCGGCTTGGCCGCGCCGTCGATCTCGACGGTGAAGTCGAGCAGCATCTGGACGCCGTCGCCGGGGACGTCCTCGACGGAGACGACGACGGCGGCGAGGCGGATCCTGCCTCCGACCTTGACCGGGCTGGGGAAGCGGACCTTCTCCAGCCCGTAGTTGACGCTCATCTTCACGCCCTGGATGTCGAGCAGCTCGCCGAACAGCGGGATGACCAGCGACAGGGTGAGGTAGCCGTGGGCGATCGGGCCGCCGAACGGCCCGGCCGCGGCCCGGACGGGATCGACGTGGATCCACTGATGGTCGTCGGTGGCGTCGGCGAAGGTGTTCACCCGTTCCTGGGTGATCTCCAGCCAGCCGCTGTGGCCGAGGTCCTTGCCGGCCAGCGCCTTGATCTCGTCGAGCCCGTGCACGGTGGTGGTCATGCGCCTGTCGTCCTCTCCTGCGTGCCGAGCCCGAGCAGGCGTACGGCGTTGTCCTTCAAGATTTTCGGGCGGACCTCGGGCTTGATCTCAAGCTTGTCGAAGTCGGCCAGCCAGCGGTCCGGGGTGATCACCGGATAGTCGGAGCCGAAGAGCACCTTGTCCTTGAGCAGCGTGTTGGCGTAGCGCACGAGCTGCGGCGGGAAGTACTTCGGCGACCACCCCGACAGGTCGATGTAGACGTACGGCTTGTGCGTGGCGACGGCCAGCGCCTCGTCCTGCCAGGGGAACGACGGATGGGCCAGGATGATCCGCAGCTCGGGGAAGTCCACGGCCACGTCGTCCACCAGCATGGGATTGCCGTACTTGAGCCGGATGCCGCCCCCGCCGGGAACGCCCGCGCCGATGCCGGTCTGCCCGGTGTGGAACAACGCCGGAACGCCCAGCTCCTCGATCGCCTCGTACAGCGGGTAGGCCACGGGGTCGTTGGGGGCGATGCCCTGGATGCTCGGGTGGAACTTGAACCCGCGCACGCCGTGCTCCTCGACCAGCCGCCGCGCCTCGCGCACGCCCGCCCGGCCCTTCCAGGGATCGACGCTGGCGAACGGGATCAGCACGTCGGCGTGCTCCGCGCAGCTCTCCGCGACCTCCTCGTTCGAGATGCGCGGATGCCCGGTGGCGTGCTCGGCGTCCACGGTGAACACCACCGCGGCCATCTTCCGCTCCCGGTAGTACGCGGCGATCTCCGCGATGGTCGGCTGCCGGTGCCCGTGGGCCTTGAAGTAGTCCTCCGAGGCGCCGAACAGCTCCGGGCTCAGCGAGCCGTGGCCGTCCTTGGAGATCTCCGCGTGCGTGTGGACGTCGATCGCGACCAGGTCGGCGACGTTCATGACGGCCATGTCAGGCTCCCGGGGCGTCCGCGGCGGGGACCTTCGGCGCGGGGATGCCGTACGTCTCCGGCTCGGCGCCGACACCCGACTGCCAGGAGGCGGCGATGGCCTCGGCCGTCCATCCTCCGTCGGCGAAGGCGACGGCCTTCTCCGCCGGGTGCGACCACAGCGCGAGGCGGTCGCCGCCGATCCCGATCGCCTGGCCGGTCACGCCCGCTGAGGCGTCCGAGGCGAGGAACACCACGAGCCCCGCGACGTCCTCGACCGTGCCCAGCCCCTCGTCCTTGCGCAGCCACTCGGGGAACGGCTTCCCGGTCCGCTCGGACTCCTCGATGATCGGGGCGAAGACGGGGATCGTCTTGGTCATCTCCGTCGCCGCCACCGGGACGACCGCGTTCACCGTGATGTTCGCCCTGGCCAGCTCCAGCGCCCAGGTCCTGGCCATCGCCACGATGCCCGCCTTGGCCGCCGCGTAGTTGGTCTGCCCGAAGTTCCCGCGCTGTCCCGCCGGCGAGGAGATCAGGATCAGCCGGCCGCCGCTTCCCTGCTCCCGCATCCGGATCGCCGCGGCCCGCGCGCACGTGAACGTGCCGCGCAGGTGCACGCCGATGACCGCGTCGAAGTCGTCGTCGGACATCTTCCACAGGACCCGGTCGCGCAGGATGCCCGCGTTGGTGACCATCACGTCCAGCCGGCCGAACTCCTTGACCGCCGTGGCCACCAGCAGGTCGGCCACCTCGGCGGAGCCGACCGCGGCGACGACGCTCCGCGCCTGGCCGCCGCCGGCGGTGATGGCCTCGACCACCTGCGCGGCCGCGTCGCCGTCCACGTCGTTGACGACCACGGCCGCCCCGGCCGCGGCGAGCGCTTCGGCGTACGCGCGGCCGAGCCCGCGGCCCGCACCTGTGACGACGGCGACCTTGCCGGAAAGATCCATGGGACTCCCCCTGAAATAAACGGCGATTATCGTGAATATATGACAGATTTATGATGATCGTCAAAGATCTGCCCAACATCTGTGCGGCAGCGGTCCCGGAGCATGGAGCCGGGTGACGACCGAGGTCAGGCCAGGACGACGTTCTCCAGCCACCGGCCGACGCGCTCGACCACCTCGTCGCCGAAGGTGCGCGCGTCGACGTTGTCGGCGTGGATCTCGATCACCGGGAACCCGGCCGCCTCCAGTGCCCTGGCCGTGAAGTAGCTGCCGCGCGGGTCGTCGGAGACCAGATGGACCACGCCGTCGATGCCGTGCAGGCGCGCCTCCTTCACGTACCACTCGCTCGACCACGGCGGGGTGTAGAGCTGGTCGGTGAAGGCGGCGAAGCGCGCCGCCAGCGCTCTCATCGGGTCGTCGCCGTAGCGGATGTACCCGTCGGCGGCGATGGCCAGGTACATCGACCAGACGAACACCGCGCCGTACTCGTCCTGGAAGCGCTGGTAGAAGCCCATGTCATACCAGAGGCCGCGGCCGATCCACATCAGCCGGGCCCGTTCGTCCGGGCACGCGGCCTGGCCCGTGTCGACCCGCTCGCGCACCTCCTCGTAGAAGCGCTTCGCGATGTCCCTGGCCCACTCGGTGCCGCGGTGCCACTGCGGGAGCATGACGCTGGGGATGCTGTCCACGACGCCGAGCGGCGCGGGCCGGGTGCGGGCGATGAGGTCGCGTGTCTTCCTGTTCCACTCCTCCTGCTCGCTGACCAGGGCCATCACCTCGCGGAAGCGGGACTCGCTGAAGCGCCTGCCGGTGGTGGTCTCCAGGAACCTGACGAGGTTCTCCAGCTCAGCGGTGAGCAGGTCCAGCCTGGCCGGGCCGACGGCCTGCTCCCAGCGGTGCGGCATGAGCTCCCACCAGTTGACGGGGACCTCGTTCTCGGCGGCGCTTTCCAGCGGATAGAAGGTGACGCCGGGCTCGTGACCCCAGATGTCGAAGACCTTGCGGGTGACGTCGCCGGTGGCGTCGCCGACGATGATGTCCGGCTTGGGCAGACCGCCCCACGGGCCGGCCTCCGGTTCGGGGTCGAAGGCCGAGCCGAGGGTGACGGCGTTGTACTGCTCGGAGTAGTCGGGGTAGCCGCGCTGCCGCACCAGCTCCAGGTAGTGCCCCGAGCGCTGTTTGGCCGCCACCAGGGACGCCCACCACTGGCTGACCGCGTACGGGATGTCCATCGTGCGGAAGATCTCATGCGGGACGTCCGCGTTCAGCAGGGCGAACGGCTCGCCGTCGGCGACCCGCCGCCGCAGGTCGGCGAACCATTCGCGCTGGTGCCTGCCCGCCTCGGCCGCGGTGGCGAGGGATTTCACACTGCGCATGGATGTTCCTTCCGCAGGGCGGTCAGGTCGGCGCGCCCGTACTCCTGGCGCTCCAGCAGCACGGCGGGGACGTCGAGCGCCGCGCGCTGCGCCGGAAAGTCCCAGGCCGGGGCCTCGTCGGCGATCCTGGAATAGGCGACGAACACCTCGGCCCGGCACTGCCGTACGGCCCGGGCCGCGTGCGCGGCGCGTTCGCCCGCCGTGGCCCGGTGGGCGGTCGGGCCGCTGTGGTGGTAGTGCTCGGCCAGCGCGTCGAGGCCGCCCGCGCCCACCGGCCTGTCCGGCTGCGGCCCGCCGAAGGAGTGGTCCTCGCCGACGATCACGTAGCCCTCGGACTCGACGGCCTCGTACACGTGCGGCGTGTCGTGGTCGCTGCCGCTCAGGAAGACGCGCCGCCCGGTGTGTTCTTCCAGCCGTCCCGCCTCGGCCAGCAGCCGTTCCAGCAACGCGATGTGCTCGTCCACGGGCAGGCCCGGGTCGGCCACCGCGAGGAACTGCCGCCCGGTCAGGCGGGCGGGCACGGCCCTGCGCAGCTCGGCGACGGCGGCCAGCAGCCGCCGGCGCTCGTCGTGCGCCGCCACCGCCCCGGCCAGGTCGAGGGGACGGCCGGTCCATGCCTCCAGCCTGGCCGCGAACTCGCCGATCCTGCGCCGGTTGTATCGGGCGGTGGTGCGGTGCGGCAGGTGCAGGATGTCGACGAGATACACCTCGGGCAGCCGCGTGCCCGGCTCCACGCGGCGCAGCTCGCGCAGCGCGTAGAACAGCCGCAGCGACGCCTCGCAGTCATGCGAGACCACGACGTGGTCCAGGTCGCCGAAGGCCCCGTCGAGCAGCCGGGTGAGCACCGAGCGGGCCATCGGATCCACCCCGCGGCCCAGGTAGCGGTCACCGAGCGCGGAGCCGGACTCCGGGTCGCCGGTGAGACGGAACGCGCTGACCCCCGCGGCCGTCAGCAGTTCGACCGGCATGTCCGCCCCGACGTACCCGACGACCGGCGTCCGGGTGCCTGCCAGGCCCTCCGACGAGGCCGGGGAGGCCGGGGGGCGGGGTGCGGCGCGCCGCGCGTACGCCTCCTCCAGCGCGGCGAGCGCCGTGGGCATGTCAGATCACCCCCTCTTCGGCCAGGGCCTTGAGCTCGTCGTCGGAGTAGCCGAGCAGGCCGCCGTAGATCTCGGCGTTGTGCTCGCCGAGCGCGGGCGCGGGCCGGTCGAGCGCCGCCTCGGAGGCGGAGAAGCGGATCGGCACGCCGGTCCCGTACAGGTCCCCCTGGCGGCCGTGACGCGGATGCTCCAGCGGCACGACCTCCTCGCGCTCCAGCACGAGCGGGTCGCGTACGGCGTCGCCGGGCTCGCGCACCTCGGCGGCGGGGACGCCGTGCAGGGTGAGCGCGTCGAGGATCGCGGCGAGCGGGCGGTCCGCCGCCCACGCGGCCACCAGCTCGTGCAGCTCGCCGGCGTTGGCGACGCGCGCGTCGCGGGACGCGAACCGCGGGTCGGCGGCCAGGTCGTCGCGTCCCATCGCCGCGAACAGGCCGCGGGCGAACGCGTCGGTGGGGCCGCACAGCGCGAACCAGCCGTCCGCGGCGGGGAACGTTCCGAACGGCGCCAGCCTGGGCACGGTCGTCCCGGTGCGCATGGGCAGGCCCAGCTTCTCGTAGGCGTCGAACGGCTCGCACGCGACCAGCGAGGTCAGCGCCCCCAGCATGGAGACGTCCACGTGCTGGCCCTGGCCGGTCGCGTCGGCGCGCAGGACCGCGGCGAGCGTGCCGATCACCGCGTACAGCGGCGCGACGAGGTCGCCCACCGGCAGCCCGAAGCGGACCGGCGGCTCGCCGGGCGCGCCCGCGGTCATCATCACGCCGCTGAGCGCCTGGATGATGGTGTCCATCGCCTTGCCGGAGCCGGGACCGCCCTGCGCGCCGAAGCCGCTGATCGACGTGCACACGATGCGCGGGTTGATCGCGCTGGCCCAGTCGTGGCCGATGCCGAGCCGCGTCATCACGCCGGCGCTGTAGTTGTCGATCATGATGTCCGCCTGCCTGACCAGACCGGCCAGGATGTCGCGGGCCTTGGGGTGTTTCAGGTTGAGCGTGACGCTCTGCTTGTTGCGGCCGCGCAGGAGCATCGACACGGACATGTCGTCGTCGCCGTGGCGGCCCAGCGTCAGCCCGTCCGCGCCGAGATAGGGGGCGTTGTTGCGGGAGGTGTCGCCGCCGGTCAGCGGGTTCTCCACCTTGATGACCCGGGCGCCGAGCCCGGCCAGCAGCAGCGTCGCGTACGGTCCGGACAGCGCGGTGGTCAGATCGATCACCGTGCGGCCGGCGAGCGGGCGGTCAGCCACGCAGCACCACCTCGTCTCCCTCCCAATGAAACTCCGTCGTCAGGCCCGCCTGCCGCGTGATGCGCTCGATGTACGCGACGACCCGCCGCCCCTCCTCGTCGTCACCGAGCGGCACCGGCCGCCCCGCGTCGTCGATCCAGCAGGGCACGAGGCCTGCCGACACCAGGCCGTCCCGGTCGAACCGGCAGACCGCGATCGCGGTGTTCCGGCTCTCGGGATGGAAGGGGTAGTGCGGCATGTCCGGATCGGGCGCGAAGCCGTACAGCTCGACTCTGCGGCGCGCCCACGCGGCACGTTCGCCCGCGTCGCCCGTGGCGGGCGTCAGCGCGTGAGTGACGGTCACGAAGTTGCCCAGGCCGTGATAGATCGGCCTGCCGCGGTACATCTCGACGCCGCGCATGATGTGGGCGTGGTGGGCGAACACGGCGTGCGCGCCGGCGTCGATCGCGGCGTGCGCCACGGGCCGCTCGTACATCGCCAGCACGGCGGGCGTGTGCCCGACACCCTTGTGCAGCGACACCGTCACGATGTCGGTCTCGGCGGCCAGGGCCGCCACGTCCTCGGCCATCCGCTCCAGCGAGGCGGGGTCGGCGAAGGTGTAGACGGCGGGCGGCCCGCCGGGACTCGCGTGGTCGAGCTCGTAGTGGGTCAGCACCTTTATGTATGCGCAGCCGGGCTTGCGGCTGGTCGCCCAGGACTCGCGGGGACCGACGCAGTTGTAGCCGAGCACCCCGATCCGCAGGCCGTCGTGCTCCACCACGGCGGGGCGGCGGGCCTCTTCAAGGGTCAGACCGGCGCCCGTGGTGGTCAGTCCCGCCTCGGTCGCATACTTGATCGTGTCGGCCACCCCCTGGTCGCCGGCGTCGTAGACGTGGTTGCCCGCGAGCGTCACCACGTGGAAACCCGCCTCGGCGACCGCCGACAGCGCGGCGGGATCGGCGGG
The DNA here is from genome assembly GCF_008033685.1 of Microbispora sp. CSR-4. Taxonomy (NCBI): domain Bacteria; kingdom Bacillati; phylum Actinomycetota; class Actinomycetes; order Streptosporangiales; family Streptosporangiaceae; genus Microbispora; species Microbispora sp. CSR-4. Next base: position 8,456 of record NZ_VJVX01000082.1, read on the forward strand.
CGGGGCGGGGACGTCGGTGCTGACCTGGGCGGTGGACGTGCTGTGGGGCACCTCGATGTGGCCGATCACCACATCGCCCCGGCCCAGCGTCTCCCGCGCCGGGGCGAAGAAGGACGCCGGGTCGGGCTCGTCGACGACGAGGTCGCCGACGGCCATTACCGTGAAACTCAAGGGGTGATCTCCTCTTTCAGGAGGCGTTCGCCGGGAATCTCCGCCGGACGGCCGGAGTAACGCGACAGGAAGGCGCGCAGGCGGGGCGAGGCGGGGGTGTCGGAGATCTCCTCGGGAGTGCCCGTCTCGACGATCTGGCCCTTCTCCATGAAGACGCACCGATCGGCCACCTCACGGGCGAAGCTCATCTCGTGCGTCACGATGATCATCGTCATGCCGCCGCGCGCGAGGTCGAGCACGACGCTCAGCACCTCGTCCACCAGCTCGGGGTCCAGGGCACTGGTGGGCTCGTCGAACAGCATGATCCGCGGGTTGGTCGCCAGGGCCCTCGCGATGGCGACGCGCTGCTGCTGTCCTCCGGACAGCATCCGGGGATGGGCGTCCGCCTTGTCCGCGAGCCCCACCCGCTCCAGCAGCCGCAGCGCCTCCCGCCGCGCGTCCTCCGGCCTCCGGCCGTGGACCAGCACCTGCGCCTCGATGACGTTGCGCAGCACGCTCCAGTGCGCGAACAGGTTGAACTGCTGGAAGACCATGCCCATGCGGCCGCGCTGGGCGGCCACCCGCCGGTCCGGCAGGGGGCGCAGGTGGCCCCGGTGGAACTCGTAGCCGAGCAGTTCCCCGTCGAGGTACATGGCCCCGCCGTCGATGCTCTCCAGCTGGTGGACGCACCGGGCCAGGGTGGACTTGCCCGAGCCGGACGGGCCGATCACGGTGACCACCTCGCCCTCGTGCACGTCGAGGCTCACCCCGTCGAGCGCCACGTGGTCCCCGAATCGCTTGCGCACGTCGCGGACGCGCAGGACGGGCGTGTCGCTCACCGCTGCCCCTTTCCGAAGTGCCGCTCCAGGCGCCGCTGGCCCATGGACAGGCTGATGACCACCACCAGGTACCAGGCGCAGGCCACGATCAGCAGCGGCACGATCTCGTAGGTCCTGTTGTAGATCACCTGCACCGAGTAGAGCAGGTCGGCCATCGCGATCACGCTGACCAGGGAGGTGCCCTTGAGCAGGCTGATGAACTCGCTGCCGGCGGGCGGGACGATCACCCGCATCGCCTGCGGGAGCACGACCTTCATGAAGCTCTGCCTGGCCGTGAACCCCATCGCGCGGGCCGCGTCGCGCTGGCCGCCGTCCACGGCAAGGATGCCGGCCCGGACGATCTCGGCCATGTAGGCGGTCTCGTGCAGGGTGAGCCCGATGACGGCCGCGGTCAGCGAACTGATCACGGAGTTGGTCGGCCACGAGACGAACGTCGGGCCGAACGGGATGCCCAGCGGGATCCGCGGCAGCAGATAACCGAGGTTGAACCAGAAGATCAGCTGGACCAGGGGCGGGATGCTGCGGAAGACCGTGACGTAGACGCCGCAGGCCCAGGCCACCGGCCGGAATCCGCTCAGCCTGCCCGCCGCGAGAAGCACCCCGAGCACGCTGCCCAGCAGCATCACGATGACGGTGAGCAGCAGCGTCATGCCCAGGCCGCGCAGGACGTTCGGGTCGAACAGATACCTGCCGGCCACCGGCCACTCGAACCGGGGGTTGCTGACGAGGAACCAGGCGAACTGCGCGACGAGCACGAGCAGCACGGCCCCGGCCGCCCACCGCAGGGGGCGGATGCGCGGACGGGCCGAGGCGACGTCCACGACCTGTGGTGCCATGGGTGGTGCCACGCTCATTGCGTCGCCGCGGTGTTCATCTTGGGCGCCGGCACCGCCACGTTCTGGAGCCCGTACTTGTCCATGATCTTCTTGTAGTCGCCGTTCTTGAAGATCTCCTTGAACGCGTCGAGCATGACCGGGCCGAGACCGCTCGACTTGGGCACGAGCATCGCGAGCTGGTCGACGCCGGCGCCCTGCTCCTCGGTCTGGGTGACGTACGTGAAGGCGTCCTTCTCCTTGGAGAGCACGTCGAGCGCGGCGCTCTCGGTCATGCCCGCCGCGTCGGCCCGGCCGGACTTCGCGGCGAGGATGGTGCCGTTGGTGTCGGCGAAGCCGATGAACTCGAGCCCCGGCTTGCCCTGCTTGGCGCACCACTCGGTCAGGCGCTTGGCCTGGTCCTCCACGATGCTGCCCGCGGTGCCGGCGACGCGCTTGCCGCACAGGTCACCCGAGCTCTTGATGGCCGACGCCCCCGCCGTGGGGATCAGATAGGAGGTCCGGGTGACCATCCACACGATCGCGTCGAACTGCTTCTCCCGGTCGGCACTGTCCTTGACCGGACCGTTGAAGGCGTCGTACCGGGAGGCGAGCATGCCGGACAGCGCCGCCGGCAGACCGCTGACGATCGAGATCTCGGTGCGGACCCCCAGCACCTTGCCGAGGGCGTCCTGCAGCTCCTTGTCGATGCCCGTGACGGTCTTGCCGTCGTCGGCGACGATCCGATAGGGCGGGTGGGAATCCCCGGCGAACCTGATGACGCCCGCTTCCTTGATGCCATCGGGCAGGGCGTCGTACAGAGCCGTCGCACCGGCCGGCCGCTGCGCCTCGCCGTCGCCTCCGCCGCAGGCTGCGGCGCCGGCGAGGGCCAAAGTCACCGCACCCGCGAGGATGGTCCTGGGCATTCTCATGGTGGTCCTTCCGCGACCAGATAATTCTGCACTTAACTTTGCGGTCGTGGGAATAAGTGTCACATCTGGAGATGCACGGCTGTCAAGAGGCGATTGTGCGGCGGAGAGATCTGCGGGGCGGCCGCGGCGCCGCCCCGTCACCGTGCGGCGGTCAGCTGAGCGCCAGGATGGAGCTGGTGCGGTGATGGGCGACCAACTCGGCCAGCCCGGGTTCGAACTCCGCGACGATCTGCTTGACGCGGAACTCGGCGAGCGGCCCGAGCGTGTCGTAGACCTCCACGAAGAGGTCTCTGGCCGCGGCGCGCGGCCAGTCGGCGGGCAGCAGCTCCGCCGGCAGGTCGGGGTCGTGGTTGGGGAAGGTCCGCCAGGTGTCCATGATCCCCGTACGCGCGACCAGCGCCTCGGACGCGCCGACCACGCCCCTGCGTACGCGTTCCAGGAGAGGCGAATAGCCGGCGACGAAGCCCTCGTAGGTACGCCGGAGCTGGTCGAAGTCCCACGCCTCCTGGGGGGCGCGCATGCCCGCCACGCGGAGGGCCTCGGCACGGAAGACCGTCGACATGGGGATGCCCAGCTCGGCGAGCACCGCCGCCGCGCTGTCGGCGCTCGCGGTCGGCGAGACCCACAGCCCGTCGTAGAGCGGGGCGAAGCCGAGCCAGCGCAACCTGGCGCGCAGCGCGTGGCGCAGGTCGCGCTGATCCTCGGAGATGGAGAACGCCGCCATCGCCCACGTCCCGTCCCACGCGCCCTGCGCCAGGCCGAAGGACATGATCCGCTGCCGCCCCTCCAGCAACACCGCGGCGGCCCGATCCGTCAGTCGATAGTAGGTGCGCCGCCCGATCCTGGACGACTCCAGCAGCTCCCGCTTGGTCAGGCGGCTGAGCGCGGCCCTGGCCGCCACCGCGGAGACGCCGAACTCCTCGGCCAGCCGCACCAGCGCCGCGGACGGCAGCTGCTCTGGCCTGCTGATCCAGTAGTCCCCGAGAAGCGTCGTGATCAGGTGCTGCGGGGGCGCGCCCACCTGGAAGCGCGGGAAATCGAGATCTTCTGCCTCAGAGCTCTCACCATCGTTCACAGCAGGAGTATATTGACAACGCTTGAGCGCGCGATCGTCACTGGAATGTCATGCTTTCACGGGCGGAAGCCGCACGATGTCCGGGACCACCGGATCAGCCGGTCAGGTCTCCGCGGGAGAGGAGGTCCAGGCGGTCGCGGTCGGTCGTCTCGTCGAATCTCGTGTGACGGCGTTTCGCCGGCGGCTCCATGGCCGACACCTGCGCGAAGGTGTGGTGCGTGACCAGCACGGCCAGCTCCGGGTCGAACTCGGCGAGGATCTCGCGGAACCGCCGCTCCGCCGGCTCCCCGAGCGAGTCGTAGATCTGCACGCACAGCCGCCTGGCCTCGTCGCGCGGCCAGCCCTCGGGCAGCAGCTCCGCCGGCAGGTCGGGGTCGAGCGTGGGGAACACCCGCCAGTCGGTCATGATCGCCGTACGCAGCCGCAACGCTTCGGCGGGGCAGGGACTGGACGTCGCCAGCCGCTCGGCCACCGGCAGGTGGGCATCGATGAAGCGCAGGTAGCGTGCGCGCAGCGCGGCGATGTCGAAGGCACGGTCGAGCACCGGGCGCACATCGTCGTCGGCGACCTTGCGCGCCCGGAAGACCATCGCATCGGGCACGCCCAGCCTTCGCACGAGCTCGGCGACGTCGTCCGTCTTGTCATGCGGGGACACCCACACCGCGTCGAAGAGCATGCCGAAGTGCAGCAGGCGCAGCCCGTCGCGCAGGAGGCGCCGGGTGTCCCGCTGGTCCTCGGGCACCGAGAACGTGACCACCGTCCACTGTCCGTCCCAGCGCGGAGTGGCGGCGCCGAACATCAGCAGCCGGCGGATGTGGGTCACGATCACGTCGGCCGCCCGGGGCGGCAGGCCGTACGCGGTGGTGCGGCCGCTGCGGGAGCTGGTCAGCAGCCCTCGTGAGGCGACCCGCCGCAGGGCGGCGCGGGCGCTGGTGGCGGTGATGCCGAACTCCTCCAGCAGCCGCACCAGCGCCGCCGACGGGATGTGCTCCTCCCGCCAGAACCAGTAGTCGCCCAGCAGCGTGGTCAGCAGCCGCTGTGGTTCTGGCCCCTGCCGGGCCCGGGGCAGGGAGCCGGGCTCTTGCGACGCGCGCACCGGGCGTCCCTCCATCGTCAGACTCCTCGGTCAGACTCCTCGGCCGGTGCAGGCTCCCCGGCGGGCCACCCTCACGAACATCCTCATTCTTCACCCTTTGGGGACATGGGGGCGCAGGAATCGGCCTGGCGTGTAGTGAACGAACTCCGCGGCGCCCAGGTCCGGGTTCCCGGCGGCCAGGCGTGCGGCCAGCGTTTGGAGCCGGTGGGCGTCGGCGTCCGTCCAGCGGCCGGTGATGACCCGTTTCTCCAGGGTCCGCACCGCGGCGACGAACTCGGCCCCGGTGTAGCGGCAGTGGCCGGGCCGGTCGACGAACGCCTGGCGCAGCAGCGCCTGGTTGCCGGCGCGCCGGACCACATCGGAGTAGGCGCGTGCCTGGGTGACGGTGGGGTAGTTGTCGCCGCGCTCGTGCATCGTGAGGACGGGCACGCCGAGCGCTCCGCGCGGGGTGAAGTAGTTCTCCATGTAGGCGACGGCGCCCGGGTCGGCCGAGACGCGCGGCGCCGCCGACAGGGCCGCGAGGTCGGCGTCGAGGTTCAGTCCCGCGCTCTCGTAGAGGGCGCGCACCTGCGGCATCCGCCCGGACTCCCGCAGTTCCCTGCGGTAGTCCACGCCGGTGTTCCAGGAGAAGTTCCCGCCCGCCCGCTGTTCCAGCGGATAGCGGGGAGAGAAGACGGTCGCCATGAACGCCGCGTACTCCTGGGCCTGCTGCCCCGCCCAGTCGTGCGGCGCCGGCTCGGCGGTGCCGGGCACCGACCAGGTGGAGACCTGGGCGAAGGAGGCCGCAAGGGCGATGCGGGCCCGGCCGGCCGGAGTCTGCTGGGCGGCGTCCAGGACGGCGCGGGCGGCCGCGACGCTCCGCGCCTCCTCGTCGTCGGAGGCGAGCCGTACGAGCTTCACCGTGTCGTCGCCGGGAGCGAGCAGCGTCTTGAACGCGAACGCCGCGTCCAACGACTGGTTGAGCATCGCCACCGGCCCGGCCACCGAGGCGCAGTAGGGCAGCGCCCCGTCGATGAGGTCGGGCCGGCGTTCGGCCAGACCTGCCGCGATTGCGCCGCCCATCGAGCCGCCCCAGGCCAGGGTGATCGTGGGCTTCCCCGCGACCTTGGCGAATTCGGCGAGCGTGTCGGCGGAGGCCCGCAGGGTCTCCTCGACGGCCCAGCCGCTTCCGTAGGGCCGGGTGCCGGCCAGCGCGTACCCGTGGGCGAGCAGCCAGCTCTGCGCGGCGGCGTTGCCGCCGAGGTCGGCCGGCAGATGCTGCGGCCCGGCGCCCTGGCCGTAGCCGGGGCTGAACGTCAGCACGGTGCCGTTCCAGTTGCGCGGCACCTCGATCGCGTACGTGGCGCCGCCCGGGTGGACGCCCGTGACGCTGATGGAGCCGGCCCGGCGGGATTCCGCCGAGGCCTGCGCCGGCGGGACGGCGAGCGCGAGGGCCGTGACCGTCACTGTGGCCGTCGCTGTGGCCGTGAGCACCGTCACGGCGCGGGTCGCCCGATTGATCACTGAACGAGGATTGATGTCCGCCTCCATGAGTGGGAAGCTGCTGCGACGCGAGATACGCAACAGTTCATCGAACGGTCGTCTATTTTTCGCCGCCAATTACGTTCGGCAGAAATCTTACGGTCGTCATAGAACTGTTGACAATGCTCTCGGGCCTGCTTACTTTGGCCCGACCACCTGCATGTGAGGAGCCTCGATGTTCCGAAAGTCAGCTCTGGGCGTCGTCGCGGCGGGTGCCGCGATCGCACTCCTGTCCGCCTGCGGTGCCGGCCCCGGTAGCACCCGCAGCGCATCCGCCGACGGTGGCGGGTCCGACGAGCTGGTCTTCGCCGCCATCCCGTCGGAGCAGAGCGACGATCTCGAGAAGTCGTTCGCCCCGATCGTCTCCGCGCTGGAGAAGGACCTCGGCGTTCCGGTGCGGTTCCAGGCCGTGACCAGCAACGCCGCCGTCGTGGAGGCGCAGGTCGCCAAGCGGGTGGACATCGCCGTCTACGGGGCCTTCAGCTACTACCTCGCACGCAGCCGCGCCGACGTCGAGCCCGTCGCCGTCCCGCTGGCCGCCCCGGGCGGAGAGCCCGGCGCGTACGCCTACGGGGTGACCCGCGGCGACGACACGTCGATCACCTCGCTCAAGGACGTCGCCGGCAAGGACGTCTGCTTCACCGACCCCGGCTCCACCACCGGCTACCTGCAGCCCCTCGCCTCGCTGCGGGAAGCCGGCGTCGACGTGGACAAGGACGTCAAGACGGTGTTCACCCACGGGCACGACACGGCGGTCGCCTCGCTGCTGGCCGGAGACTGCGACATCGCCTTCGTCGGCGACGTCTTCATCGACCAGCTGCTGCCCGCCCGAGGTCAGCTCAAGCCGGGGCAGGTCACCAAGGTCTGGACCTCGCCGCTCATCCCCGGGCCGCCGGTCGTGGTCGGCAGGTGGCTGCCGCAAGCCACCCGCGACAAGATCACCAAGACGGTGACCGGCCTGACCGCCGCCGGCGCCGCCTCCGCCGGGCTGTGCAAGGGCAGCGAGATCAAGGGCCCGAAGAACTGGGGCCAGTACGCCGACGCCCCGGCCTGCACCCTCGGCGCCTCCACCGCCTGGACGTTCGTCCCGGCCACCGACGCCACCTATCAGCCGATCGCGCGCATCTGCGAGATCACCAAGGCCGAGGTCTGCACGTCCGGTGGCTGAGGAACCCGCCGTGATCGGCGCCCCCGTGCTGCGGCTGTCGGAGGTCGGCAAGGGCTTCCACGGCACCACCGTGCTCGACGGCGTCTCGCTGGACGTCCCGCAGGGGCAGTTCGTCGCCCTGGTCGGTCCCTCCGGAGCCGGCAAGTCCACACTGCTGCGCCTCGTCAACGGCATGCACCTGCCGGACAGCGGCACCGTGCGCACTCTGGGCGAGGACCCCGCCGCCTGCTCCCGCAGCCGGCTGCGGGCCCTGCGCGCCAGGGTCGGCTTCGTCTTCCAGCAGTTCGGTCTCGTCGGGCGGCTGTCCGCGCTGGAGAACGTGCTGATGGGGTCGCTGGCCACCCTGCGCCTGCCGAGGTACGGGGTGATGAGCTACCCGCGCGCGCTGCGGATCCGCGCCGTGGAGCACCTGGATCGGGTCGGGCTGGCCGACCGGCGGTTCCAGCGCTGCGACACGCTCTCCGGCGGCCAGCAGCAGCGGGTCGCGGTGGCCAGGACCCTGCTGCAGAGCCCCGAGCTGATCCTCGCCGACGAGCCGGTCGCCTCGCTGGACCCGGCGGCGAGCACGCTGGTGCTCGAAATCCTCAAGCGGATCAGCGCCGAGGACGGCATCTCCGTGGTGTGCAGCCTGCACCAGGTCGAGCTCGCGCTCGCCACCGCCGACCGGGTCGTGGCGCTGCGCGGCGGCCGGCTGGCGCTGGACGAGCCCGCCGCCGGCCTCACCGCGGAGCGGCTGCGGGAGATCTACGGCACCCACGACACGGCCGAGGCCCATGATCGCCGGGCGGGAGCCCACGACGGCCCCGCAGGGGCCCACGACGGCCCCGCAGGGGCCCACGACGGCCCCGCAGGGGCCCACGACGGCCGCGCGGGAGCCCGCGACGGCCGCGCGGGAGCCCGCGATGGTTAGCACCACCCCCGCCACGCGCACCCCGGCCGCATCGGACCCGGGCCCGCTTCGTCCGCCGTGGAGCGCCCGCGCCCTCATCGGGGCGGGCCTGCTCGTCGCGGCCGTGGCCGTCACCTGGCTGACGTTCTGGTGGATCGGCCTGTCCCCCGCTTCGCTGGCCGCCGGGCTGGACGACACCGTACGGCTGCTGCGCCGGATGTGGCCGCCGGACCTGCCCGGCGCGGGAGACGTCGCCTCGATGATCGCGGAGACGCTGCTCATCGCGGTGGCGGGCACCGGCCTGGCGGCGCTCGCCTCGGTGCCGCTGGCCTTCGTCGCCGCGCGCACCCACAACGGCCCCCGCTGGCTCCGGCCGCCCGCCCGCGTGGTCGTCGTGCTGACCCGGGCCGTGCCCACGCTCGCCTTCGCGATCCTGTTCGTGCGGATCTTCGGCCTGGGCCCGCTGGCCGGCTCGCTCGCCGTCGCCGTGCACTCGGTCGGCATGATCGCCAAGCTGCTGACCGACGCCGTCGAGGAGACCGATCCCGCCCCCGCCGAGGCGGGCCGCGCGTGCGGGGCAGGCGAGGCGCAGGTGGCCGTCTCCACCGTGCTGCCCCGCGTGTTCCCCGCGCTGACCGGCATCGTGCTGTACCGCCTCGACATCAACATCCGGGCGTCGGCCGTGCTCGGCGTCGTCGGGGCCGGCGGCATCGGCGTGGCGCTGCAGACCGCGCTGGGCAGCCTCAACTACCACCGGGCGGCCGGGATCATCTGCGTGATCGTCGTCCTGGTTCTGCTGCTGGAGCTGCTGTCGGTGGTGGTCCGCCGTACGGTCCTCCGTCCCACGGCTCGCCGCCGCACGGTTCGCGGCCGCACGGCTCGCCGCCGCACGGACGCGCTGCCCGCCGGGCGTGCCCCGTACGAGGTCGGCTGGGACCGCGGCCGGGGGCTGCGGGTGACCGGCGCGGTGGCGGCCGGAGTGGTGTTCCTGGTGTCGCTGTGGTCCCTGGACCCCGACCCGGGCCGGCTGGCGGGGGCCTGGCCGAACCTGCGTGCCGTGCTGAGCGGCATGTGGCCGCCCGCGTTCTCCGGCGAGCTGCTCATGGCGGTGCTGGAGAGCCTGCTCATGGCACTGGGCGCAGCCGCGGCGGGCGCCGCGTGCGGGCTGGTTCTGGCCCTGCTCACCGCCGTCAACACCACCCCGTGGCGGCCGCTGTCCGCGGTGGTCCGGGTGCTGCTCGTCGTGGTCCGGGGCGTTCCCGACCTTGTGTACGCGCTGCTGTTCGTCGCCGCGCTGGGACTCGGCCCGTACGCCGGCTTCCTGGCGCTGTGGATCTCCTCCACCGCGCTCGCGGCCAAGTTCTTCGCCGACTCCCTGGAGCAGCTCGACCCGCTGCCGCACGAGGCGCTGACCTCGGTCGGAGCCCGCCGGTGGCAGGCGTTCGCCGCCGGGATCTGGCCGCAATTCGTGCCGTCGTTCACCGGCAACGGCCTGTTCGTGGCCGACCTGGCGCTGCGCGAGTCGGTCGTGCTCGGCATCGCCGGCGCGGGCGGCGTCGGCTACCTGATGCAGGAGTCGATCGCCACCCTGCGTTACGACACCACCGCCGCGATCGTCATCGCGATCGCCGTCGTCGTGTACGCCATCGAGACACTCGCCCGGATCGCACGCGGGCACCTGCTGTGAGCGGGCGGGCGCAGGACGGGAAGGGAAGGGATCTCACCATGACCACCACCGCCGGCGGCCTCGGGCGCGCCTCCGACTGGGACCCCACCGCGCCGGAGACCTTCGACAGCTCGCACGAGGTCTACGCCGGGTTGCGGCGACGCTGCCCGGTGCCGTGGAGCGACGCGTTCGGCGGCTTCTGGGCCGCCACCCGTTACGAGGACGTGGTGCGCGTGGCCCGCGACAGCGAGACGTTCAGCACCGCGGTGCAGAACGTCGTCCCGCACGTGCCGCGCACCCAGCGCCGCCCGCCGCTGCACTTCGACCCGCCCGAGCACGGGATCTACCGTGCTCCGATGGACCGGGTGCTGCGCCGCAGCGTCGTACGCCGTCTCGAACCGGCCTTCGCGGAGGCGGCGCGCGAGCTGCTGGGGCCGCTCCTGGCCAGGGGCGGCGGCGACTACTCCCGGGAGTTCGCGCTGCCGTACGCGGCGCAGTGCTTCGCCATCTTCCTCGGCCTGCCGGTCGAGCGGGTGCTGGAGATCCGCCGGATCGGCGTCGCGTACAGCTTCGCCATCCAGGAGATGGACCGGGCCGGGGTCATGGCGGCGAGCGAGGAGCTCTACGCCATCGCCCGCGCCATCGTGGAGGACCGCCGGGCCGACCCCCGCGACCCGGACGAGGACCTGGTGTCCAGCCTGCTGCGGGCGTCCGCCGACCCGGAGCGGCCGATCCCGTACGACATGGTCGTGGCCACCGTCCGGCAGACCATCGTGGCCGGAATAGGGGCGCCGCACGCCGCGCTCGGCAGCGCCGCCGTGCATCTGTCCCGCGACCCCGGCCTCCAGGACCGGCTGCGCGCCGACCCGGGCCTGCTGCCCGCGGCGGTCGAGGAGCTGCTGCGGCTGTACGCCCCCTATCGGGTGTTCGCCAGGACCGCCACCCGCGACGTCGAGCTCGGCGGCCGCACGGTGCGGGCCGGCGAGGCGATCGCGATGATCTTCCCCTCGGCGAACAGGGACGAGGCGGTGTTCGACGAAGCGGACCGGCTCGACCTGGAGCGGCGGCCCAACCGGCACCTCGCGTTCGGGCGGGGTGCGCACCGCTGCCCGGGCGCGGCGATGGCCCGGCTGGAGATGACGGCCGCGCTGGGCGAGCTGCTCGCCGGCACCAGCCGCGTCGAACCGGACGGCGAGGTGGAGATGTTCAACTGGCTGGAGTTCGGGCCCAGGTCGGCGCCGCTGCGCCTCGTCCCCCGCTGATCCCACCACCGAGTCGGCACCACCGAACCCGCCACCGGGCCCACCACCGAGTCGGCACCACCGAACCCGCCACCGGGCCCACCACCGAGCGGCACCACCGAACCGCCGCCGGGCCCACCACCGAGTCGGCACCACCGAGAACCGAGCAGCGCGACCGAACCCGCCATCGAGCAGCACGACCGAACCACCACCGGGCCCGCCATCGGGCCCGCCCGGCATGTGCCCCCCCACCACTGCCAGACGCCCCGCCGTGATTCCTGACCCTGCGGGGCCCGAGACACCCCGTTCATCAACCGTGGAGGAAACGCACTCGTGTTAGCCCGATCCATGACCGCGCGAACCCTGCTGGCGGCGACCGTGGGAGCGGTCGTCCTCGCCGGTTCCGGCGCCGCCGCGGCGTCGTCCCCCCAGAAGCCGCCGCCGCCGAAGCCCCCCGCGACCGGCACCCCCGCGCGCACCATCCTGGCCACGGTCCGCGAGGCCGCCCAGGGGCTGCCCGGGCACACCGTCTACCGCCCGGCCGATCTCAAGGCGCTGCGGAAGGACAGCCTGCCCGTGATCGTCTACGGCAACGGCGCCTGCGCGACGAGCAACCTGGAGGGGATCACGTTCCTGACCGGCCTGGCTTCGCAGGGCTACATCGTCGTGGCCAACGGCGGGCTGGACGAGTTCCCCGTCCCCAGCACCCCCGAGGACACGATCGCGCACCCCGAGGCGCTCCTCGCCGCCGCCCACTGGGCCACCGAGTCGAAGCAGGCCCGCAAGCAGTTCGACGGGCGAGCGGACACGACGCGGGTGGGCGTGCTCGGCCACAGCTGCGGCGGCGTCGAGGCCCTCGCCGCCGGGACCGACCCCATCATCGACGCGGTCGCCGGATTCAACACCGGCTATCTCCCGGACCCGGCCTTCGGCGGCTACGGGCGCGACCGTCTCGCCGGTCTGCACACGCCGACGCTGCTGGTGAACGGTGGTCCCGACGACGTCGCCTACCAGAACAGCATCGACAACTACGCCCTGCTGAACGTCCCGGCCGCCCTGGTCGGCGACACCGCGGCCGGCCACACCGGCCTGATCGCGGGTCTCGAGGCCACCAAGGGCTGGCAGGTGGCCGCGGACTGGTTCGACTACGTCCTGCGCGGAGACCGGGCAGCCGGGGCACGCTTCATCGGCCCCGGCTGCGGGCTGTGCGGCGAGAACGGATGGACGGTCGAGACGAAGGGGCTCCCGCTGTGATCCGCCGCAGAGTGACCGCGTGCCTGGCCGCCGCGCTGACGGCCGTCGCCGGAAGCGGAACCGCCGCCGCCTCCACCAGACCTCCCGGCGGCACGCCGTGCCTGCCGGACTCCCCCGCCCACCCGACCTGCGTCAGCGGCACCCTCAAGGACGGCACGCCGTACGAGTTCGTCGTCCCGGCCCACTGGAACGGCACCGTGGTGGTCGCCCTCGACTTCGCCGGCACGGGCCGCAGCGAGCCGCTGACCGCGCGGCTGCTGGCCGACGGCGTGGCCCGCGGCGGCACGAGCCGGGCGATCACCGGCTGGGACATCCGCTCCGCCATCGACAACCAGGCCGAGGCGCTGGCCCGTTTCGAGCAGGCGTACGGCCCGGCCCGGAAGGCGATCGCCTCCGGGACCTCGATGGGCGGTTTCGTCGCCGCCGGCGTCGCCCAGGTCCACCCCCACGCCTTCGACGCCGCCGTCCCGATGTGCGGCGGCCTCGGCGGGTCGGTCGGCCAGTGGAACCAGAAGCTCGACACGGTCTTCGTGCTCGAACGCCTGGTCGCGCCGGGACTGCCGGTCGTCGACATCCCCGCCGACATCGAATCGGCCAGGAAGGCGTGGATCGACGCGCTGGCCGCGGCGCAGCAGACCCCGCAGGGGCGGGCCCGGATCGCACTGGCCGCCACGATCGGCCAGTTGCCGGCCTGGGGACGCAACCCCGACGGGTCCGCGCCGCCGCCTCCGGACAGCCGGGACGCCGCCGCGCTGGAGCAGGGCGCCTACCTCGCGCTCGCCGGTGGGCCGCTGCCCTACATCGGGCAGGCCATGAGCAGCCGGCGCCAGATCATGGACGTGGTCGGCGGAAACCCGTCCTGGAACACGGGCGTGGACTACGACAAGCAGTTGAGCCTCGCCGATCCCGCCCTGCGGCATGCCGTCCGCGACCTCTACAAGGCGGCGGGTCTGGACCTCGCCGCCGACCTGAGGAGCCTGGCCGCCGCGCCCCGCATCGCGGCGGACCCGGACGCCGTCAAGCGGTTCTCGCGCGGCATCGTCCTGAACGGCGACCTGCGGATCCCCGTGCTCACCCTGTCCGGCACCGGTGACCAGATCTCCACCGTCGCCCAGCAGCAGTCGTACGAGGAGAACGTGCGCCGCGCGGGAGCGAGCTCCCTGCTGCGCCAGACGTACACGGAGACCGTCGGCCACTGCGACTTCTCGCCCGCGGAGCAGGAGGCGGCGCTGACGACGATGCTCGACCGGCTGCGGACCGGTCACTGGCCCGCGACGTCCGCCCCGGCGATGAACGCCCGCGCCGCGGCGCTGGGGGCCGACCCCGCCCCACGGTATGTCCCGTTCAACCCGCCCCGGTTCAACCGTCCCTATCCCGGCTGACCCGGGGAGGCCGCTGCCCGGACCACCCGGTCCGGGCAGCTCCCGGACGCCATTCGGAGCCGGATTTGGGCCTGTTCCGGGGCGTGCTCCCGGTCACGACGGAGCCGGTGCATCCGCACCCGCAATACCTGTTGAGGGTGCCATTGCAGGTCACCGTACCGTCGTGGGGCGTGCGCGCACGTGCCACTGCGGGCGACCACGGGCCGAAGCGCTTCAGCCGGCAGGCCACCCGTTCGGCATGGCCGTGTCCCGGTCGAGGACGCATCCGCGCACGCGATGACACGCCGCCGTGAACGTCGCTATCCGGGTCGTTCGTCTTGGCCGTCGTGCACCTCCGCGTACGCGACTCTCCGGCAGGGCGGCCCTGGCGGACGTGGTGTCTGTCCGCCGGAGCCGCCCCGCGACCTGACCACCCGAGAGCGGTCCCGGGCGAAATGTTAGCGCTAACAATTCTCCCGTGTCTGCGTTTCCTTCTCTATCCGATGGCCGTGGTGGCAGCCCGGAGCCAATACGAGGAGAAGAGGCGATGTCAAGGACGGCACCTCTTCCCCGCCGATGAGCAGAGCACGCACATGCGGGTTCATCAGGTGTTATCGAGGGCCACCGCCCGTGCGGCGGCAGCTCCGCTCTGAAACTTTCTCGCGATACTTGACACAATTTCGCGTTGTTTTCCAGACTGTTTCTCCGAGGCGGTTTTCTCCTGCCATGTGGTGGTGCGCGGTGAGGACCGCCGTTCGCGACGCCCTGGTGGTGTGCGTTTCCTGATCACAGGACGCGGCGTCGATCACGCGGAGCAACGCCCGCGTGTCCGCTTTTCCTGCACCGGCTCCGTGGCCGGCGGCGGCTCCACGACCTTCGGGTCCGCCGCGAACGGCACCGCGGCCCCCGGCCGCTGCTCGCATCAGCGCCTGACGGCGGCCGGACATGATGATGAGGAGAACACAGATGCGTCTGCCCTGGAGAGCGCGGTCACCGCGCCCCTCCGCCGCCACGACGGCGGCGGCGCCCCGGCGGGCCTCGCGCCGCGCCCTCGTGATCGGCTCCATCTCGGTCCTGCTGGCCGGAACCGGCGGCCTGCTGATCACACAGCCCGCCCAGGCGGCCGTCGCCTGCCGGGTCGACTACACCATCAGTTCGAGCTGGCCGGGCGGCTTCAACGCCAACGTCACCATCAACAACCTCGGCGACGCGGTCAACGGCTGGCAGCTGACCTGGTCGTTCGGCGCCGGCGAGCAGATCACCCAGATCTGGAACGCCACCCACACCCAGTCGGGCTCCTCGGTGACCGCTACCAACGTCTCCTACAACGGCAGCATCCCCAGCGGCGGCAGCACGAACTTCGGATTCAACGGTTCCACGAACGGCTCCCCCCAGGTGCCCACGTCGTTCTCCCTGAACGGTGTGGCCTGCACCGGTAGCCCGGGCTCGCCCAGCCCCTCCCCCACACAGTCTCCCAGCGCGTCTCCCAGCGCGTCTCCCAGCGCGTCGCCCAGCGCGTCGCCCAGTGCGTCGCCAACGCGTTCCCCGTCCCCGTCCCCGTCGGTGACGCCGACATGTGACCTTCCGTCGTCGTACCGCTGGACCTCGACCGGTGCGCTGGCGACGCCGAAGTCCGGGTGGGTCTCGCTGAAGGACTTCACCAACGTCGTCTACAACGGCAAGCACCTCGTCTACGCGACGACGCACGACAACGGATCGAGCTGGGGCTC
>NZ_VJVX01000083.1:0-22586 GCF_008033685.1 Microbispora sp. CSR-4
GCAGCACGATAGAACAGCACCCGAAGCTCCTGGCGATGACGGTGATGGTTGTGGTGATCAACCCGTCTACCAGGAGCTTCGCCACATCATGAGGAAAACCCGAGCATCGCGATCATGCTGTGACCGGCTTAGCCGCCCGGCGGATGAAAAACGTTCATGGTTTGTCCGCCAGCATTCGCCGATGTGCGTGGCTCTTCGGGGTGGTTACCACTCAGGCGATCTTCTTCTCTCGGTCTTCGACAAGGAGAGGGCGGAGGGACGATGCAACGAGACATCCGCTGCCCTTTGCTGAGGTCATCACTCAGTTGGTTACGCCTGTTTTTACGGATGCATAACATGCCTTCACGAGTTACACTGCTGGTCGTGAACTCACAACCCGAATCAGTAGTTACGTGCATTGTTATAGACACTAACGAGTGGATTCGGCTTAAGTGGCTCGGGAGTCCGATTGGCCTAACTTTCATTTCCGCACTAAGGAACAATTCGAGCGCCGTTCTGGCCATTCCCGAAGTTCTTGAACTGGAGCTTGACAAGCATCGTTCCGAAGCTGCGAGGTCACTACTCGACAAGCTTGTGGCTAGTACCGCCGAGATTGCTACAGTGACCGGTAACAGTACAGCAGGGGGGATGGTAACTCTTACGGTAGAAGATATCGAGGTCGCTATTCGCGGGAGGCAGACCAGTCTCAAGGGTAAGATAATTTATCCCTCCATGGAAATGGGTGAGGTGAGGCGGGCTCTTGTCAGGGTGAATGCCGAAACTCCGCCGAACAGTTCGAGGAAGCAGCAGATGAAGGACTCCTTGCTTTGGGAGGCATGTATAACGCTCTCCGATCGCTACAAAGTCCTCTTTGTGACCGGTGACGGCGATTTTTATACGGATCGCCAGCCAAGAAAGGGCTTGGCTGCAAATCTTGCAGTGGAGACCCCCGTTGAAGAAGGGCGGCTATTGGTATTTGAGGCACTGGAAGAAGTCATGCGCTATTTGGCGCCAGACAGTCCGGTTCCGCTAGATTCAAACGAAATCGCGGGGATAGATTTTGAGGAGTTGGTGGCAACGCAGGCGCAGGAAGCGCTTGAGCGAAGTGCAATAATGACAATCTTCGGGCGCGTCGAATTTCGAGGGGTCGTGCCTTCGTATTTCAAGACCGAGATACCACACGTCTTCGCTGTCTCCTTTTCGGCATTCTTTTACGCTTACCGCGATGTCAATGGTGGGAAGACTGAAGAGGTTGCTGTAAAGGGAGAGTCTAGACTGGACACCCGCACCGGAATGATCGAGCCCATAAGCCTGAAAGGCATTTATGTGCGAATATATAGCATGTTTGGCGGCGGCAACTGGATCGAAGCTGACGAAGTGCTCGAAACGGCAGATTCGACTCTTAAAAAAGATTGATCCGCCGACTATGATTGTCCGTAGGGGGTCAGCGGAAATCCTAGCTTCAGCGTGAGGCGTCAAGGGTTTCGTTGCCCTCCACGCCCGCGGCACCTTATGGGGGAAAGATCCGCGGATCTATCCATGCGAGCACCTTCATCACGAGTTGGGCGCTGCTCTCTCGAGACCGTCACCAGAGACCCAGGACGCCGGCGTTTGGGTAGCGAAGGCGAGGCCGGGGCTGGGACCCGAGAGGGGGCGCGACGGTACGGGGCAATACGGGGGCTCGCCCGTACCGTCGCGCCGGGGCCTGCCGCGCGTCAGAACGCGTGCGAGCAGGTCCCTATGGCGGCTCTGCTATTGGGGAAGGCAGAGACCGCGACCGTGCCGCTGTGGCTGGGGGTGCACGCGGCGGCACGGAGCTTCACCGAGTCATCTCACCAAGGCGCCTGGCCGGATCTGTAGCGCTGTGCCGTAGCGGCCCGGGGGAACGGACAGTGCGCCGCCCCTGCCGTGACCACCGGTCTCTCATGAGGCAGCGGCAGCGTTCGAACATGAAACGGCATGTGCCATCGCCGGGCGCGTGCCCATCCGGAACCAGACCGCGTTCCCGGCCTCGTCGTCGTGGTGGAAGCCCCAGGCGTCCGC
Source organism: Microbispora sp. CSR-4 (assembly GCF_008033685.1). Lineage (NCBI taxonomy): Bacteria > Bacillati > Actinomycetota > Actinomycetes > Streptosporangiales > Streptosporangiaceae > Microbispora > Microbispora sp. CSR-4. Next base: position 2,023 of record NZ_VJVX01000083.1, read on the forward strand.
CATCGCGTTCACCATCCACAGGCCCCGTCCGCCGTCGCCTTCCAGGGTCGCCTCGCGGATGCCCGGAACACTGGTGTCGGAGCCGTCATCGATGACCTCGCAGTATGCCGTGCCATCTCCGACAGCCAGGAAAACGGTGACCTGCCCGCCTGGCCTGCGACCGGACTCCGAATGGATGACGGCGTTGGTGACCAACTCGCTGAGCAGGAGCACCGCCGACTCCCGCACGTCGTCGGCGACGTGCCCGTCCAACAGCCCGTTAGCCCACACTCTCGCGGCACCAACCGATACGGCCTGCCCGGCGAAGTCTGCCTGCCCCACGCTGTGTAAGTCTTGATCGGCCACACATCGAGGCCAGCGGACTGCTCTCAGTTTAGCCGTTTTCTGAACCTTCATGCACTTACCGCCACCTTGGCTTTTGTGGCCGCTTTCTCCTCGGGCATCCCGGCCGATTCGTCGCGTCTCCACAAGTGCGACCAGGAATGGGACCTTCCGGTAACCTGCAGGGCATCCAGGGCATGGAATGCTGCTGGGAGAAGAACAACAGCGGTGGTGATTCCCGGGTTCGCAGATCCCAGATGGGCTGCACCGGGTAGATGAGGTGCTCCTGACTGTGCAGCGCATTCCCCGAAGCCATGGTTCACCTCCCGATGGATACATCGACGCTCCGATCACGGCTGACGCATAGACAAACGGCCAGAGCTTTTGTCCGGTTGTTGTCATTGATCAGTTGTGGAGTAAACATCCGGGACTAGATTCCCTCGATTTCGGTGGACGTGTAGCCGCAATCCATCGACAATCGGACGACGGAAACTTTCGCTAGGTGTAGCGGTCTGTCAGAACGTGTCATCGCATCAGGAAGCCGAGGAGAGGAAGGGCATGGCGAACGACCTCGATCCCCGTCTGACGCCCGTTCAGCGCTTCGGGCGTGAGCTGGCGCGGGCCCGCAAGCAAGCCGGTCTATCCCAAGAGCGGCTCGGCACACGTTTGGGAGTCTCAGGGTCGCTCGTAGGGCACATCGAGATCGGCAACCGGACGCCCAAGCCGGATCTGGCAGCCCGGTGCGATGAGGTGTTCGGGACGGGTGACCTCTTCGCCCGGCTCTGCCGGAACATCACCTCGCCGTCGGCGCCCCACTGGTTCCTCGGATGGTCGGATGAGATCGAGCCCCGAGCGCAGGTACTGCGAAGCTGGGACCCGCTGCTGATCCCCGGGCTCCTCCAGACCGCGGACTACGCGCGAGCCGTCTTCCGCGGGGACCTCGCCACCTCCGAGGATGAGATCGAGGAACAGGTCGCTGCGCGAATGGCCCGCCAGATCGTCCTCGATCGAGACCGCCCACCCGCCCTATGGGTTTTGCTGGATGAGACAGTCTTGGACCGTCTCATCGGCGGTCCTGAGATCATGTGCGAGCAGCTCAGCCGTCTCGTAGTCCTTGCGGGCCGACAGAACATCAAGATCCAGATCGTTCCGCGGGATACGTCGTGCACATCCGGCCTGCTGTCGAGCTTCATCATCGCGGAGTTGCCGGACGCCCCTACCTCCGTCTCCATAGAGTCGTCCGCGACCGGCGAGGTATCGGCAGACCATGAAGTGGTGTCTCTGGTCTGGGGCAGATATGACAGGATTCGCGCTGAAGCCTACCGGCCCAGCCAATCGCTGGACATCATCAAGGAAGCGGGGATTCGATGGAAGTCAATGATCTAACCGGCGTCGACCTCTCCGAGGCCGCCTGGAAGAAGAGCTCGCTCAGTGGTGGTGGCGGGGGCAACTGCGTCGAAGTCGCAGCGAACCTTCCCGGCGTGGTCGCCATTCGTGACAGCAAGAACCCTGACGGCCCCAAGCTGCTCTTCACTCCCGCGGAGTGGCACGCCTTCATTGGGGGAGTCAAGGACGGCGAATTCGACATCGCGTGAAGGCGAAGCGAATCGAGTGCTCGACCAGGCACTCGATTCCGACCCTCGGCATCTGACCACCCCTTGGGCACGTCGACGCTGGCCGACACTGGCGACGAAAGTATCAACCTCCCTCGTTCGGATCGATGCCAGCGCCCCATCCGGATCAGCGTTCGGAAGCGTCTCGCCAGTAGTCCTTCAGCATCTCGCTGGGCCAAGACGGCTGCGTGACAGAGCCTCGAGGGAGCATCTCCTCGAAGACCGCTACCAGATCCACCACAAGCGTGCCGTCATCCGCGTCGAGATCAGTGACATGCAGATCCCGTCCATCGACACGGAGCAGGCGAGGGAACGAGGTCGCCAGCCGGGCTGGCCGCCGGTGATTGTGGTGCACGAACGTCCCTGTCGCCGGCCACGCCGGATTGTCGCGTGGGCTACGGGCGTGCAGAGCGACGTCATCAGGAGACCCGAAGTTGAAGAACCAGGTGACCTGGAGATGGGAGAACTCCTCGATCCCCTGCAGCGTCTCCAACGGGTAGTCCGGGCGCAACCTGATGATCGATTCCACACCGCCCTTGAAGTCGTCGAGCCGGCCGGTGTGACCTCCAACCACGGTGGCGATCACAGGCACTTCGATGGACTGTGTGGACACGAGTTTCCCCTTCTCGGCTTCGAGTAGGGCGGGAAGCGCGGCTGCACCGTGCTCATCCTCGCCATCACGGCGCTGTCAGGCTACTCGTTTGAGTACGGCCTTGGCTCGCTCGTCGATCTCTGCTACCACGTTGATCCCGCGGTTCCGGAAGGGAGACAACACTCTGCGCATGTTCACGACGGCCTCACGTGCTCTTCCCGACTGAACGCCTTCCATGGCGTCAAGAGCCTGGGCCCACGTGTGACAGGCTGCCTCGACGTTGCCCTGCTTGGCCTGCACGGTGCCCATGTAGCCGAGTGTCACGGCGTGGGTCCGGCTGAACGTCTCGGCCTTCCTCGTCACCACGCTGTTGTGGAACTCACGAAGCGCCCCATCGAGATCGCCGAGGGTCCAGAGGGTGCGTGCGGTCTCGTGGGCCAGCGAGGCTCTCTGGAAGAACCAAACCCTTTGCGGGTCTTCGTCGCCCGGTCCCGCCGCGGCCAGGTCGTCCTCCGCGCGGAGCAGGGCGGCGATCGCCTCACGCCTCTGCCCGTCGGTCGCGAGGCTGCGTGCCTGCACGACACCGAGCAGCGCGCGCTCGCGAGGTGTCGCCAGGGTGTAGCGCTTTCGGTCGACAGACGCCGCCGCGAGCCGCACACCTGCCCCGGGGTGACCCAAGTCGATCGCCTGGTGGGCCATGGCCCGCAGGATGTGACCAGCCAGCGGGGCCTCATCGGCCTCTGCGGCGAGTTTCAGGGCGAGTGTGAAATAGCGGCGAGCTGCTTCGTGTTCCGAGGCGTCGAAGCTCATCCAGCCCGCCACATATACGGCCTCGGAGGCCGCGGCCAGAAGAGAACAGCGTGTTTTTTCGCTGGTGAAGACGCCGCCGAGGTATCTCGCGACGTCGTCGTGGATGTAGCGGCAGAGAGCGGTGCGGCCATCCATCCCGCCGTGCCGTTGATCTCGCTTCGAGAAGAACTCCGTCATCTCGCGGACGGCGTTGACTTCGCCGACGCCGATCCGGCGACTTGTCGCGGCCGGCCGGGATCTGGCTCGCGCTGGAGCGTCATCCCACCACTGCTGTCCGGGTAGCACCAGGCCGCCTATCGAGTAGGCGGCGCCAGCCAGTAGTTGGCGGCGTCCCAAGTCCATGTCGCTTCTCCCCAGATCCACCAGCGCGGTCAGCGTATCGACGCGCCACTCGGATGCCGGGTCGGCATCGGGGGTCGATGCCGAAAGTCCGATTTCCGCCAGTGTGACCGGGCGTTGCAGCCGCCGAGACAACGTCTCGCACAAGATAAGGGGGGCCCTGCCGGTGGGACGGGTTCCGGAGATCCACATCGCGATGTGGGAACGCGTCGTGCTGAACAGTTCACTGGCACCGACCTCGGCGGCAACCCTTACTACCGCTGCGGCAACCTTGGGCTGCGACCAGCCGGTCTCCGCTATTACAGAAGCCAGTTTCTCGTTCCTGTGTGCCATCCTTCGGCCCCGTTCACAAGAGAACGATCTTTGACGGGTTTGACGGCATCGCGGACTGGCCGGGGATACCTACCCGTCGTCATTCACGGTTCACTCAAGGTCAACGAAACCACCATCTGCCTTTGCCGGGGAGGAAATCCGGTGAAGACCAACCTCTGTCTCGTTTCGGTGATGGCCGACAGCCGGACCCTGCGCCCCACCGAGCACGAAACCGGTAAGCGGGTGCTCGCTTTCATCAGGCGCCCGGAAGCGACCGTCGCTTTCCGACCCTCGTCATTCCCTCTTTGGAGACCCTTCATCATGCCTCCTGAATCACTTCCCTCTGATTCGTATCCCGTGTCGGGGAGCGAGGCCGGCTGCGGTTCAGTAGTACGGCGTAGCCTCCTCTTCGATTTGGACGGTGTTCTCGTCGACACGCGTCCTGTGATGGAGAGAGCGTGGTACGCGGTCCAGGAAGCCCATGGCCTCGACGTGCCCTTCGAGGCATACCAGGAACACCTTGGCCGCCCCTTCGACGACATCATGGGGCTTCTCGGTCTGGCCAACGCTGAGGAGATTCACCGGACGTATGCGGAGGCATCTGCGGCAGCGTCCCATCTGGCCCGAGAGTTCGACGGCATCACAGGCGTCCTTCACTCGGCCGCCGCTGCTGGCTGGTCCCTCGGAGTCGTCACTTCCAAGCCGTTGTCCAGGACAAACCCCCTCCTTGAGCGGCTCGGCTGTCCGTTCGCCACCGTGCGCGGGCTCGATGGCCAGGGGCGGGGTAAGCCGGCGCCGGACCCGATCCTGCTCGCCTTGGTCGACCTTGGTACCGACCCGGCCGATGTGACGTACGTGGGTGACATGGCGGTCGACCAAGAGGCGGCGCGGCGCGCCGGCGTCTCCTACATCCACGCGGGCTGGGGATACGGCCGCCCGATCGGGTCGTCCCCCGTGGTCGCCGAATCGCCCAAGGACCTGTTGCGCCTCCTCGGCATCAGCGCCGCACAGACCCCGCTCATTGAAGGCGGCTCGCTGTGAAGGCGGTTGGGCACAGCGCGCTCGGACTTGTCAGGAGCGGTTTCGAGGGGCAGCCGTTGTGGGCCTTGGTGGGAGTGGGCGCTCTCGCCACGATGCGGGCGGAGCAGATCACCACGCGAGACCTGGAGGCCCTGCCGCTCGATTCGGGCGAGGTGCGTGAGGAAGTCAATCGCATCATGGGGGCGCTTGAGACGTACGGCGCGCATCTCGCTGCGACGCCTGGCGGCGCGGGATGGTTGTACGTGCAGCACGTGCCGGTGCGGCGCCTGGTGGAGCGGCTGGTACGCAAGCTGATGGCGCTCAGTGCCTGGGAACCGTTCAAGAAGGCCCCCGGCGCGATGACTCCCGCACCGTACGAGGGGCTCGTCGGCGTGCGGTCGAGCAGCTCACGGGAGTACCGGTCTTATACCGTCACCTGGTCCGGCGTGGCCTTCGTACTGGGGGCCGCGGTCTCGCACAATCCGCTGCGACCCGCACAGTCGCCTACCCGTCCCGCTGTTCATGTGGCCGCTGCGCATTCCCCTGCGTCCGAGGTGCGCCGAAGTGATGTGGTGGCGCTGTCGTGGTCATCCCGTCACGCGGCCACGTTGCTCCCCGTGCTCGATGTCCTCGCGCGCGGCGGGCGAAGGAGCCTGCTGATCGACCTCGCCACCGATCCGGCGGAGCGGAGTCCGGCTCCTCGAGCCGAGGAGGTGAGGCTGTGTTCGCCCCCCGCCGGCCTTTTCGGCCGCCGCGGTGCCGTGAAAGAGTTCCTGCGGCAGGACGACGCAGTCGTTCGGGTGAAGGAGCACAGCGTCCATCTGGGTCGGTTGCTCCGGCTCGTCTCGGTGCTTCTGGAGACGAGTGGGGGATGCACCCAGCCGTCGTGGCGATCCGTCGTGGAGGCGGAAGCGTGGTTGGACGATGTCCTCGCCGTGGCACGGCCGCACACCGTGCTGGTCAGCAACGACACCAGCCCGCTGGGAGCGCTCGCTGTGCACGCGGCCGAGCGCCACGGCATCAACACGGTGCACGTCCAGCACGGTGCTTGGACAGCGGAGTCGGTCGCGTGGCCGGCTCTCCACAGTCGTCACATCGTCGTCATGGGGGAACGCGACGCCCCCCTCGCGCGGGCCTGGACGCGGCATCCCGACGCCGAAGTCCATGTCCTGGGCCAGCCTCGCTTCGACAGCCTGGCCCGTTGCGACCGCGAGGCCCAGCAGCGGTACCTGGCACAGCTCATCGGTGCCGCCACCGGAAGGGAGCCCACCCGGATCGTGGTGTGGGCCTGCCAGCCCTTCGGCCCTGACCGTCTCAGGGCCCAGGCCGACCTGCTCTTGGACGGGCTACGTAGGGCCGACGGTGGCTGGGGCCTCGTCATCGCCCCCCACCCCGCGCAGAGCGCCGACGCGTTCTACGCCCTGGTCATGCCGGACGGCGGAGCGCTCGTGGCCGTGACCGACCCGCGGGTCGGAGCACGCGGTTGCTTCGCCGGTGCCGATGCCCTGGCGAGTGCGTACTCGACATGCGGCATCGAAGCGGCCCTCCTGAACGTGCCGGTCCTCGAAATCGGCGCGGCCGGTGAGCGCACGCTCGGTCTGGCCGAGCACGGCCTCGCCCGGCGCTGCATCAGCGCGGACGACATCGCCGACGCCCTCTCGTCACTGGCCCGCCCCAACCGGCCCGCCGTCCAGACGATGCCGGATGCGGTGTGCCGGTGGCGCGGAGACAGTGCCGCCGACGTCGCGCACCTCATCCTCGGGCGCGCCGACGACGCTGCCACGCGCCTGGTCCCCATCCACCACGATGCCCCTGGCGCTGATTCCGCGCTGTCGCGGGGCGAAGGAGCCCGTGCCCGATGACACACCTGATCGGCGACAGCGTCGCCGAACTCTTCGCCGGGGCAGTCACCCTGGCGAAGAACGGCGAGAAGGTCGCGCCTCGCGGCATGGCGACCCGTGAGGTCCTCGACGTCCACATGCGGCTGACCCAGCCCCGAGCCCGACTGCTGTACGCGCCGCCGGCCCGGATCCTGAACCCCGCGTTCGCGGTCGCGGAGACCGTCTGGCACCTCTCCGGCTCGGATGACCCGTGGATCTTTGACTACAACGCGCAGCTGCGACAGTACGCCGATGACGGTGTTCTGCGCGGCGCCTACGGCCCACGCATGCGGAACTGGGCAGGCGTCGTGGACCAGCTGCACCGCGTTCTTGAGATCCTCACGGAAGACCCCGACTCCCGCCGGGCCCTGATTCAGCTGTATGACCCGGCTCGGGACGCCGCTGGGCACAAGGACGTGCCCTGCACGCTCGGTTTCGCCTTCCACCTACGCGCCGGCCGCCTGCACATGTCGACCACCATGCGCGGCCAGGACGTGTGGATCGGCATGCCGTACGACCTGTTCTTCTACACGACTTTGCACGAGCTGGTCGCCGGTTGGCTCGGCGTCGGGCTGGGCGACTTTCACCACTACGTAGGGTCCCTGCACATCTACGAGCGCCACCTCGGCCAGGCCGAGCACCTCACCTCGCTCACATCGAGCGCGATCATGCCGGACCTCACCACCGAGTGGGAGGGCTTCGACGCGCTTCTCGACCAGGTCCAAACCGGAGCGGTAACAGGGCATCCGGGATGGGACAGCATGACCGAGACCCTGCGGAGCTACCGGCTGTGGAAGGACGGCCTGCGCGATCAGGCGTGGCGTGTGGCCGATGGGATCGTCGGGCCGCTCGGCCAGGCGCTGACCGCGTGGTACGGCGAGTTGAACCGCCGCGCCAGGACCTCGACCACCCGCGCGACGGCAGGGACGAGGTGACGCACGACATGGACCGAATTCCCTCTGTCATCCTCGGCCTGTGCTCCTACACCCATGACTCCGCCGCCTCGCTGCTGGTCGACGGGGAGCTGATCGGCTTCGTGGAGGAGGAGCGTCTCTCCCAGCACAAACACACCAAGGACTACCCCCGCCTCGCGGTCGAGTGGCTGCTGGGAGAAGCCGGACTCACCGCCGTTGACGTGGAGGCTGTCGCATACAACTTCCAGCCCGCCCGCTATCTCCTCGAGTCCCCAGCCGCCCTGCGCCTGGCCCTATCGGTGAGCACGCGCGATCGAGCGCTGGCTCGGGCCAGGGGCTTCGCCAAGGTGGCACTGCGCACCCAGCAGCGTGTTCGCGCCCTTGGGCGGCTGTTCCCTTCAGCCCGTGTGGCGCCTGTCCCGCACCATCGAGCCCACCAGATGGCTGCCTTCGCCGCGTCCGGGTGGAATGAATCGGCGGTGCTCGTCGTCGACAGTCTCGGCGAACGGCAGACCACCACCATCGCGCACGGCCACGACACGCTGCGCCCCCGCACCCGCATCGTGGAGGCCGTCTACGACCCGGCCTCGCTCGGGTACGTGTACGGCGCGGTCACCGAGCATCTGGGCTGGCGCCGCGGCGACGAGGAGGGCACCGTGATGGCCCTCGCCGCCCTCGGCGACCCCAAGCGGTTCCGTCACCTGTTCGCCCGGGCTGTCCGCACCACCCCGGCTGGCTTCTCCGTCGACCCCGCCTATTTCCCCCCTCGCACCCTGAACTCCGGGTATCCGAGGACCTCTCGGCGCTTTATCAGCGAGACGTGCCCCCAGCGTCACCCGGACGAACCGCTCGCGGATGTCCACCGGGACCTAGCCGCGGCGCTCCAGGAGCGCACCGATCAGGTCATGCTGCATCTGGCCCGCCGGGCGCGGACGCTCACCGGATCCCGTCGCCTGTGTGTCGGTGGCGGAGTCGCCACCAATTGCGTGAGCATCGGCCGGATCATCGAGGCCGGCATCTTCGATCAGGTGTTTGTCCCGCCCGCCCCCGGTGACGCCGGCACCGCGATCGGTGCCGCCGTCGCTGTGCACTCTGACAGCGGGAGCCGGCGGCCCGTGGCCGGCGTGGCCCGATCCTGCTACCTCGGTCCGTCGTTCCAGGACCAGGCCCTCGATCTGATCGCCTGGCCGCAGCTCCGGCAGAAGACCATCGGCATCGAACCCGCCGAGTTCCTCGCCGACCAGCTCGCCGAAGGGATGATCGTGGGCTTGTTCCAAGGTCGGGTGGAGGCCGGTCCGCGTGCCCTGGGCAACCGCTCGATCCTCGCCTCTCCCTTGGAGCCGGGGGTCGTGGAGCGGCTGAACGCCACGGTGAAGTACCGGGAGCCGTTCCGGCCCTTCGCCCCGATGGTCCTGGCCGAGCGCGCTGAGGAGTTTTTCACCCTGGGCCAGGAAGCGCCCTACATGTCGATGGCCTCCGGCGTGACAGCCGCGGCGCGCGAAAAGGTGCCAGCCATCGTGCATGCCAACGGCACCTCCCGCCTCCAGACCGTCACGAAATCGCAGAACCCGTTCATGCACGCGGTTTTGACGGCCTTCGCACGCCGCACCGGTGTCCCAGTGCTGATCAACACCTCGCTCAACGTCAAGGGCAAGCCGATCTGCGGGACACCGGCCATGGCCCTGGACTGCCTGGCCGAGTCCGGCCTGGACGCCTTGCTGCTGGAAGGCCGGTGGATAACCAAGTGAAGATCGGGTACAGCTTCTGGGGCTTCCTCGGCAACGGGATCACCGACACGCCGGACGGGGGCCGCAGCCACCGCCGCCCCTTCATCGACGCCATCCTCGCCCGCGGGCACGAGATCGTCTTCCTCCAGCCCAACCGCGACCTGATGGAAGCCGGCGACGGCCTCGGCGGCGCATACGTCTTCGACAGCGGGATTCCGACGATCGACGTCCTGTTCCTGGAATGGCGCTGGGCGATCACCGGGCGCAACACCACAGCGTGCGGTACTGAGGGCCACACCTGTGACCTGCACCGCCAGGCCGAACTTCTCGCGCACTACACCGCACGACGCGGTACGCCGACCGTGATCTGGGACAAGGACCGCAAGCTGCGGACTGAGAGCGTGTGGCGTGGCGCTCTACGGACCGCCGTGTGCGAAGCGGCACTCGAACCATCAGCGGGTGCCCACCGCCTGCTCTTCCCGGTCGACGACCGGCTCCTGGCCCGCGCGGATCCGCTCGCGCTCGCCGCGACACCTCGAGATCTTGCGCTCGGTTACGTGGGCAACCAGTACGACCGCGACGCGCATTTCGACCGCTACTTCGCCCCCGCCGCCGCCCGCGTCGCGCACCTGGTCGGTGGCAAGTGGACCCGGACCGATCGCTGGCCGCATGTCCGCTTCCTCGGACGGGTCCCCTTCGAGCAAGCCCACGAGCTGTACAGCAGGTCCCTGGCGACCATCCTCATGCTGCCCGAGCGGTACGCCGCAGTCGGGCAGATGACGCAGCGGATCTTCGAGGCGGTGCTCGCCGGCTGCCTGCCGCTCGCTCCGGCCGACATCCGCCACGTCGACCAGTTCGTGCCCGCTGAGTTGATCGTGTCCTCCGGCCGCGAGGTGATCGAGCGCCTCACTTTTCTCCAGAAGATTTCCGGCAGCCAGCAGCACGTGGACCTGATCGCGGCGTGTCTGGACCGCCTGGACCTCTTCCGCCTGAGCAGGCAGGTCGACGTCCTGGAGACCGTGCTGAACACGATCACGAGTCCCGACGTGGCCGCACGAGGAGTGGCCTGATGCCGCCACAGACCCGCCAGGCCCTCGTACCGAGATCAACCGAACGTGTCCCGGCGGCCCGCCTGTCCGGGTGCCCGGGCGACTCTAGGCTGGAGCACTGTGAAGAAGGTCGCCATCGTGGGCTGCGGAGGCAGCGGCAAGTCCTACCTGGCCCGCGCGCTGGGGGAGATCCTCGACGCCCCGGTGACGCACCTGGACGCCGCGTTCTACGACGACGAGTGGAACGAGCTGCCCATGGAGAAGTTCGCCGAGCTGCAGCGGGAGCTGGTCGCACAGCCGCGATGGGTGATCGACGGCAACTACAACTCGACGCTGCGAATCCGGCTGGAAGCCTGCGACACCGTGGTCCTGATGGACGTGTCCACGGCCGCCGCGCTGTGGGGGATCTTCTCCCGTCAGTTGCGGCACGGGGCCGGGCACAAGGGCAACGGGGTGCACAACCGCATCCACTGGGGTGTGATCAAGTACGTGGCGACGTACCGCCGCAGGATGCGCCCCCGCGTGATGGCGAAGATCGAGGAGTTCGCGTCCGGGCATGCCGACGTGATTCTGCTGGCCAACCGGCGCCAGACGCGCCGCTGGCTGCGCAAGGTGGCCGCCGAACACCGCTGAGCCGTCCGCGCCCGCGAAGGGAGGGCGCGGCATGAGCGGTACCAATCCGTTTCTCGACCCCGCGCGGCAGACGGAACTGTACGGCCACGCCTCCCGTCTCGCCGGCCGGTCAAACGCTCTGATGCGGGCCAAGACCTCCGGCCGGCCCGTTCCGGACACGATCGTCGAGCTGGTGCGATCCCATCACGCGCGAGCCGACCGTCTCGGTGCGGTCCTGGACATCGGCTGCGGTCGCGGTACGAGCAGCGCGGCGCTCGCCAGTCTGCTACACCCGCGGCGTGTCGTCGGTCTCGACGCGGCCCCGGCCTTGATCGACCAGGCCCGCGAGCGGACCCGTCATCTGCCGGGCGTGCAGGTGAGCTTCCTCCAAGGGGACTTCCATCGGCTGCCCCTGCCCGCCGGGTCGTGCGACCTGGCGGTGGCCGCGTTCTGCCTGTACCACTCTCCTCGCCCGGAGACGGTCGTAGCGGAGATCAACCGCGTTCTCGCCCCCGGAGCGCTGGCAGTGCTGGTCACCAAGAGCCTCGACAGCTACCGGGAAATGGACCAGCTGGTCGCCACGGCGGGCCTCGATCCTCACGCCGAGCGGCACGAGAGCCTGTACGTTTCGGCGCACAGCGGCAATCTCGCCGAGTTGGCGGCGACGTCGCTCGACGTGGTGACCGCCGAAAACGAGGAGCACACCTTCACCTTCGACGGTCACGACCACATCGCCGAGTACGTGGCGACCAACCCGAAGTACGGCCTAGCTCCGGGCCTGTACGGGAATCCGGGAGCGCTTGCATCGTTGCTTCACGAGTCCGTGCCGGACCGGCCGCTCACCACTCGGTCCGTCATCACGTTCGTCGTGGCCCAGCCCAGGAAAGGCCGATCATGACGAGTGGCGACTTCACCAAGTTCTATGAGACTTCCGATCAGATCTCCGCCGCTGTCCGTCACCATTGGTGGATCACGGAACACGCGCGACCCTTGCGGCTGCCGGCGTTCGTGGTGATCGGGCCGACCAGCCTGACCTACCAGCGGATCGAAGGACGTCCAGTCCACCGGAAGGACCTGCCCGCGCTGGCGGCGCTACTGGGCCATGCCCACGGCTCCGCCTGGGCGAGCGACCTGCGAGCAGCCGACTTGGCCACACCGCACAGATTCCAGGACGGCACCGCCTTCGCCGACTACCTCGGCCCCCGCAGGGCCGCCCTCCAACACCGGCTGGAGCAGGGTTACTTACCCAACAAGGCTGCTCTGCACGCGATGCTGACGCTGCTGGAAAGCACGGCGGAGGGACCCACCGCCTTCTACAAGGACAGCAACCCCCGGAACTTTCTCATCACCGATGCCGGGGCTGTCTTCACCGTCGACACCGACGACCTCACGCTGGCGCCGATGGCCTACGACCTCGCGAAGCTGATCGCCACGCTGCTTCTGACGTACGGACCGCTCTCGGATCAGGCCATCGACACGGCCCTACACGCCTATAACGAGGCCGCGGATCACCACGACACCCGCCTCGGTGCCACGGACCGCGACCGCCTCGACGACTTTCTCGTCCTGCACGCCGTCCTGACCGCCCCCTACATCGGGCGCAACGGCTACAGCCACGGTTGGCCACCCAACTACCCCCGACTCCGAGGTCGAGCATGATCATCACCGAACTCGTCTTCGTCCGCCACGGCGAGGCTCAGTGCAACGCCGACGGACTGGTTGGAGGACCGCGGACCTGCACCGGACTGACCGATCGCGGCTACGCCCAGGTGGAGCAGGCCGCACGTCGGCTCGCCGACGAACACCGAGAGAAGCCGTTCGACGCGCTCTACGCCGGACCGCGCCTGCGCCTGATCCAGACCGGTGAGATCATCAGTCAGACCCTTCGGATCCCGCTCATCACGGACGTCCGGCTCGACGGCCCGGTCCACGGCGACGCCGACGGCAGACCCTGGGCCGAGGTGAAGACCGCCGCCGGCGGCGGGCCTCATGCCCACCCGGACACACCCTGGGCTCTGGGATCCGACACCTGGAACGGATACCTGAAACGGGCCGGCGCCCACCTGGCACAGCTCATCGAAGAACACGAAGGCGACCGTGTCCTGTTCGCCGCACACGGCGAGACCGTGATCGTCGCCCACACACTGCTCCTGGGCATCCCGCTCGGCTCCCCCGCGGGCTTCACGGTCACGCACGGTTCCATCACGCGCTGGCAGCATCACCGCAACCGGCTGGACCAAACCCGATGGATCCTCGACCGGCACAACGACACCTCGCACCAGGCCCTCCTGGCGAAGGAGGCCTGCTCGTGATCACGGCCTTCGTTGATCCGCGCCTGGAACTGGCCCGCGACAGGGTCGGTTCCGTCCGCGTTGTGCCGGATCCGTCCCTTCCGCCACGCCTGCTCCAGCTGGCCGACGGTCAGGGACGGAGATACTTCGCGAAGCAGCACGACAACCGATCAAGGTACGTCCAGGAGGTCCAGGCGTACCGCACCTGGTCGCGGCACCTCCAAGGACATGTGCCCGAGTTGGTCGGCTGTCACGACAGCACGTGCACGCTGCTGGTGACCGCGCTGTCCGGCACGCGGGCAGATGCTGTGACCCCAGGATCGCCTGAGGAGGAACTGGCCCACCACGAGGCCGGTCGCGTACTGCGACTGCTCCACCAGGCCACCCTTATTCCGCGCTCTGACGCCGTCGGCCCCGACCTGGCACGACGCCTTGCTCGTTGGATCGGCCGGGCGGATCAGGCCGGTCTCATTTCCGCCGATGAACGCGAACTCCTGACCGCCCACCAGGACGTATTGGCGAGCACGGTCATGGACAGCGCTGTGTGCCACCTCGACTACCAGCCACGGAACTGGAACATAGGCGAGTCCTTCGGCCTCTACGACCTGGAACACATGCGGCGCGATGCCCGCGTCCGAGACTTCGCCCGTCTCGAATTCCGCCGCTGGCAGGTGGCTTCCCATCTCCGGAACGCGTTCTACTCCGGATACGGGCGCGGGCCCACCGACATGGAGCAACGCCTCCTCGAATCCTTCGGCGCCATCGAGGCGGTCACCGCCCTGGTGCGCGGATATGAGCAGGAGGATCTCTCCCTCTCCGCCCACGGCCGCACCGTCCTGGCCCGGCTGAGCTGAAACGTCGACACCATCGCTTCTGGAGACGCACCGTGACACAGCAGCTGAGTCATCAGCACACCCACTTCCCCCGCCGCGCCGTCGTGACCGGCTCCGCCGGCTTCATCGGTTCCCACCTCGCACACGCCCTCGTCCAGGCCGGGACCGTCGTCATCGGTGTCGATCGCCGTGACCCCTCCACCGACCAAACCGCCGCGGCCAACCTCAACCCTCTCCGGTCGCACCAGGGGTACATACACGTCACAGCCGACCTGATCGGCTGTGCCATCGACCCCCTCCTGATCGACGCGGACGCGGTCTTCCACCTCGCCGCCATCCCCGGCGTTCGCCCCTCCTGGGGACCACAGTTCGGCGATTACGTCGCCTCCAACATCCTGGCTACCAAGCGCCTACTCGACGCCGTCGGGCGCATGCGCGTTCCCCGCCTGGTCGTCGCCTCCTCCTCCAGCGTCTATGGCGCCACCGATGGCGGACGCAGCGTCGAGACCGACCACCCGCGGCCCGCGTCACCGTACGCCGTCACCAAGCTCGCCGAGGAGCAGCTCTGCCTCGCCCACGCCGCGCAGCCCCACTGCCCCACCACCGTCGTCGCACTGCGATATTTCACCGTTTACGGCCCCCGGCAGCGCACCGATATGTTCACCCACCGTGCTCTGCTGGCCGCCCTGACCGGCCAGCCGCTGCGCCTCTACGGTGACGGTCACCAGCGCCGGGATTTCACCTACATCGACGACGCGGTCGCAGCCACCATCGCCGCGGCCACCGCTCCTGCCGCACGCGGTGTGATCAACGTGGGGGGAGGCTCGAACGCCTCCCTCCTCGAAGTGATCAGCATCGCCAACAGCCTCGTCGGCCGCGATATCGAGGTGCGTCAGGAGAACCCCCGCCACGGCGACGTCCCCACCACCCGCGCCCACCCCGGTCGCGCACATGAGGTCTTGGGCTGGCATGCGCTGGTCGACCTCACCAGCGGCATACGCGCCCACATGCAAGCCCTGGCCGCTGAGCCCAGCATGTACAGCCGAGCCGCCTAACCAGACGGAAGTCAGGAGGAGCTGCTGTGGAGGGTCCTGAGCGAGCACGACTCGATGCTTTCTTCCGGCGGGTCACCGGACAATTCCCCGTCGGCGGCCCGATCACCTCTTTCATCATCACGCACCTGCTCTCTGAGCGTCCGGCATTCCTGCGCGCGATGGCGAGGACCTCGACAGTCGGTGCCGTACTGCCCAAGCCCAAGTCCGTTGACCAGCGGACGCTGGAAGTGGTCCAGAGCGCCTACACCGTCCACCACCTCAGCAGGGAACTGTTCGCCGACTCCACCCGTGCGCTGGACTACGTGGAGGACACGGCAGGCGGGCAGGACGTCGTCCTCGTGGACATCGGCGGTTACTTCGCTCCCAGCCTCGGCACGTTGGTCGAGAAGTTCTCCGGCCGTGTCCTTGGCGTTGTGGAAGACACGGAGAACGGGCACCAGCGGTACGCGGCGCTCGGCCGCATACCGTGTCCCGTCGTCTCGGTGGCCCGCTCCCCCCTCAAGGACTGCGAGGACCACCTCGTGGGCCGGTCCATCGTCTTCTCCACCGACGCTCTGGTCCGGGCCCGCGGCGACATCCTGACCAGCCGAAACGCCTGCGTCCTCGGCTTCGGTAAGGTCGGGCGCGCCATCGCGCAGACACTCCGGGCCAACGACCTGCGGGTCACGGTCTACGACACGGACCCGGTCCGGCGAGTGCAGGCGCACTCCCAGGGCTTCCGTACGAGATCGACCACCGCCGAGGCGGTCAGGGACGCCGAACTCGTCCTGTGCGCCACCGGAAACCTCGCACTGCGTCAGCACGACTTCGCCGCCCTGCGCAACGGCGCCTACCTCGCTTCGGTGACCTCTTCGGAAGACGAGCTGGAACTCTCAGCCCTCCACGAGCTCTACCAGCGCATCCCTGTTGGGGAACAGCTGACGCGCTACGAGATCACCGGTCACTATTTCTACGTGCTCGCCGACGGCGGCGCCGTCAACTTCGTACACGGAGCAGCCGTCGGCACCTACATCCACCTCGTCCAGGCCGAGATACTCGCCGCCACGGCCGCCCTCAGCCACGGCCGCTTCCAACCTGGCCTGCACAGCATGCCCATGACCGATCGCCAGGCCATCGCCAGGATCTGGCTCGACCACTTCGACAGGTGATCTCATGCCGCCGTCCCCGGACCACATCCGAGCCACAGCCGAGGCGTACCTCAGTCGCCACCCCGGCGAGCAGCGACTTCTCGAAGTGCTGTTCACCGCTCTGGCCGACACGCAGGACCCCACGCACCGCAAGACCTTTCCAGCTCACGTCACCTGCAGCGCCATCGTCCTCGACGACACCGACCGAGTGCTCCACATCCGCCACAACGCGACAGGCAAGTTCCTCGCACCGGGGGGACACGTCGAACGGGACGACCAGGACCTCGTTCACGCCGCCCTGCGCGAGCTCGCGGAGGAGACCGGCATCCCCAGCGACGCGGTCGTCCCCCTCCAAGGGTTTGAGACGGTTCCCCTGGACATCGACGTGCATGAGATCGACGCCAACCTCGCCAAGGGCGAGCCGGGACACCAGCATGTCGACTTCCGCTTCATCTTCCGGCTCAAGGCACAGCGCCGGGTGACGCTCCAGAGCGAGGAGGTCAGCGGTTACGAGTGGCGGTCGTTCCGGGGAGCCGCCTCACCGACCATCCGCGCCAAGCTGGCCCTCCTTGAACGTCCTGCGAGTTCCTGAGACCCGATCGACAGGAGTACGCCATGACCGCCGCTCCAACAGCACAGCCACGCACTGAGCGTCGCCACATAGCGATCATCCCTTGCCGGTGGGGGGCCTCGCGCTTCCCGGGCAAGCCCTTGGCCCCGCTCGGGGACAAGCCTCTGCTGTGGCATGTGCACAAACGCTGCATGGAGGCCACGCGTCTCGACGGCGTGTTGGTCGCGACAGACGACGAACGCATCGAGGCCGTTTGCCGCGAACTGGGCATCGAATGCATGCGCACCCGAGAACACCTCACCGGCACCGACCGCGTCGCGGAATGTGCTGAACGCGTTTCCGCGGACGCCTACATCAACGTCCAGGGCGACGAGCCGTTCATCGCGCCGACCGCGATCGACGCCGTCTCCGACGCTCTCCACCACCTCACCGTCGGCACACTCGCGGTGAACGCCTACACGGAACTGGACGACGCTGGCGCCGTCCTCGATCACAACGTCGTGAAAGTCGTGCTGGGAACCGGCGGAAACGCCTTGATGTTCTCGCGCCAACCGATCCCCTATCCGCGAGGGGCACGCCCGACGTATCTGCGTCAGCTGGGACTCTACGGCTTCACCAGTGAGGCTCTCCGTCAGTTTCGGCAGCTCCCGCAAGGGCCGCTGGAACGGACCGAGGGTGTGGAGATGCTGCGCTTCATCGAGCACGGGTACGGCGTTCGGATGCTTCCCGTCGCCGACAAAGGCGTGGCGGTTGACACGCCCGAAGACCTCGCAAGGGCTTTCAAACTCCTGGGTAACCGAGTCGATGAGCACGACGATGCCGCAAGGAGCATTTCGCAGGCGGCCTCGGCGAGGCGATAGAGACGCAAGCAGCCGTCGGCAGCCGCTCCGTCGAACCCACGAGATCCCTTCAGACGAGATCCCCGTCCTTGCCTCACTCTCCCCGTCCGACCTGAAGGTCCTTGCCGACCAGGCGCGCCCGCTTCGCCGGCGAGGTTTCTCCCGATTTTGGAACAGGAGCCGCCGACGTGGCCGACGAGACAACTGTCACCGACGACGAAACCGGCCCTGAACAGCACAGCGAGGAGCTGAGGTTCAACTACAACGGCGGCGACACCAGCGAGTTGGCCCAGCACTTGACCGGGCGCAGCCTGAGCGCCCGCCTGCCCACGCTGGTCCGTCGCTCCTTCTCCCTGGCCTGGGCGGTGGACCGGCGATCGACGATCGCTCTGTTGGCCTGCCAGGTCGTCTCAGGCCTGTTGGAGGCACTCGGCCTGTTCGCGACCACCGCGGCGCTCAGCGCGCTGATCCAGTCCGCTCAGGACCCCGCTCAGCTGCGCGCGGCCGTGCCCTCCGTGGCGATCCTGGGCGGGGCGGCCGGTTCACGAGCGGTCCTGGGCATCGCGATCCAGTCCCTATCGCACCGGCTCGCGCCGCGGATCTCGCGTGAGGCGGAGTACCGCATGCTGGAGGCGGCCACCAACGCCGAGATGGCCGCCTACGACCACCCCGGCTTCAACGACCGCTACGACAAGGCCGACCGAGGAGTCGAGGTCAGCCGCGACATGATCGGCCAGTCACAGAACCTGGTCTCCTCGGCCGCCACGCTGATCGCCACAGCCGTGGTCATCGCCGCGCTCGCCCCGATCCTGCTGCCGCTGCTCGCACTCACCGCGGTGCCCCAGGCCGCGGCCTCCGTAGCGGGCGAACGGGTCGCCTATTTGGCGACGCTGAGGACGTTCCACGATCGCCGCATGCTGAACATGCTGCGCTGGCACCTGACCCACAAGGACCAGGCCGACCAGATCCGCACCGACACCCTGGCCCCCTACTTGCTGGACAAATACCGGGCCAGCGGCGTGCGGGTGGACCGCACCAACGATCAGGCCGCCTGGCAGCGCGCCAGGATCAACCTTGTGGGTTCCGCCGTCAGCGGCCTCGCCTCGGCGCTGATGTGGGCCGGCGTGATGCTGCTGCTCGGCACCGGTCATATCAGCGCCGCTGCCGCCGGCACGCTCGTCTTCACGCTGCGCTCGGCTTCCCGCGGCCTGTACGGCATCGTTGGGTACGGAACCGATCTCATGCGCACCGGCCGATATATGGACGACTGGGAGTCCTTCGTCGAGGAGGCGGCCGGGCAACGCCTGGACCGGGGGGACATCGTGCCGGGCCGCCCCCGGCATGTCGCCCTCCACCAGGTGACCTTCCGTTACCCTGACGCTGATCGCGACACCCTGCACGAGGTGGACTTCGTGGTCCGGCGGGGAGAGATCGTCGCCGTGGTGGGCGAGAACGGCTCGGGCAAGACCACGCTGATGAAACTGCTGTCCGGGCTCAACCTGCCCACCTCCGGGGTGGTCACCTGGGACGGGGTCAGCACGCGTGATCTGGACCCGCACGCCTTATGGAAGCAGTGCGCGGTCGTGCCGCAGGAGTTCGCCCGCTGGCCGATGACCGCCCGGGAGAACATCCACCTCGGCCAGCCCCAGCCTGAGGGAGACGACGCGGTACGGCGGGCGGCCCCCCCCAGCGGCGCCGACTCGGTGATCAGCGTGCTGCGGAGCGGCTTGGACACGCTGCTTGCGCGGGAATGGTGGGGCGGTCAGGCCCTCTCCTCCGGGCAGTGGCAGCGCATCGCCGGCGCCAGGGCGATCCACCGGGACGTCGGCCTGCTGGTGATGGACGAGCCCACCTCCGACCTGGACGCCCGAGCCGAGCACCGCATCTTCACCGGATTGCGTCAGCTCGCCCAAGACCGAGCGATCGTGCTCGTTACGCACAACCTCGCCAACACGGTCGTCGCCGACCGGATCGTGGTCATGGCAGACGGGCGTGTGACCGCCGAGGGTCCCTTCTCCGAACTAATCTCCCAGCCCGGGCTGTTTCGCGACCTGTGGCTCCTGCAACAGGACCGCGCAACCCCCGCCACGTAGGAGAGCACGACATGACCATCGATCCTCAAAACGCACACCGTCAAAGACAGCGGGAGGCGAGGCCAACTGGGTGCGCACGCTCTCACCGCCGAGCGGGGTGCTCGGCATGGGCCTGCCGCCGACGTTCCTGATCGCGCAGCAGCCGCCTTATTGCCCCTGCTGTCGGTGCCGCGGGAGCTGACGCGGAGCTAGCGACTCTGTCGAGCGTTACCGCTCGAATCCATGAAAAACCCGATTTCATGCATGCTATTGACGTTGTCCTCGGGTCTCTGTAATTGAAGAACCTGCTGATGCGGGTCAGTCCGGTATTCGACATCGATAACGTCGTGTTGTCGTCGACTCTGATAAGGGTGTGAATCTCGGAAGTCGGCCCCGAGGTGTCTCCCGAATAATTTCAATCACGCCAAAGGCGTACAGGGAGGGCGGCCAATCGCGTGGCCAATGCTCAGCCAATGGTTCGCCACTTACCTCGATCTTTCACGTTCATCAGGTCGCTGGCTGAGCGGTTCGGCTGGAGTGTGAAATCGCGGTCGTGGTCAGCCTGGTGGCCCGGCTGTCGCGCCGGG
>NZ_VJVX01000084.1:0-22444 GCF_008033685.1 Microbispora sp. CSR-4
CCCGCGCACACGCAAGACAACCACCGAAGTGATCGAAGAGGAGTGCGCCGAACCGCGCCGACACCACAAGATTACCAGGATCCGGCACCGCCATGACCCGGTTCGAGAACAACGCCCCCGCTGCGGGGGCTATTCCCGGCCGCGCCGGCTTGGCCCCCGTACGTTCTCGCAGGTCGGGGCCGGGGGCGCGCCCGGGTCACCATACGCGGCAAAACGGGCGAGCGTGCGGGGACAACCAGATCCGTCTCTCAGGCATCTACTTAGCGCCGCGGCGATCAGCCGGGACGGCACGGACGATCGGGGAGGAACCACGTGAGGAACGACAGCCGCGCACGGCCGTCTTCCCCGCGTACCGCGGCGGCTCGATGTGACCGCCGCCTTCCCACGCAACCGAACGTCAAGCCGCTCGCAATCGCTGCGCGCTACGAAGACGATGCGGAAGTCCCCGTACGGCGCCAACCCGGCCGCCCGGACTTCCGTCGCTGGAGGTGGCCATCATCATGCGGTCGGAGTTCGACGACATCCGCGCCCACATCACCGCCGAGCCGCCGCGGCCGAGCGAGTTGCTCGAGCTCGCGCACTCCCTGCTCGACGACCTGGAGCAGTTGCGCACCCGTGAGGCGATCCTGCGCTCGCACTACCTCGCTCTGCTGACCGCCGCCCGCGCCACCGTGGCCGCGGACGCCGCCGGGCACCCCGCCGCGCTCACCTTCCTCCAGCACGAGCTGGCCGAGCACGGGCAGCTTCCCGACGGCGAGCAGGCGCAGCGGATCCTGTCGGACGCCGTCGCCGCGCAGGCCATGCCCGCCCACCTCGACGAGCCGACGGCGCCCCGCCGGTCCCGCGCCGCCCGCGGCGCCGTGTGCGGCGGAGTCAGCCGCAGCCTGCGGGGCTGAGCGGCTCAGCCGCCCGGGATGAGCTCGTGCACGAAGACGACGTTGGGGTAGGCCGGGTTGTCGGTGTACCCCTGAACGTTGCCCAGGTAGGCCCGCTGATAGTTGGCCACCCACGGCACCGCCACCACGGCCTTCTCTCCGATGAGCGTCCTCTGGAGCTCGGTGTACGCCCTCTCCGCCGCGGAACGGTCGTTCGCCACCAGTGACGGCAGACGGTCGATCCTCGCGTCGACGTTCGGATCCTTCAGGTAGGTGAGGTTGAAGGACACCGGCTCCGCGCTGTGGAAGACGTTCAGGAACCACGAATAGGCGTCGGCGTAGTCGGGCCACCAGTACATGACGAGGATGTCCTGGCGCTTGGCCGGGTCGGCGGACTTGCCCAGGTTCCACTGGTCGTTCCACTGCATGGCCTTGGCGTCGAGTTCCACGTTCAGCCCGGCCAGTGCGCTCCTGAGCTTGCGTACGAGCAGTTCCTCGTCGTCGTCTCCCTGCGCGTACGTCAGTGTCAGGCGCAGGGGCGCGCCGCCGGGGCCGTACCCCGCCTCGTTCAGCAGCTGGGCGGCCGTGGTCAGGTCCTGCTTCTGGGTGTAGTCGGGCAGGTGCCCGAGCAGGCCCTCGGGGACCAGGCCGGAGGCCGGCGCCCCCGCCCCCTTGAGCGCGGTGATCAGGCCGTCGTAGTCGATGGCCTTCTGCACCGCCCTGCGCAGCCGTACGTCCGTCAGCGGGCCCGAGGCGGTGTTGAACAGCACGAGCATGTTCTGGAACGCCGGCACCTGCAGGGTGCGGACGCCCGCGGTGCCGCGGGCCCGGCGGAAGAGATCGGGGTTCAGCCGCTCCACGAAGCTCGCCTCGCCGCGCAGCAGCAACTGGTAGGCCCGGTTGAGGTCGGGCATCACGCGGAACTCGATGTTCCGGTAGTGCGGGCCCTCCCAGCCGCCCCAGTAGCGGTCGAAGGCGCGCAGCACGAGCTCCTTCTCGCGGCCCTTCTTCCAGCTCGCCACCGTGTAGGGCCCCGAGCCCGCGTCGCGGCCGGCCTGGAACCACTTCTTGAGGTCGCCCGTGCCCGCCGCCTGGGTGTCGTAGATGTACGCGGCGTAGTCGGCGGAGGCGATCAGGTCGAGCGGGGCGGCGTACTTCAGCCGGAACTCCACGGTGAGCGGGTCCTTGACCGTGATCTGCTGGACGGAGTCCCAGACGTAGGCCGCGCCCGCGCCCATCCGCTTGGTCCGCTCGACGGACGCCTTGACCGCGGCGGCGTCCACCGGCCGCCCGGTGTGGAAGACCATGCCGGACCGCAGGATGAAGGTCCAGACCTTGCCGTCGGACGACGACTGCCAGCGCTCGGCCAGGCGTGGCGCGGCCCGGCGCGTCCGGGGGTTGTACATCGTCAACGAGTCATAGATGTTCTGCATCGCCATGATCTCGTTGGAGTACGAGCTCGCCGGATCCCAGTCGGTGACGATGTCCAGATTGGACAGGTAGACGAAGGTGGAGTCCTTCGTCGAGGGGAGGTTCGCGGCCGAGATCTCCCGGACCTCGCCTCCGCCGCAGCCTGCCAGGGCCAGCACGGCCATCACTCCCAGCACGAGTAAGCGGCGCATGCGTGCGGGTCCTTTCCGTGTCTACCATGATCGACGCTACTGCAAGATCACGATTGGACACGATATTTCGGGCCAACCGATCACAGGGCCCTCATCCGGCGCACCTCGCTGCTAGTCTCTATCCCTGTCGCAAAAAGGTTTTATGTGAGGCTTGTCCCTCACTGGGCGAGGTGCCATGAGTCCGCGCAGGCGTGACCGGCCGATCAGGTCCCGGCTCATCGGCTTGCTGCTCGTACCACTCTTCTCACTGATCGCCCTGTGGGCTGTGACCGCCGGCGTCACGATCAGCGAGAGCCTGAGCCTGCGCACCTACAACACGCTGTGGTCCACGCTCCGGCGGCCCGCCGACTCCCTGATCGTCGACCTTCAGGCCGAGCGCCTGACCACGGCGCGCTATCTCGGCTCGCACCGGTCGGCCGACCGCGACGCCATGGTCCTGCAGCGCCAGCGGACGAGCAAGACCAGGGAGCAGGTCCGCACGCTGGCCCTGTCGAGGGCCTCCCGCGCGGCCACCACTCCGGAAATGCGCACGCAGGTCGACGAGATGCTGTCGGGGCTCAGCCGGATCGACGAGATCCGGGCGGAGGTCGACGAGGGCCTGTCCGAGCGGCTGCGTGCCATCGAGACCTACAACCTGGTCAGCGACTCGATCTACCGCATGCACTACAGCCTGGCGCTGATCGACGACATCCCGATCTACCAGCAGTCGCGCGTGGTGATCTCGCTCGGGTACGCCAAGGAGCTGCTGACCCGCGAGCAGGCGCTGGCGGCGGCGGTCGGCCCGTCCGGCGGCTTCACCGACGAGGAACGCAAGCTGTTCACCCAGCTCGTGGGCAACCGCCGCTTCCTCATCGACCAGGCGCTGCCCGAGCTGGACGCCGGTCTGCGGCAGCTCCACGTCAACCTGATCACGACTCCGCTCTACCAGCGGCTGCGGCTGCAGGAAGAGCAGATCATCGCCGCGCCCAGGCTCTCGGCGCGTACGCAGCGGGTGTGGCAGTCGACCTCCGACGACCTGGCCGACTCGTTCCAGAAGGCGCAGACCGAGGCGGCGGCCCTGCTCGCCCAGCGCGCCGCGCCGATCGCCGACTCGATCCTGCGGCGGGCCGTGCTGGCCGGAGGCTTCGGGCTTCTCGCGGTCATCGCCTCGATCCTGATCTCGCTGCGGGTCGGCGGGCGGATCGCCCGCGAGCTGGCCGACCTGCGGCAGGCCGCGCTCGACCTCGCGAACAAGCGGCTGCCGGGCGTGATGGTCAAGCTCAAGCGGGGCGAGGACGTCGACGTGGCCACCGAGGCGCCCCCGCTGCAGACCGTGGGCGGGACCGCCGAGATCCAGGACGTGGGCCGGGCCTTCTCGACGGTGCAGGAGACCGCGGTTGAGGCCGCGATCGGGCAGGCCCGCCTGCAGCGGGGTGTCAGCCAGGTCTTCCTCAACCTGGCGCGGCGCAGCCAGACGCTGCTGCACCGGCAGCGGACCCAGCTGCACGGTATGCAGCGGCACATCACCGACCCGGACATGCTGGAGGAGCTCTTCCGGCTCGACCACCTGACGACCCGCATGCGCCGCCACGCCGAGGGCCTGATCATTCTGTCGGGCAACGCCCCCGGCCGCGCCTGGCGCAAGCCCGTCCCGATGTACGACGTCGTACGCGGGGCCGCGGCCGAGGTGGAGGACTACGCCCGGGTGAACGTGCTGCCGATGGAGGACCACGGGCTCGACGGCGCCGCGGTGGCCGACGTCATCCACCTCATCGCCGAGCTGATCGAGAACGCCACGATCTTCTCGCCGCCGCACACCTCCGTGTCGGTGCGCGGGGAGCTCGTCGGCATGGGCTTCGCGGTCGAGATCGAGGACCGCGGGCTCGGTATGACCAAGGAGCGGCTCGACGAGCTGAACGAACGGCTGGCCGACCCGCCGGAGTTCGACATCGCGGACACCGACCGCATGGGGCTGTTCGTCGTCGCGCGCCTGGCCGCACGCCGGGACATCCGCGTGACCCTGCGGCCCTCGCCCTACGGAGGAACGACCGCCATCGTGCTGATCCCATCCGGGCTCATGGTGGGCCCCAAGGACCCCGATCTCGCCCGTCTCGCCGCGGGAGAGGTCACCCCGGAGGACATCATCCTCGCCTCGCTGCAGCGGGGGTCGCAGGAGAACGAGAACACCGGCGAGGAGGACCGAAAGTGACCGAACGCATGCAGGACCAGTGGCTGGACGAGGAGGCCGGGCCGATCGTGCCGGCCTACGCCCTGACCCGCGGACGCGTGCGGCCCTCCAGCCAGGAGATCGACCTCGTCGCCATCGTGACCGCGACCGGCGGGCCGACGCCGGTGAGCCTCGGTCCCGAACAGTGGATGATCCTCAGCCTGTGCGCCCGCCCTGCGTCGCTGGCGGACATCGCCGCGGCGATCGACCTGCCGCTCGGCGTCGTACGCGTGCTGGTGGGCGACCTCCACGAGCAGGGGCTCGTGCAGGTGCGCCCACCCGCCAACGTCGCGCGCTTCCCCACGCCCGGCATCCTGTCCGAGGTGATCAGCGGCCTGCGCGCGCTGTGACCCGCCGCGTCACAGCGCGTGCGGGTAGTGCCGTGCGGCGTGCTCCGGCGTGATGTAGCCCTCCCGCAGGTCGGCGCGTACGGCCTCGGGGTCGCGCTCTTCGGGCGGGCCGTACCCGCCGCCGGAGCCGGTGCGCAGGTGCACGACCGCGCCCTTGGGCAGGAAGATCCGCGTCTTCAGCGAGAAGTCCTCGGTGCGCCCGTCGGGATATTCGACCGTGAGCCGGTTGGGCCGCCCCGCCAGGCCGCCCTTCAGGCCCCAGGGCTCCAGCGCGGTCCTGGCCAGCCCGGACGTGAGGTACTGGTCTTCCAGGATGCGGAAGGACAGGTCGAGGCCCAGGCCGCCGCGGTGCCGGCCGGGGCCGCCGGAGTCCTCGGCCAGGGCGAGCCGCTCGATCCGCCAGGGGTTGCGCGCCTCCCACACCTCGGCCGGGGTGAAGCGGGTGGCCGACTCCGAGATGTACATGAGCGCGCTCGCGCCGTCGCCCGACGGCGAGGCGCCCTGGCCCACCGGGTGGGGCGCGCCGTCGGCCCACGGCTCGCCGGTCGCCTCGCGGTTGCCCCACCACACCAGGGCGTTGATGTCACCGCCGCTGGCGGCGGGCACCGATTCCGGCACGGCTTCCGCCAGCGCCTTGATGATCAGCTCGATGGCGTGGTCGGAGGGGATGCCGTACATGAAGCAGGGCGCGGGCCGCACGGGGTGGAACAGCGAGCCGAGCCGGGTGACCAGCTCCAACGGGCGGAAGTGGCCCTCGTTGGGCTGCTCGCCCGCCCCGGCGAGGAAGGCCACCGCGATCCGCACGGCCGCCACCGTGGACGGCAGCGGGCAGTTGACCGGCCCGCCGACCTGGTCGGGGCAGTCGGTCAGGTCGACGGTCACCGACGAGCCCTCCACGACGACCCGTACGCCGAAGGGGATCGGTGTGCCGTTCACACCGTCGGAGTCGATGACGCTGGACGCCTCGTAGACGCCGTCGGGCAGACGCTCGAACCAGCCGCGCACCAGCGCCTCGCCGTGGGCGTACATGCGGGCGACGCAGCGGCGGAAGGTGTCGAGGCCGTGCCTGCGCACCAGCGCGCCGAGGGCCTCCGCCCCGGTGCGCGCCCCGGCCACCATCGCGTTGATGTCCCCGATGACCATCTCCGGCATCCGGCTGTTCGCCAGGATCATCCGGTAGACGTCGCTGACCAGCCGCCCGGCGTCGTACAGCTTGACCCCGGGGAAGATCGTGCCCTCCTGGTGGACGTCGACCGTGTCGGTGCAGTAGGGGTCCTTGCCGCCGATGTCGAGCCAGTGGGCCTTGATGGCCGAGTAGGCGACCAGCGTGTCGTCGTGGAAGATCGGCACCACCATCGCCGCGTCCTGGGGGTGGGAGCCGGTGCCGTACGGGTCGTTGTAGAGGATCACGTCGCCGGGGCTGAGCGCGGCGGGGCCGCCGACGCCCTCGACGGCCTCCCGCACGCAGAAGCCGAGCGTGCCCATGAACGCCGGCAGCGTCGGGGCCTGCGCCAGCATGCACATGTCGGCGTCGTAGAAGGCGACGGCGAAGTCGAGCGCCTCGTAGATGATCGGCGAGAACGCGGTGCGGATCAGCGACTGCTTCATCTGGTCGGCGGCCGCGTTGAGGCCCTGCCGGATGATCTCCGTGGTGACGGGGTCGGCGCCGTCGCCCAGGCCGGGGTGGACCTCCGCGTATCGGGTGCGGACGATGGTCATCAGCGGTCCTTCCGTGTGATCACGAGGCAGCCGCTCTCGTGCGCCTCCGCCGCGAATCCGGCGTCGACATAGGTCGTCGCGGTCGGCTCAACCACCAGCAGCGGGCCCTCGGCCACGCCGTCCAGGTCCTCCCGCCGTACGACCGGGGCCTCGGTCCAGGCGCCCCGGCGGAACGACCACAGCCGCGTCGTCCCCCGACCGCTCTCGCC
The DNA here is from genome assembly GCF_008033685.1 of Microbispora sp. CSR-4. Lineage (NCBI taxonomy): Bacteria > Bacillati > Actinomycetota > Actinomycetes > Streptosporangiales > Streptosporangiaceae > Microbispora > Microbispora sp. CSR-4. The sequence goes on from NZ_VJVX01000084.1 coordinate 6,982, forward strand.
GGACGGCGGGGCCGGCACCATCGGGCGGTCCGCGTCGAGGACCACCCGGCCGGTCGCCCGCACGGTGACGATCTCCAGCGGGTCGGGCAGGGTGTGGCCGAAGGCCCGGTGGTACGCCTCGGAGAACCGGGCCGACACGGCCGCCACGTCGTCCTCGCCCAGCCGCACCGGGATCGTCAGCGTGTGCTCCTGTCCCCGGTGGCGCAGGTCGAGGTCCACCTCGCGTACGGCCCCGGGCTGCGCGAGCCGTTCGAACAGCGTCTCCGTCACCCGCTCGACCAGCGGCAGCGCCTCGTCGTCCAGCGGGCGCACCATCGTGCGGGCGGCCGTCCGCACGATGTCGGCCTGCACCAGGCCGACGGCGGAGAAGTTGCCCGCGTTGGGCGGCACGACCACGGTGTCGACGTCGAGCTCGTCGGCGAGCAGGCAGCCGAACACCGGCCCCGCGCCGCCGAAGGCGACGACCGCCCCGCCGCGCGGGTCCACGCCCCGCTCCACGGTCACACCGCGTACGGCCTGGGCCATGTGCGCGGCGGCGATTTTGATCACGCCGACCGCGACCGCGTCCACGCCGTCGATGCCGGTCGGGCCGGAGAGCGGCGCCAGCGCGCGGGCCGCCGCGTCCTCGGACAGCTCGATGCCACCGGAGATGTGCCCGCGGGGGATCATGCCGAGGTGCAGCGCGGCGTCGGTCACCGTGGGCTCGGTCCCGCCGCGCTGGTAGCAGGCGGGCCCGGGGTCGGCGCCCGCGCTGCGCGGGCCGACGCGCAGCAGGCCGCCCGCGTCGGCGTACGCGATCGAGCCGCCGCCCGCGCCCACCGACCGCACGTCCACCCAGGGGCTCTGCAGCGGCAGGCCGACGACCTCGCCCTGGTAGAGCAGCGGAAGCCGCCCGTCCTCGATGAGCGCGGTGTCGAAGCTGGTGCCGCCCACGTCGGCGGCGACGGCCGTGCCGATGCCGAGGGAAGCGGCCAGGCGGGCGGTGGCGGCGGCCCCGGCCACCGGGCCGGACAGGATCGTCTCGAACGGCCGGGCCGCGGCCTCGGCCAGTGCCAGCGCGCCGCCGCCGGACCGGGTCACGAGCAGCTCGCCCGCGAACCCCCTCGCGCGCAGCTCGCGGTCGAGATTATGCAGGTAGGGTCCCATGCGGTGGCGGACGAAGGCGTCCACGACCGTGGTGCAGGTGCGCTCGTACTCCCGGTATTCGCCCGAAACCTCGTGCGACAGCGAGACCGGCCCGGCGAACCCGGCCTGCCTGAGCAGCTCGGCCGCCCGCGCCTCGTGCGCGGGGTTGGCGTAGGAGTTGACCAGCACGATCGCCACGGCGTCCACGCCCTCCGCGGCGAACGTCTCGGCGGCCCGCCGCACGTCCTCCGGCTCCAGGTCGCGTACGACCGAGCCGTCGGCGGCCACCCGCTCGGCCACCTCCAGGCGCAGCCGCCGGGGCACGAGCGGCGGCGGAGGGGTCCAGAACAGGTCGTAGGGGTCGTCGCGGTCGCCCCTGCGGATCTCCAGCACGTCGCGGAACCCGGCCGTGGTGATCAGGCCGACGGTCGCGCCCCGCCGTTCGAGCAGCGCGTTGAGGCCCACGGTGGTGCCGTGCACGAAATGACGGCAGCGGGCGAGCAGATCCGCGGGCACCGCCGCGTCGACCGCGGCGAGGACCCCGCGTTCCGGCGCGGACGGCGTGGTGGGCTGTTTCGCGACCCTGATCTCGCCGGTCGCGGCGTCGTGGAGGACGAGGTCGGTGAAGGTGCCGCCGACGTCCACTCCGATGACCGTTGTCATGCCAGGCAACGTAGATGCGGCCGGGGGCCGCGTCGATGTGCCCTCACGACGACGAGATCACGGTTGTTGTCCCCTCGAAACAGTCACCCCGAAACAGTCACCGCGAAACAGTCACCGCGAGACAGTCGTGGTCGAGCACCACGTGGCAGGCGAGCTGGAGCGCGAAGCGGGTCTGCGGGTCGGACAGATCGGCGTCGAGCGCCTCGGCGATGCGCCTGATCCGGTGGGCCACCGCGTTGGGGTGCAGGTTGAGCAGCTCGGCCGCCCTGGTGCGGGAGCCCCAGCTGTCCAGGTATGCCTTCAGCGTGGGCACCGCGTGGGCGCTGAGCGCCCCGAGGCGTTCCAGCGGGGCGAGCATGTCCCTGGCGGCCACCAGCGCGCTGTCGCTGCCGCTCAGCTCCGCGAGGAGCGCGTGCACCCCGAGCCGGTCGAACCGCACGACCTCCCCGGCCGCGGCGCGAGCGGCGGCCGCCCGTGCCTGCGCGGCCGTACGGCGCAGCCCGTCGGGCCCCTCCTGGCAGGTGCCGAGCCCCGCCCCCACGCCGGATCGGCGCAGCGCCGGCGGCCACTGATTCGGCGGCCGCTGAGAGTTCGGAAGGTTGAGCGTCGTCCGCTCGTCGGCGGTGAGGAGCACGAGCACGCCGTCCTGCCACCGGGTGACCAGCGGCGGCGCGGACAGCTCGGCCGTCCCGCCGGCGCCGAGCGCGCCGGGCCACGCGGCGACGGTGCCGCGCACCTCGCGGAGCACCGGATCCGCCGCACCCGGGCTCATGTCGCCGCCGGGGTCGCGCAGGAAGACCGCGACGTGCCAGCCGTCCACCGGGACGCCCTCGTGCCGGGCGCGGCGGGCGGCGGTGCGGGTGTCCTTGGCGCCGAGCAGGGCCAGCAGCGCGCGCTCGCGGGCCGCCTCCGCCTCCCGCGCGGCCGCCCGCACCCGGCCGAGCGTGGTCGCGACGACCTGGGCGACGATCGCCGCCGCGGGGTCCTCGCCGTCCCAGCACACGTAGCCGTCCGGCCGGCCGCCGACGCGGATCACCGTCGCGTTGGCTCCCGGGTCGGCCAGGCCGGCGACGACGTACGAGACGCCGACGGAGGCGGACGCCGCGCGCAGGATGTCCTCCTCCCCCGCGCCCTCCATCGCGCCGATGCCGTCGATCGCCTCACGCGTACGGCGCAGCAGCAGCCCGGGATCGGCGCGTACGGCCGCGCTGAGACCGAGCACGGTGTCCGACAGCGAGTGGTCGGAGGCGCCGGCGAGCAGCGCGACCCGCTCCCGCCTGGCCAGCTCCACGATCTCCCGCGTCGTGCCCGAAGGGCCGGGCAGCACAATGCCGGCGAGGCCGCCGCGCCCGGCCAGGCGCAGCGCGTCGAGCACGTCGCACGACCGCATGGCGTGCCGCGACAGGATCGCCAGCGCGCCGGGGGCCGCCGTGGTCAGTTCGCGCATCTCGTCGACGAGGACGACGCTGCCGACCTCCCGGGCGTCCCAGGGACCGGCGACGAGCGTCAGCCTGCGGCCCGCGGGCGTCCTGAGAAGGTCACTGACGCGGCGCATCGGGGGCCTCACCTCCGTGGGGGACGCGCGGAGCCGAGGAGGCCGGGGTGTGCAGCACCTCCTCCGCGCGATGACATGCCACTTTACGCCCTTCGACCTCACGCGCCTGCGGTGCCTCCGCACTGCAGCGGTCCACGGCGAGGGGGCAGCGCAGCCGGAACGGGCACCCCGTCGCCGCCGCGGCCGCCTCGGTCCGCCCCGCCGCGCGCGGCGGCTCGCCGCCCATGCGCGGCACCGCGTCGCGCAGCGCCCGGGTGTACGGGTGGGCCGGCCGGGTGAGCAGCTCCCCGGTCGGGCCCGACTCGACGACCCGTCCGGCGAACATGACCGACGACGTACGGCACAGCCGCCCCACGACGCCGAGGTTGTGCGTGATGAGCAGGTAGCCGAGCCCGTGCTCGGCGGCCAGCCGCTCCAGGAGGTCGAGAATTCTGGCCTGCACGGTGACGTCGAGCGCGCTCGTGGGCTCGTCGAGCACCAGCAGCCGGGGCTCCACTGCCAGTGCCCGGGCGATGGCCACCCGCTGCCGCTGGCCGCCGGACATCTCGTGCGGCCTGCGGGCGGCGATCGCGGGGTCGAGTCCCACGTCGGTGAGGAGCGCGGCGATCCGGTCGGCCCGCTCGGCCCTGGACATGCGGTGGTGGGTGGTGAGCGCCTCGGCGATCGACGCCCCGGCCGTCATGCGGGGGTCGAGCGCCTCGCTGCCGTCCTGGAAGACCGGCTGCACGGCCCGGCGGAACTCGGCCCGGCCCGCCCTGCCGAGCCCGGCCAGGTCGCCGGTGCCGTACCGGATGGTGCCGGAGCGGGGGCGCATGAGGCCGAGCAGGGCGCGGGCGAGCGTGGTCTTGCCCGAGCCGCTCTCTCCGATGAGTCCCACTCCGCCCTCGTCCACGGCGAGGCTCACGTCGTGGACCACCGCCGTCGTGCCGTAGGCGAGGGTGACCCCCTCGGCGGCGAGCAGCGTCATGCCCCCTCCTCGGCTTCGTCAGGCAGTGCTTCGTCAGGCAGTGCAGGCACGGTCTCTTCTGGCAGTTCGGGCACAGCGGCGATCAGTTCACGGGTGTAGGGGTCGCTCGGCCGGGCGAACACCTCGGCGGCCGGCCCGCTCTCCACGACGGCGCCGTCGCGCATCACCACGACCCGGTCGGCGATCGTGGAGACCAGCGCGAGGTCGTGGGAGACCAGCAGCACGGCGAGGCCGCGTTCGTCCCGCAGCCGGCGCAGCACCGCGACCACCTCGGCCTGCACGGTGACGTCCAGCGCGCTGGTCGGCTCGTCGGCCAGCAGGACCTCCGCGCCGAGCGCGAGGGCCAGCGCGATGGCGAACCGCTGTGCCTGCCCGCCGGAGACCTGGTGGGGATAGCGGCGCAGGATCTCGGGGTCGAGCAGCACCGCGCGGACCCCCTCCTCGGCCCGCTCCCGCGCGTCCGCGCCCTTGACGCCGTGGCGGGCGAGCGCGCGGCGCATGAGCGTGCCCAGGCGCATGGTGGGGTTGAGCGCGGCCTGCGGGCTCTGCATCACCAGGGCGGCCCGCGACCCGCGGATCTCCCGCAGCCGGGCCGGGCTCGCCGCGAGCACGTCCACGTCGCCGACGGTGATCCGCCCGGAGACGTCCGCGCCGTGGACGAGGCCGAGCGTGCTGAGCAGAGTGGTCGTCTTGCCCGACCCGCTCTCGCCGACGAGCGCCACGCACTCCCCGGCGGCGACGTCCAGCTCGGGCACCGAGGCGATCACCCGGTCGCCGATCCGCACGACGAGATCTCTCACGCTGATCAGACTCATGCGCCCTCCTCGCCTTCGGCTCGGAGTGGCATGCGCCAGACGCTGTGCCTATTGATTCGCTCGCTACGCTCGCTCATCGCGACAGCCTCGCCCTCAGCCCCTCGCCGAGCACGTTGAACGAGAACGCGGTGACCAGGATGGCGAGGCCGGGGAAGGTCACCACCCACCAGTCGGTGGTGAACAGCGACTGGCCCTGCTGGACCATCAGCCCCCACTCCGAGGTCGGCTCGTGGGCGCCCAGCCCGAGGTACGACAGCGCGGCGGCGGTGAGGATGACCCCGCCGCCGTCCAGCGACAACTGGACCAGCACCGGCGTGAGCGAGTTCGGCAGCACGTGCCGCAGCACGATGAGCGGTGCGGGCACGCCCAGGCAGCGCGCCGAGTCCACGAAGCCCCGGGTCGCCACGGACGCGGCGACCGACGCCGTGAGCCGGGCGTACCACGGCCACCAGGTGACCGCGATCGCCACGATCACGGTGGTCACGCTCGGCTGGAGCACCACGGCGAGCGCCAGCGACAGCAGCAGCGCGGGGAAGGCGAGGAAGACGTCGGTCACCCGCATGATCGCGTCGCGGGCCCAGCCGCCGGCGTACCCGGCGACCACGCCCAGGCCGACGCCGACCACGCCGGAGATCGCCAGCACCGCGACGGCGATCAGCAGCGAGGTGCGGGCGCCGAACAGCACCCGGCTGAGCACGTCGCGGCCGACCTGGTCGGTGCCGAACCAGTGGGCGCCGCTCGGCGGGAGCAGCGCCTCCAGGGGATGCGTGGCCGAGCCGCCGTCGTCCGGATAGGGGGCGATCCACGGTGCGAGCAGCGCCGCCAGCACGATGATCCCCAGCAGCACGCCTCCCGCCACCGCGAGGCGGTCCACCCCCGCCAGGTGCCGCAGCGGCGTACGACGGAACGTGGTCACGGCCGGGGCGGTCATCGCGCCCTCACCCTCGGGTCGACCACGCCCTGGAGGAGGTCCACGACGAGGTTGGCGACGACGTACAGCACGGCGACCAGCAGCGTCACCCCGGCGATGGCGGGCGTGTCGAGCGAGCGGATCGAGTCGGCGGCATAGCGTCCGAGACCCGGCCAGTTGAACACGGCCTCCACGAGGAAGCCGTTGACGATCGAGTAGGCGAAGACGAGCGCGATCAGCGACAGCACCGGGTTCAGCGCGGGCCGCAGGGCGAACCGGGTGAGCACCGCGGTCTCGCCGAAGCCGAGCGCGCGCTCCAGCCGGGCGTGGTCGCGCGACGACTCCTCGATGAGTGCTGCCCTGGTCATCTGGGCCACCACCCCGGCCGGGTAGGCCGCGATCACCAGGGCGGGCAGCACCATGTGGGCCAGCGTGCTCGTGAGGATCGGCCAGTTGCCGGTGATCAGCGCGTCCACGGCCGTGATGTTGGTGTAGAGGTGCAGCGGGCTGGTGCGGTCGAGCGACGCGTCGTACTCCCCGGCGACGGGGAACCAGCCGAGCCCGCTGGCGAAGACCGTCTGCAGTGCCAGCGCCAGCCAGAACACCGGCACCGACACGGCCAGCATCGACGACAGCCGCACCGACAGGTCGGGCAGCCGGCCCTTGTAGCGGGCCGCGGCGATCCCCAGCGGGATCCCCACGACCAGCGCGATGATCAGGGCCGCGCCCACGAGCTCCAGCGAGGCGGGGAAGGCCTGGAGGAGGTCGTCGCGCACGGGCTGCCGGGTGTGCAGGCTGGTCCCCCAGTCGCCGCCCAGCAGGTCGCGCACGTATTTCCACAACTGCACCGGCAGCGGGTCGTCCAGGCCGAACCGCCGCCGGGCATCGGCGAGCTCGGCCGCCGTCGCCTTCGGCCCGGCGTACGCCACGGCCGGGTCGCCGGGCACCAGGCGCATGATGGCGAACGTGAGGACGATCACGCCGGCCACGACCAGGACGGCCTGGCCGAGCCGGCGGATCAGATACCTCGGCATGATCAGGCGCCGGGCTTCAGGTCGTAGACGAACACCACGTTGGGATAGGCCGGGTTGTCCACGTATCCCTGGACCGACTTGGAGTAGGCCCGCTGGTAGTTCTGCACGTACGGCACGGCCACCGCGGCCTGCTCATTGATGATCTTGTTCTGGAGGTCGGTGTACGCCTTCTCGGCGGCGGCCTGGTCGGTCGCCGTGAGCGCGGGCAGCTCGTCGATCTCCTTGTCGATCGCCGGGTCCTTCAGGTAGGAGAGGTTGAACTGCACGTCCTTCTCGCTGTGGAACACGTTGATGAACCACGAGTAGGCGTCGGCGTAGTCGGGGAACCAGTACATGACGAAGATGTCCTGGCGCTTCGACGGGTCCTTCGCCTTGCCCTGGTCCCACTGCGTGGTCCACTGCAGCGGCTTGGCCGACAGCTTCACGTTCAGCTTGTCGAGCGCCGACGAGAGCAGCGTGACCAGCAGCTCCTGGTCGGCGTCGCCCTGGGCGTAGGTCAGCGTGAGGTCGAGCGGCTTGCCGCCGGGACCGTAGCCGGCCTCCTTGAGCAGCGCCTCGGCGCCCGCCAGGTCCTGCTTGGGCGTCATCCCGGGGATGTTGCCGAGCAGGCCCTCGGGGACCAGTCCGCTCGCGGCCACGCCCGCGCCTTTCAGCGCCGCCACGAGGCCGTCGTAGTCGATCGCCTTCTGCAGGGCCTGGCGCAGCTTCACGTCCTTGAGCGGGCCGTCGGCCGTGTTGAACAGCACGAGCAGGTTCTGGAACGACGGCGTCTGCGAGGTCTGCACCGTGTCGGTGCTGCCCGCCTGGGCGAACAGCTGCGCGTTGAGCCGCTGGACGAACGACACCTCGCCGCGCTGGAGCAGCTGCCAGGCGGTGGTCAGCTCGGGCGTGACCCGGTAGGCGATCTTCTTGTAGTGGGCGCCGTCCCAGCCGCCCCAGTAGTCGTCGAACGCCTTGAGCGTGAGCTCGGTCTCCTTGCCCTTCTGCCAGGTGTCGATCGTGTACGGCCCGGAGCCCGCGTCGTGGCCCTCGCCGAACCACTTCTTCAGGTCACCGGAGGCGGCCGTGGTGTCGTAGATGTACGACGCGTAGCCGGCCGAGGCGATCAGGTCGAGCGGCGCGGGGTACTTGAGCGTGAACTCGAGGGTCGTGGCGTCCTTGGCCTCGATCTTCTTGACCGCGCCCCAGATGTAGGCGGCGCCCTGGCCCTCCTTGATCGTGCGCTCGATCGAGGCCTTGGCGGCGGCGGCGTCCACCGGCTTGCCGGTGTGGAACTTCGCGCCCTCACGCAGCGTGAAGGTCCACTTCTTGCCGTCGGGCGAGGAGGTCCACGAGGAGGCCAGCCGGGGCTCGGCCTTCTTCGTCTGCGGGTTGTAGCGGGTCAGCGACTCGTAGATGTTCTCCATCGCGATGTTCTCGTTGGAATACGAGCTCGCGGGGTCCCAGTCTGTGACGACATCGAGGTTGGGGACGTACGTGAACGTGTCGTCGGCCGTGCCTCCGGCCGCGCCCGCCGAGGAGCCGGACTGCGGAGCGGAGTCGGCGGCGCCGCGGACCTGCCCGCCCGAGCAGGCCGCGGCGGTGACGGTCACGGCGGCCACGGCCCCCGCGGCGAGAAGTCGCTTGTGCCAGCGCATGTGAGGGAGTTCCTTTCCTATCCGGCCTGCCGGGCGAGGGGGCCGGCGGCCTTGACGTGCAGGCGCACCGCGGGCTCAGGAAGGTAGCTGAGAGGGATCTCACTGAGCTCGACGATCTGAACGGTTGCAGGGTCGGCCCCGGCGGCGACGGCCCGTGCGGCCGCCTCCTCCTTGGCGTTGTCGATCAATCTAGCCCTGGAGCTCCCACCTCCAGTAGCCGGAACGATCGTTTCGATCCTTCCGCTGGCGAGAGCGATGGCCGCGCCCACCGCGTTGGCCACCTCCGCGTGCGCCGGGCGGATCACCTCGCGGGCCCCCGGCACCTCGTCGGCCAGCAGGAACGCGCCGCCGCCGACCGCCACGAGCGGCCGGTCGGCCCGGCCGAGCGCCACCCGGTCCACCGCGTCCGCGACGGCCTCATCGGCCGCCCGTACGGCCTGGGCCAGCCGCTCGCGCCACTCCTCGGGGACGGGACGGGTGCCGACCGTGCCCCGCCCGGCCGCCACCGCGGCGTCGGTCATGGTCGGGGTCGAGCCGCCGAAGACGAGCGCCTCCGTGCCGATGCGGTAGCCCACCGACCGCGGCTCCTCCCCGATGATCGTGCCGCCGCCGAGCGCGATGGACAGGATGTCGGGCATCCGGAAGTTCGTCGTGACGCCGCCGATCTCCACCGCCGCGGCCGACTCCCGCGGGAAGCCGCCCACGAGCACGCCGAGGTCGGTCGAGGTGCCGCCGACGTCGGCGACGATCGCGTCCGTCACGCCCGACAGGTACGCCGCGCCGCGCAGCGAGTTGGCCGGCCCCGAGCCGATGGTCAGCACCGGATAGCGGGCCGCGTAGTCGACGGCCATCAGCGTGCCGTCGTTCTGCGCGAAGAACGTCTCGACCTCCAGGCCCCGCGCCGTGAGGGCCTCGCGCAGCGCGGCGGTGACATCGCGGGCCACGCCGTACAGGGCGGCGTTGAGCACGGTCGCGTTCTCGCGCTCCAGCAGGCCGAGCGAGCCGATCTCGTGGCTGAGGCTCACCGGCACGTCGCCGACCTCGGCCCGGATGATCTCGGCGACCGTGTTCTCCTGGTCGGCGCTCGCCGGGCTGAAGACGCCGGCGACGGCGATCGCGTCGGCGGGCGTCGTGGCCACGAACTTCCTCACCGCGTCCACGTCGAGAGGCGCGATCTCACGGCCGTCGACGAAGTAGCCGCCGCGCACGATCGCGGTTCCGGCCGCGACCGTGTCGCGCAGGTCGCCGGGCCACTCGCTGAGCGGCGGCACGGACGTGGTCGCCGGGGCGCCGAGCCGCAGCACGGCCACCCGGCCGAGCGCGCGCCGCTCCAGGATGGCGTTGGTCGCGTGGGTGGTGCCGAGCATCACCCGCTTCACCCGCTGTTCCATCGCGGGGTCGGGCAGCTCGGCGAGCACCGCGTCGAGCGCGGCACGCAGGCCCTCGGTCACGTCGGGGCTGGTGGGCCGCTTGGCGGTCGCGATGACGCGGTCGTCGTCGTCCAGCACCACGGCGTCGGTGTTGGTGCCGCCCACGTCGATGCCGACCCGCAGCGTCGTACGGTGTTCTCCGGTCCGCTCGCTCATGCGATCTTCTCCACCGGCAGGTAGTCCATGTCGTAGCCGAACGCCCGCGGGCCCGCCGTCTCCAGGCCCTTCGGCGTACGCCACAGGGGGTCGCAGGGCCAGGCCAGCACGGTCACCCGCTGGCCGTACCGGAGCCCCTCGGTCTGGATCGCCGTCGCCGTCTGGCTGTCGACCACCGTGATCAGGTCGGGCACCATGGCCCTGACCCGGCCGTCCTCGACGGCGACGAGGTTCTCGTTCTGGATCTCCAGCGTCAGCGTCCTGCCCCGGTCGTCGCCGGTGCCCTCGATCGTCGCCGTGCCCCGGGCGAACCCGCCGGTGGTCCTGCGCTCCAGGTCGGCCAGCTTGCCGGAGATGAGCCGTACGGCGCCGAGCTCCGCGGTCAGGGTGGCCAGCGGGTCGGCGGCGCCCTCGGTCGCCCGGCCGACGGCGATGGCCCGGCTCACCGTGCCCTCGATCACCGCGCCCTCGCACTCGCGCGCGGTCAGCACGTAGTCGGCCATCAGGGCGCTCGATCCCGCCGCCACGCAGACCGCACGGGCGATCCGCTCCGACCACAGGCCGTCGACCGGCCGGATCGTCACGACGTTGCCGACGACGTCGGTCATGACCACGAGGTTGGCCGGGATCCCGGCCACGTACATCGAGACCATCTGGACCTCGGGGAACGCCCGGCCCATCGCGTCGGCGTCGAGCAGCGGCAGCCCCAGCCTGGCCGCCCAGGCGACCGGGGCGACGCCGTTGCCGCCGCCGATCTCCGAGGACATGACCGCGGCGGGCGGCCGGCCGAAGATGCGCTCGATCTCCTCGGCGATCCTCACCGGCTCGTCCGAGCCGTGGACCATCTCGTTGCTGACGGTCGGTGCGCCGATTCCGGACAACGGCAGCACGAGGGCGTCGTCGGGCAGCTCGTCCAGGGTGATCAGCGGCACCTCGCCGTGCTCGCGTATCGCGCGCCGGGCGGCGATGGCGCCCGGGCGGACGTCTCCGCCGCCGCCGGTGCCGAGCACCGCGCAGCCGCGAGCGAGCGCGGCGACGTCCTCCAGTGTGATGCGGGCCTGCATGCGGGGGAGCCTTCACCACCGGGCGGTCCTGCATCAATGTCACCGGCGACCATCAGTCGGACATTTGTTGTCGTATCACGACAACAGCACGCTTGCCGGAATCAGCGCAGCGGGTCGAACTCCCGCAGGACGGCGGGCTGCTTGCCGGTGGTGATCTGCTCGGCGAGGAGCCGTCCGGTGGCCGGGCCCTGGGCCATGCCCCACATGCCGTGCCCGCCGGCCACGTAGATCCCCGGGGCGCCGGTCGCGCCGATCAGGGGCCGCCCGTCCGGCGTGACCGGCCGGGGTCCGACCCACACGTCGGTGCGCTCCTCCCAGCGCACGCCCCGCAGCAGGGGCCGGGCCGAGGCGATGATCGCCCGCAGCCGGGCCTCGACGGCCGGAGCGTCCGGGTCGCGGAACTCCATCGTGCCCGCGACGCGCAGCCCGCCCTGGTAGGGCGTGCACGCCACCCGCACGTCCGGCAGGTAGATGGGGCCGGGGACGGGGTGGTCCACCGGCACGGTGAACGAGTAGCCGCGGCCGGCCCGCACGGGGACGCGTACGCCCCACCGGCCCGCGAGCCGCGACAGCCACGCGCCGGTGGCCAGCACCACCGCGTCGGCGGACAGGGCGGCGCCGTCCCGGCCCGCCACGACGGCCTTCCCTGCGTCGCCACGCACGTCCGTGACCTCGAAGGTCTCCACGGCCGCGCCCCGGGCGACGACGGCCTCGCCCAGCGCGTGCACGAAGCGGCCGGGATCGACGTAGCGCTGCCCGTCGATCCGCACGCCCGCGGTCAGCGCCTCCGAGGCGAGCGGCACGGCCTCGGCCAGCCGCCGCGCGTCAAGCGCGGTGTGGTCGACCGGCTGCCCGGCCTCGGCCATCCTGCGCAGCTCGTGGAGCAGGCCGACGGCCTGGCGGGGCGTACGGAACCCGGCCGTGATCGGCGCGTCCTCCACAGGGGCGGCCACGCCGTTGGCGGCGAGCACCTCGTACGCCTCGATGGACTCCTCGTTGAGCGGCAGGCTGGCGCGCACGGCCCGGGTCCACGACGACCAACGGCAGTTGGCGGCGAAACGGGTCAGGAACGCCCACAGCCCCGGATCGACGGTCGCCGGGACGTGCAGCGGCGCGGCCGGGTTGAGCAGCGAGCGCAGGCCGTAGCGCAGCACCGAGGGCTCGTTCAGGGGGATGGCCAGGCCGGGCGCGATCCAGCCCGCGTTGCCCCAGGACGCGCCGGCCGCCACGCCCCGGCGGTCGACCACGGTGACCTCCACACCGCGTTCCTGCAGGAACCACGCGGTGGACAGCCCCACGATCCCCGCGCCCACCACGACGACCGACCGCGGCCACGCGTCGACGCGCTCGGACATGCCCCACCTCCACACAGGACGACTGCTTGCCCGGCCAGCATCACCCGTACGGCGCCGCGCGCCGTTGTAGCGGACGCACAATCGAGGCGCTCCTGTTGTGGATTCCGGACAGCCCGCTACTCGTCCTCGGCCGCCAGCGTGATGACCATGGCGAGGCGCTTGCGCGGGTCGTCCAGGTGCAGCGGGGTCACCTCGCTCATCCGGCGCAGGCGGTTGCGGACGGTGTTGGCGTGCACGCCGAGCCGTTCAGCGGCGGCCACGAGATCGCCCTGGGCCTCCAGCCACGCCCGCAGCGTCGCCACGTAGTGGGTGTCGTGGAGGGCGTCGTGCCGGCGCAGCGCGCTCACCGGCCCGCGCGCGGGGACGCGGCCCGCCCGGGCCGCGGCGCGCAACCGCTGGAGCAGGATGTCGTCCCACGACTCGTCGTAGGCAGGCGGCTCGGCGCGGTAGGCGTCCCTCTCGTGCAGCGCCAGGCACTCCTCCGCCTCCCGGCGGCTCGCCGGCAGCTCCGCCGCCTGGGCCGCCGCCCCGATCCCGGCCGCGACGCGCACCCTCGGCGGCAGCCCGGCCGCCAGCGCGGCCACCCACTCCCGTGCCGCCTCCGCTCCCGCGCCGGGCAGGAGCGTGTAGAGCGTGTCGCCGAGCAGCGCGCTCCTCCCGGGCCTGGACCAGCCGAACCCGGTGGTGGCCTTCTCGAAGGCCAGCAGGAGCATGGCGTGCGGCTCCTCGGAAGTGTGCGTGCGCACCGCGACGACCCGCATCTCCCGCGTGGGCAGCCCCAGCCGGCTGACCACGGTCGCCGCGTCGGCGGTGCCCTCCAGCAGCCGTACGACCAGGTCGGACTCCACCTGCCGTTCCAGGTCCGCGCTCGCCCGGGAGCGCAGCAGGTGCAGCGCCACGGTGCGCGCGCCGTTCGCCAGCGCGGTGTGCCGCGCGCCGGTCAGGGGGCTGCCGCACGTCACCCACACCGACCCGAGCAGCTCGCGGCCTGCCCGCACCGCCACCGCCATCCGCCCGGTCATGCCGTGCGACGGGTCCGGCTCAACGAAGATCGGCTCGTCCGTCGCGGTCAGGCGGGCGAACACCCCGCGCTCCCGGAATGCCTCGCGCAGCCGCTCCGGGACCTGCCGCACCAGGATCGTCTCCAGCCGGGCCGGGTCGCCCGCCTGCTGCGACCGGGAGTACGCGAGCACCCGCGAGAGCGGATCCTCGATGGTCACGGCCCCGCCGACGGCGTCCGCCAGGCTGTCGGCCAGCGCGAACAGGTCCGTGGGCCCCCGCCCCGACTCGGTCTCCCGCCCTTCGAGCACCAGCCCGTAGACCACGCCGACGAGGTGGCTCCAGGAGACCGCGGGATCGACGAGCAGCACCGCCACGTCGTTGCTCTCGCCGGCCACGGCGGCCTCGCGGGCGGTCTCGGCGCCCGCTCGCACCAGGACCACCGCGGCCTGCGCCGCGACCGCCCACCGCACCGCCTCGGTCACCGACCCGGCGCCCACGGCCACGAGCACGTCACCGGTGACCCGGCCGTCGGTGGCGTCCGGCATCGCCACGCTGCGCAACCGCGCCGAGCGCCTCTCGGGCCGCCCGCACAGCCGCACGCCGTACGCGCCCAGCACGTTGACCAGGCGATCCAACGTGATCATGCGTTACTCCCGCACCGGACCGGACCCCGTGGAACGCCGAAGGCCCGGTCTCCGTTTTCCGGAGGCCGGGCCTTCGTCTCTTGGTAGCGGGGACAGGATTTGAACCTGCGACCTCTGGGTTATGAGCCCAGCGAGCTACCGAACTGCTCCACCCCGCGTCGTTGTGTTTGAATCTTACCCCCTGTCGGGAGCGGGTGCCAAATCGTTTCCCGCCCTTCGACGCTCACGCCGACGCCGAAACATCGTGCATCAGCGGAACAGCGGCCACATGCTCACCTGACCTACCACAGCGCGTCACGGACATCCGGGCCTGTGTCATGGGTGCGCAGCCACCCGGAACCATACCGATCCCCCGGCGTCGTCCCGATGGGCGCCCCAGGCGACGGCGAGCAGATCCACGAGCCACAGAACCTCGTGCTCCGTCGTCGCCGGCGTCAGGCACACGCATCACAGGTGTGCTGGTGACCGAGCCGCCGTCGACCACCTCCACATGCACGGCCGCGGGGGTGCGCACCATCCAGACCACCACCCGCCCGTCCGCGGCACGGCCCGAGTCGGTGTGCGCGACCGCGTTGGTGACCACCTCGCTCAACAGGAGCAGCACATCATCGAGGACCGAGGCCGCGACCTGCCCGGCCAGCAGCCCCCGCGCCCACTCGCGGGCCGCCGAGACGGACCTGTTTACTTCGTGGAACTCCCACCGCCACGTGCCGTACGACGCATCGCTCCTGGTCCCGGCGCTGTGCCCGCCAGTTCTCACGGGGACACCTCCGCCAGGATGACGTCGGCGACGTTGCGGGCGCGGGCGACGACCCAACCGCTGCGCCGCCACAGCCGAGCCCACCAGGGCCGCCAGGTGAAGACCCAGCCGCGACGGCGCCGGACGGCGAAGAAACGGATCCGGCCACCCGCATCTAGGGCGTGTATTTGGTTGTGATCAAGGGGTGGCCTGGGTGAGGTCTCTGATCCAGATCATCGCGGCGCGGAGGTGGAGGCCGGCGAGGTAACTCGCAGGGGTTTTGTCGTAGCGGGTGGCGATGCCTCGCCAGGCCTTCAGCTTGTTGATCAGGCGCTCGACGGTGTTCCGCTCCTTGTACAGGCCGGCG
>NZ_VJVX01000085.1:0-19135 GCF_008033685.1 Microbispora sp. CSR-4
GCGGTCGGCGGTCGGCGGTCGGCAGGCAGACGGCCGGGCGCTCGGCGATCTCCCGACACGCGACGTCGGGGGCGCTGTGCGCGGAGGACGTCGCGGTCGTGCGGGAGCACTGTGCCGGGCAGTCGGGTCGCGGGCGGGTGGGGAGGCGCGGGTTGCGGCGAAGTACGCCGCTGCGACGGGCCGGGACGCCTGGCCGGGCAGCCGGGTCGCGGACGGGCCAGGACGCCTGGCTGGGCAGCCGGGTCGCGGACGGGCCAGGACGCCTGGCCGGGCAGCCGGGTCGCGGACGGGCCGAGACGCCTGGCCGGAGAGTCGGGCGCGGGAGGGTCGGGACAGCTGGCACTGCGGTATCGGTCTCCGGTCAGGATTTTCGGCCCGGGGAGCGCAGCGTCGGATTCCGTGGTCACGCCTTCCTGACCCGGCACTGCAACGTCGAGCCTGTGGTCACGACGCGCTGACCGCTGACTTCTCACCCGCCGGGCCGGACCAGGCCGCTCTCGTTAGGCCAGGATGACGAGCTGCACCCGGTCGCGGACGTCCAGCTTGGCGATGGCCCTGGCGACATGGGTCTTGGCGGTCGGCGGGCTGATGACCAGGTGCTCGGCGATCTCGCCGTTGGACAGGCCGAACGCGACAAGCGGGGATCGTGGACAGTTTCCCACGCTCGTGACGTCGAGCCCGGCGGCGCGGGCGCGATCCTCGACCGAGCGCAGCAGGTCGCCCCGGCGGCGCGGCGTAGGCGAGACCGGCGGCGACGAGGGCCGCGAGCTGCATCCCCTCGTCAAGGGTCCCGTAGTCCCGCGGACGAGGTGCGGAACGTACGGGACCGGTTGACGCTCTTTTGGCTAACCGCTATCTATTGAGGGGTCGTAGAGGAGGGTGGCCCGTGCAGGACGTGGTGCTGGCGCTGCTGGCCAAGGAACCGTCGCACGGGTACGACCTGCGTCAACGGCTGGCGGCCGCGCTCGGACCGCTGGGAGACACGCTCAACGCGGGGCAGATCTATGTGACGCTCACGCGGCTGGAGAAGGCGGGCCTGGTCGTCCAGGACCGCGAGGACGCGCCGGTGCGCGGCCCGCGGCGCAAGGTGTACGCGCTGACCGCGGCCGGGCAGGAGCGGGTGGCCGCGTGGATGGCCGAGAGCACCGGGCCCAGAACGGACGTGACGGAGTTCCATCTGAAGCTGGTGGCCGCCGCGGAGTCGGGTCTGGCCGACCCGGTCGCGCTCGTGGACGCGCGGCGGCGGGAGCTGATGCGCAGCCTCGCCGAGGCCCAGCGCGCCGCCCTCGCTCACGACACGGATTCGGAGGCCGGGCTGCTTCTGGAGGGCATCGCGCTCCGATTGCAGGCCGACCTGCGCTGGTTGGAGGCGTGCGAGCGGACCTGGTCCGCCCGGCGCGGGGAGGGCGGAGGAAACGGATGAGAACAGTCGTGCCAAGGGTCAGGGGCCGGTCGTCGCGGAGTGACACGTGCGACAGCCCGCGCCCGGGACCGGCCGGCCGGCGGCCCGCCGAGGCCCCGGGACCGGCACTGCGGGCGGTCGGCCTGACCCGCGTGTACGGGCAGGACGAGAGCATGGTGTGGGCCGTCGACGGGGTCGACCTCGATGTTCCCGCCGGGCAGACGCTCGCCGTGACCGGGCCCAGCGGCTGCGGCAAGTCCACGTTGCTCCAGCTCCTCGGCGGGCTCGACCGGCCGACCGAGGGCGAGGTGTGGCTGGGCGGCATGCGCATCGACCACCTGAGCGAACGGGCGCTGGCCCGGCTGCGGCGCCGATCGGTGGGGTTCGTCTTCCAGGCCTATCACCTGATGTACGAGCTGAGCGCGGCGCAGAACGTCGAGCTGCCCGCGCTGCTCGCCGGCGCCTCGCCGCGGGCCGCCCGCCGCCGCGCCGAGGAACTGCTGCAGCAGGTCGGGCTCGCCGGCCGCGCCCGGCATCTGCCGTCCGAGCTGTCCGGGGGGCAGCGGCAGCGGGTCGCCGTCGCCCGTGCCCTGGCCAACGATCCGCTGGTCGTCCTCGCAGACGAGCCCACCGGCAACCTCGACAGCGCCGCGACCCACGACATTCTCCGGCTCTTCGACGAGCTGCGCGCCGCCGGTCAGACCCTGGTCATGGTCACCCATGACGAGCGCGTCGCCGCCACCGCCGACCGCGTGATCTCCATGCGGGACGGGACGCTGGCGGACGACACCCGCCTGGACGGCGACGGCCGCGGCATGCGGCACAGCCACCAAGGCACGGGGTCAGGCGGCACGGGGCTCGGCGCGCTGCTGCGCTGGGAGGACTGAGCATGGGACACCTGCTGCTGACCTGGCGCCTGATCCTGCACGACGTGCGCCGCCACCCCATCGAGGCCCTCGTGTTCCTGGTCGCCGTCACCCTCGCCATCGCCTCCCTGACCCTGGGGCTGACGGCCCGCACCGCCCTGGCCACGGCGTACCTGAAGACCCGCGCGGCCACCGCCGGTCCCGACATCACCGCCATCACGACCGACAGGGACCCGTCCGGCCTGGCAGGGCGCCTCGCGGACACGCCCGGCGTGGCCGCGCAGGCCGAGCCGATCTTCGCGTTCGACACCATGATCCGGGCGCACGGCCGGAGCGCGCGCTCCTCGGTCGAGGGACGGAACGGCGAACCGTCCGCCCTGGACCGGCCGCTGGTGACCGCCGGCACCTGGGTGCGTCCCGGCGGCGCGGTGGTCGAGCGCGGCTTCGCGCAGGCGCTCGGTGTGCGCGTCGGCGACCACGTCACCATCCGCGGACGCGGCTATCCGGTCGTCGGGATCGCGATCAGCGCGTCCACCCCCGTGTATCCGTGGAGCGACTGGGCCCAGGGGCCCGGGCCGTCCGACTACGGCGGCAGGATCTGGCTCACCACCGCCGACGCCCGCGCGGCGGCGGGCCACACCGCCGGTGTCCACCTGATCCATCTGAAGCTGACCGACCCCGCGGATCCCGGCCGGTGGAGCCGCACCGTGTTCACCGACGACCGCAGGGGCGACTCCTGGGTGAACACCCACAACTGGCAGACCGTCCTCCGCACGGACTCGGTCATGATCAGGAACATGCAGCCGGCCCTGGTCGTGGGCGGCTGGCTGCTCGCCGCGGCCGCGCTCGTCACCCTCGCCGCGCTCGCCACCGCACGCGCCGCCCGCGACACCCGGCGTGCCGCACTGCTCAAGGCCGTCGGCGCCGGCCCCGGCACGGTCACCGCCATCCTGCTGGCGCCGCACCTGCTGCTGACCTTCCTGTCCACCGCGCTCGGCCTCGCCGCCGGGACGCTGGCCGCGCCCCACCTGATCGATCCCAGCGCCGGGCTGCTCGACACCGCCGGGCCTCCGGACTCCGTCACCGTCTTCGCCGCGGTCTTCCTCGCCGTCGTGGTCGCCGTGACCGGTGCGCTCGGCCCCGCCGTACGCGCCGCCCGGGGCAGCACCGTCCAGAACCTGGCCGACCCGGCCCACACGCTCACGCGCCGTCCGCGCCTGAACGCCGTGACGGCCTACCTGCCCACCTCGCTGCTGCTCGGCGTACGGCTCCTGGCCCGCCGGCCCGGCCGCGCCGTCCTGGCCTCCGCCGGCACGGCCGCCACGACCGTCATGGTCACCGCGCTGCTCACCTTCCACGCCGAGCTCGACGCGACCCCCGCCGTCAGGCGGTTCGGCCCCCTCGAAGTGCGGACCGACCAGACCGGCCAGGTGCTGCTCGCCGTCACCTTCGCGCTGGTGGCGCTGTCCACGCTCAACACCGTGCTCCTCAGCTGGGGCACCGCCGTGCAGGCCCGGCGCGCCCTGACCATCACCCGTACGCTCGGCACCACCCCGGGCCAGATCGTCGCGGCGCACTGCGTCACGCAGCTCCTGCCCGCCGTGCCCGGGGTGGCGGCGGGCGTTCCGGCCGGGCTCGGCCTGTACTGGTTCTTCGCCACGTCGGTCACTCCCCCGGGGTCCTGGTTGCTGACCGCCGTGCTCGCCATCCTGCTGGCGGTCGCGGCGTTGACCGCGCTGCCCGCGTGGATCCACACCCGCGAGCCCGCGGGGCGCGTCCTCACCATGGAGACCGCGTGACGGCCCCCGGCCCGCCCGGCGGGCACCGCGGGTATATCCGCTAGCCTTAGATAGTACCGATCGGTTCGATCTAAGCGAGGACGGATGACCCCCGAGATCCCGGCGGCCAACGCCAATGTGACGTTCGACAGCGACGGCGAGACCCTGCTGGGCGTCCTGCATCTCCCGGCCGGGCCGGGACCGCATCCGGTCGTCGTGCTGCTGCACGGCTTCCCCGGGCACGAGCGCAACTTCGACCTGGCCCAGCACCTGCGCCGTGCCGGATACGCCGCCCTCGTCTTCCACTACCGCGGGTCCTGGGGCGTCGGCGGGTCCTGGTCGTGGACCACCTCGCTTGAGGACGCCGCCCGCGTCGTGGCGGCCGTACGCGAGCCGGGTTTCGCCGCCGCGCACCGCCTCGATCCGGACCGGCTGGCGCTGGCGGGGCACAGCTTCGGCGGCTTCGCCGCGCTGACGACCGCGGCGGGCGACCCGGGCGTCCGCGCCGTCGCGTCGGTGTCGGCGTTCGACTTCGGCTCCGTCGCGGCCGCCTGCCGGGAGGACGCGGCGCTGCGGGCGGCGTACGTCGAGGGGTTCGGCGACGACCTGCTTCCTCTGAAGGGCACCAGCGGCGCCGCGCTCGTGGACGAGATGATCGCGGCGGGCGAGGCGTGGCGCCTGTCCGCGCTCGCCCCGAAGCTCGCGGACCGGCCGGTCCTGCTCATCGGCACGGCCGGGCGCGACACCATCACCCCCGCCGCGCGGCACCACGATCCCGTGGTGGCCGCCTACACCGCTTATCCCGTGCCGCGCCTGGAGCACCACGTGTTCGACACCGATCACGCCCTCTCCGACCACCGCCTCGAACTCGCCGAGACCATCCGCGATTTCCTCGACCGGCACCTCGGCGGCTGATCACGCCGCCTGCTGCTCCCGCATGCCCCACGGGGTGCCGTACGCCGTGAGCAGGTCGAGGAACGGCCTGGGCGGCAGGGCTTCGGGGCCGAGGACACCGGCGCCGGACCAGACGCCGCCGGCCATCAGTTCGAGGGCGACGACCGGGTTGACCGCGGTCTGCCACACCACCGCCTGGGAGCCGTACTCACGCATGGACCACTGGTTGTCGACCACGTGGTAGAGGTAGACCTCGCGCGGGCCGCCGTCCTTGGTGCCCTTGACCCAGGTGCCGGCGCACGTCTTGCCGTGCATGCGGTCTCCCAGGCTCGCCGGGTCGGGCAGGCACGCGGCGACCACGTCGCGCGGGGACACCTCGACGACGGCGCCGCCCTCGGCGACGACGCGGACGGGCTCGGTGCGGTCGAGCCCCACCAGATGAAGGGTCCGCAGCGTGTCGATGAACCGCTCGCCCAGGCCGTATTTGAAGGTCACCCGCTCGGCGTCGATCCAGCGGGGCATGAGCAGGACCTCTTCGTGCTCGACGTTGACGCACTCGACCGGGCCGATGCCCTCGGGAAAGTCGAACACCTCCGGCTCGCTGAACGGCGGGGTGGTGAACCAGCCCCGGCCTGCCTCGTAGACGACCGGCGGGTTGAGGCACTCCTCGATGGTGGTCCAGATGCTGAACGAGGGCGCGAAGTCGTACCCCTCGACGGTGAGGTTCGCGCCGTCGCGTACGCCGATCTCCTCGATGTGGTCGAACAGCTCGTCGGCGGCGTATCGGGCGAAGACGTCCGACAGCCCCGGCTCCACCCCGATGCCGACCAGGGCCAGCCTGCCCGCCTTCTCCCATTCGGCCGCCATCTCGAACTGGGCGTCCCCCAGCTTGACCCCGCACGCCTCGTACGGACGCTCCGGGTGCGGCCGTGACAGCGACATCGCCATGTCGAGGTAGTGCGCCCCGGCAGACAGCGCCGTCCGGAACAGCGGCATCACGAACCGCGGGTCGGTGGCGTTGAGCAGGACGTCGCAGCGGTGCTCGGCCAGCAGCGCCGCCACCGCGGACTCGTCTCCCGCGTCCACCCGCCGGGCGGTGAACCGGGCGCCCGCCTCCCCCAGCGCGGCGACGGCCGCCTCCGCACGGGACAGGTCGTAGTCGGCGACGACCATGTGCTCGAAGAAGGACCGGCGGGCCGCGATCCGGGTGATCGCCGTACCGACGCCACCGGCGCCGACGAGCAGAACACGCATGACAAAGCTCCCTTTCAAGGACAAAGACCCCTTTGGTGCCCACGATCCAACGTCACCCCCGCATCGAACGTCAATGGTGTTGGCATAAGGTGGCCACCGAGGAAGGGAGCATCATGCCCAAGCCGGTGGTTTCCGAGTCGGCGCGCCGGCGGCGCCGCCCGACGAAGAACGGAGTCGTCCTCTCCGAGGACCTGATCGTGCGCACCGCCCTGCGCATGCTGCGCGAGCACGGCTCCGCCGGACTGTCCGTACGGCGGCTCGGCGTCGCCCTGGGCGCCGACCCGAGCACGCTCTACCGCTACTTCGCCGGCATCGACGACCTGACCCTGGCCATCGGCGACATGCTCATCGGCCGGGCCATGGACGGCTGGCAGGCCACCGGCGACTGGCGCGCCGACCTTCGCGAGCTGGGCCTGCGCATCCACGCGGCCTACCTCGAACACCCCCAGGCCGCGGTGCTGACCGCCAGCCGCATCAGCGGCAAGTCGCACGAGATCGCGGCGGACGAGGCGATCCTCGGGCTGCTGCGCGGCGCCGGTTTCCCCGACCGTGCGGCGGTCCGGGTCTACCACGCGTTCATCGACATGACGCTGGCCTTCGCCGCGCTTGACGCGGCGTCCCTCGCGCTGCCGGAGCGGGCCCGCCGGGCGGACGAGGAGATGTGGCAGGCGACCTACGCCCGCCTGTCCCCCGCCACCCATCCCAACATCGCGGCGGTGGCGCCCCTGCTGGTGGCCGACATGAACGACAGCGCCTACCCCGCCGCGCTCGACATGCTGCTCGCCAGCGCCGCGCACGAGAGCCACAGATGACGTCGGATGGCCGGGCCCGCCGTGCTCGCCTTGCGCCCACCGGCAGGTCCCCGAGAGGCCCACACCGTCAGCCGCCGACCTGGGAGTCCAGGGGAAGGCGGACCAGGAAACGGGCGCCTTGCGCGCTGTCCGCGATGGTCAGCGTGCCGTCATGGCGTTCGGCGATCAGCCGGGCGATGGGGAGGCCCAGGCCGA
This sequence comes from Microbispora sp. CSR-4, assembly GCF_008033685.1. Classification (NCBI taxonomy): domain Bacteria; kingdom Bacillati; phylum Actinomycetota; class Actinomycetes; order Streptosporangiales; family Streptosporangiaceae; genus Microbispora; species Microbispora sp. CSR-4. The sequence goes on from NZ_VJVX01000085.1 coordinate 7,202, forward strand.
TTCCCCCGGCGTCCCTGCTGCGCGCGCTGTCGAGCCGCGCGAAGCGCTGGAACACCATCTCGCGATGGTCGATGGCGATCCCGGCGCCGTCGTCGAGGATCTCCAGCTCCGCGACGCCCTTCGCGAAGCGCGGGCCGCCGTTCTCTCGCCGGAGCGTGACCGTGACGGTGGACGACGCGTAGCGCTGGGCGTTCTGGATCAGGTTGCAGATCAGCTGCCGCAACTGCAGCCGGTCGCCGTTGACGATCACTCCGGGCGTCACCTGGAGAACGACCCTCCTGTCGCCCTGGTGGCTCTTCAGCTCCAGGGCGACGAGCTCGGAGAGATCGACCGGGTGCCTTGCGTTCGGGACGCCGGCGTCGAACCGGGTGAGCGTCAGCAGGCCGGTGGTGATCGCCTGGAGACGCTCCACGCTCGGCAGGACGTCCTCGCACAGCGTTCTCAGGTCGACGTCCTCGGCCGCCAGGAGGGCGTCCTCCAGCTGGACGCGGATGGCGGTGATCGGGGTGCGGAGCTCGTGGGACGCGTCGGCGCAGAAGCGCCGCTGCTGTTCGAGCGTGTGCTCCAGCCGGTCCAGCGTCTCGTTCACGCTCCGGGCCAGCCGGTAGATCTCGTCCTTGACCTTGGGGACGGGGACCCGGCGGCCCGGGTTGGTGCTCTGGATGTGGTCGAGCTGGGCCCGGATGGCGTCCACGGGTCTGAGCGAGCTGGCGACGGTGTGCCGCGCCCCGTACGCGACCGCCCCGGTGAAAAGGACCGTTCCCGCGATCAACAGGGCCACCATGCCCGGATAGACGAAGAACGGCAGCGCCGGCGCGGCGCTGTACACGGTCCATTCGCCGTCGCGATACACCTGTTGCGCGACGACGACATGGCATCCGCCGGATGGAAAGACGGAATTGCAGACCACGGCGCTCGCCACCCGCCTGGGGCTTACCGGCGTGAAATGCGCCATGAGCGGCCGGTTCTGCAAATCGCGGGTAGCGGCGACCACTTGTCCCTGCGGATTGACCACCTGGACGGGCCGGATCAGGTTCGCCGAGATCGGCGGCAGCGGATTGTTGATGTGACCGTGGTCGACGTCGTACGCGGTCAGCTCGCCGACCGCCGTCACCTCTTTGGTGAGGTTCTCGGTGGCCATCTTGTTGAGGGCGAACAACAAGACGATGGAGAACACGATGCAGAGCAGGCTGACCACGATACTGACGAACACCGCCAGACGCGCCCGGATCGAACAGTTCTCTAACTTCATGATCACCCCGTTTCGGGCTGCCGGACTCGCGGCAGCCGCAGGACGAATCGCGCCCCGCCGGCTGTGCTTTCTTCGACGCTGAGGGTCCCCTGATGTGCCTTGGCGATGTCGCGGGCGATGGCCAGGCCCAGCCCGGTGCCGAGGCTGTCGAGCCTACGGGCGTCGTCCAACCGGGTGAAACGCTGGAACACCCGCTCACGGTCGGCCTCGGGAATCCCCGGCCCGTCGTCGCTGACCGCGATTTCGACCGCGGCGGGATCGACCCGTACCTCGACGCACACCACGCGCCGGGTGTGGCGCTGCGCGTTGTTCAGCAGGTTGGTGAGCAGCCGGCCGATCTGGCTCGGCACGGCGGTGACGATGGCCCCGTGGGTGATGCGCAGGCGCACCGGGCGCCGATCCGTACGCTGCGCGAGCTCGGCCTTGACCAGGGCCGCGAGGTCGACCTGCCGCCACTCGGCGGGTGCGCAGTTGGGCAGGCGAGCGAGGCACAAGATGTCGTCGGTGACCGTCTCGAGCCGGTCCACCTGGACCAGCGTCGTCTCGAGCAGCTCCGGCAACGGCACCCCTGCGGGATCCTGCTGCGCCGCTTCGAGCTGCACCCGCAGCCCGGCGATGGGCGTGCGCAGCTCGTGGGCGACGTCCGACGCGAACTGCCGCTGGCGGCGCGCGACGTCCTCGAGTTCCTCCTTGGCCCGCTGCACCCGCCCCAGAGCCTGGTTGATCGTCCGGCTCAACCGGGTGATCTCCTGCGCGCTCCTCGGCACCGAGATGCCCGCGCCCAGGTGGGCGAAGTCGATCCGGGACAGTTCGGCGCTCACCCCGTCCAGGGGGCGTAGCAGCCGTCCGCTCACCTTCCAGGCGATCCAGGCGTTCAGGGCGATCAGCTCGGTGGTCTCCAGCGACACGAGCAACGGGAGACGGGGCCGCGCGAGGCCCAGCAGCGACTGCCCCGCCTCGACGACCACCCGGAGCGCGGAGGGAAAGGCATCGGCGGGAAAGACAGCGGTGCACGTCGGCGTGGGCCGCGGGGCACCCGTGAGTGGTCCGGGGCTCCCCGCAGAGGTCCGGGACAGCGTCCCCCGTGCGGCGGACGAGGACCCCATGGAGCCTGCCATGACCAGGCGGGGGACCCGGCCGGCGCCGCCGGCGCCCCGTGCCACCACATCTGACACCGTGCCCCCTGGCACCGCGCTCCCTGACACCGGCGAGCGGCCCACGGTGTGGGACAGAGCGGTCGCGCACGGATCACACCGCCGTGGGACGGTCCTGGCTCTGGCCAGAACGTACATCCCCCCTCCCACGGGAAGGAGGGTGAGGAGCGTCATAGCGGTGGCCAGCACGGTCATCTGCCCTCGGATCGTGCGGGGCGCCCAGCGCCTCCACAGGTCCGGCCGCCGGTCCGGACGCCGGTGGTCGTTCCCGCGGTTCGCCGGGCCGGGTGACGACGCTCCGGCGTGACCGGAGGTCTCGTGCGCGTGCTCGGCGGAGGCGTGGCCTGCGGCGCCGGCCGCGGAGAGCCGGTGCTGCTGCCGGTCGGCTGTCGGGGGGCGGCGGGGAGCCCGCCTCCGGGATCCGTGTTCGCCGTTCTCCGCGCGAGAGGCGTTCGCGCGGTTCGCACCGTCGCCCGTCTCATGCGCGGGCCAGGCGACCATCGAAGACCGGCCGGTCAGCACGTGCGCGAAGACCTTTGCGGCGGCCATCCACGCGAGCAGTGTGAAGAGCGTGAACAGCAGCCACAGCAGTATCAGGAAATCACCGTTCTTCAGGTCCACCATCGCCACCCTTTCGAAATAGGAATTCGAGGGATGCCAGGCTCCTGAGAGGGCCGGGGGGCGTGGCGTGTCGTCCGCTGCACATGATTCTTCGGTACCGCTCAGTCGAGGAAGTGCTTGCGCGTCGGCTCATAGGCGAGAGCGAGCCGACCGATACGATCCTGAACCGCGGACGGGCTTCTTCGTATCGCACATGTGTGTAGGGTTACGCGCCTGCTCACCGCGCTGAGATCTACCATTCGGCCGCGTCCGGCCCCCGATGACGGCGAACCGCATGGGCCTGTTGCGACGTCCTGTACGCCGGGTGTCTTATGGCTTCATGGGTAAGTTATCCCGGAATGTCCTGGATACGAGGTATAGGCCCAGTTCCCGGGAGACGTCCTGGCCCGGGTGGCGCGGCCGTGCCCGGGAGTGGGATCTCGTCGCCGACCGGCTCCGGGCGGCACGTGTGGGCGGGGGCGGCGTTCTGCTGGTCGAGGGCCAGCCGGGCGTCGGCAAGAGCCGCCTGCTCGACGTGGCCGCCATCACCGCGGGCAGGTGGGGATTCCGGGTGGTCCGCGGCGTCGCGGACGAGCTGACGCAGTTGATGCCGCTGGCCCCGCTGACCTCGGCGCTCGGGGAGATCTTCCTTCCCACCGGCGACGGCGGCGGCGTGTCCGGCCCGGCCGACCGGCGGCTGCAGTTGCTCGAGCAGCTGCAGGAACCGCTGGAGGCGCTGGTGGCGCACGGGCCCGTGCTGCTCACCCTGGACGACCTGCAGTGGACCGACCACATGACCATGCTGGCGGTGCGGTCGCTGACCCTGGACTTCGCCTCCTCCCCGCTCGTCTGGATGCTGGCCCGTACGACCGGCGGCGGCGACATCCCCTGGCTCGACCGCGTGTTCAACGCGCTGGAGCGCGAGGGCGCGGTGCGGGTCCGGCTGGGGGCCCTGGACGACACGGCGGTGGCCGAGGTGGTCGCCGACGTCCTCGGGGCGGAGCCCGATCCGGACGTGCTGGCCCTGGCCGGCATAGCGGACGCCAATCCCTTCCTGCTCGTCCACCTCATCGAGAAGCTCGAGCGCGAGGGCGGGTTCCGCACCGCCGACGGCCGCGTGCGGCTGGCGTCGGCGCGGCTGCCGTCGGCTCGGGCGGTCACCCGGGAACGCCTGGAGGAGCTGTCCCAGCCGACCAGGCACATGCTCCAGGTCGCCGGAATCCTGGGCCGTTCGTTCTCCGTGACGGACCTGGCCGAGATGCTCGGCGAATCGACGGGCGATCTGCTGCCCATGCTGGAGGAGGCGATGTCGGCGGGCATCGTCGGATCCGCCGGGCACGAGCTGGCCTTCCGGCACGACCTCCTGTGGGAGGCGGCGACGGAGGGCCTGTCGACCGCCGTCCGGCAGGCCCTGCACCGCGAGGCGGGAGAGATGCTGCTCAAACGCGGCGGATCGGCCGTTCCCGCCGCCGCGCACCTCATCCACAGCGCCGGCCCCGGTGACGTGTGCGCTCTGCTCGCGCTGGACCAGGCGGCGCGGGAGGTGCTGCGGTCCTCGCCGCATGCCGCCGCCGATCTCGCCACCCGGGCGCTGGAGCTGACCGATGCCACCGATCCCGAATGGGTGAGCCGGGCCACCGTCGTGGTCGACGCCCTGACGGCCATCGGGCGGCTGGGCGAGGCCGCCGACCTCGCCCGCCGCGCGCTCGCCAGGGCTCCCTCCGCGCTGGCGCATCGCCTGCGCTGCGCGCTGGCGTACATCCTGCTGCTGAGCGGCCGTCCGGCCGACGCCGTGTCCCAGGCCGAGGGGCTGCTCCGCGAGGAGGACATCTCCCGTGACCTTCGCGACGTCGCCGAGTGGACGGTCTTCTGGGGGCTCATCACCCTGAACGACGTCGCGGAGGGACAACGGCGGGCCGAGGCCGTCCTCTCCGACCGGGACGGGCATTCCGACACGGCGGTGGTGGGCGCCCTGCTGATGCTCTCCCGATGCGCCATGATCGACGGCCGGGTCGACGACTCGTTCAGGCATCTGGACGAGGCCCTGCGGATCGGCAACCGCGGCGCCGTGGAGGCCGTCCAGCGACCGTACACCCGCCTGCTGCTGGGTCATCTTCACCGGTGCCTGTGTCAGTTCGACGCGGCCGACCTGGCCATCCGGGCGGCCGAGGAGGAGATCGAGACCCTCGGCGTCACCGTGCTGGCCGCGCAGCCCTCGCTCTTCCGCGCCCGCGTCAAACTGGCCGCCGCCCGCCTCGACGACGCCGTCGCAGAGGCCGAGGCCGGAATGACGATCGCGGACGAGATGGGCACGCACGGGTTCATCCGCGTGGGGCTGTCGATCCTCGCGTACATCGCCGTACGGCGCGGCGACATAAACGCCGCGGTCCGGTACATCAAGAGGTACGCGTGCGAGCCCGGCACCGCCGGGATGCTCTTCGGATCGGCCTGGGAAAGGTGGGTGGAGGCCGTGATCGCCGAGAGCCAGGGCGATCTCGATCGGGCCGTGGACATTCTCCGCGGCACCTACACCGACGCCGACCAGCAACGACGCACGCTCATGACGGCCCCCCTCGCGGCCGTCTTCATGACCCGGCTGGCGCTGGACACGAGAAACCGGGCGTACGCGCAGACCATCGTCGACACGGCCGACCACCTCGCACGGAGGAACCCCGGCTATCCCATCTTCGCCGCCGCGGCCGCGCACGCTCGCGGTCTTCTGCACGCCGACCCCGCCGACCTCGCCTTCGCCGCCGCCAACCACCCGCAAACGTGGGAGCGCGCCTCGGCCGCCGAGGACCTCGGAGTCCTGCTCATGAAGACCGGCGCCTCCGCCGACCGCGAGCGGGCCATCAACAGCCTCGACCAGGCGCACGACGGCTACCAGCGGATCGGCGCCCTCCGGGGCGCGGCCCGCGTGCGGGCGCGCCTGCGGGCGCTGGGCGTCCGGCGCCGTCACTGGGTCCAGTCGCACCAGGAGGAGTTCGGCTGGAACAGCCTCACCGACACCGAACGCGCGGTGGCGGAGCTGATCGCCCAGGGGTTGACCAACCGTCAGGCCGCCGCCCGGATGTTCCTGTCTCCGCATACGGTCTCGGCCCATCTTCGCCGGATCTTCGCCAAGCTCGACATCGCGTCCCGGGCCGAGCTCGCCCGCATCTTCGCCGAGGAGCGCCCGGACCACGACGCGTAGCCCGCGTCCCCGCCCGCTCCCCCCGCCCGCTCCCCCCGCCCGCTCCCCCCGCCCGGTCACCCGTCCGTACGGCCGGGTCCGAAGGGGCGGTCGCCGCGGAGGGTGATGCGGTGCATCACGCGGTGCGCGTCGCCGTAGTCGCGGTTGGCGTAGTGGGCGGTGCTCCGGTTGTCCCACATGGCGACGTCGCCGATCCTCCAGCGGTGGCGCACGATGTGCTCGGGCTTGGTGAGGTGGGCGTACAGCAGGTCGAGAACGGCCCGGCTCTCCGCCTCGGACAGGCCGACGATGTGGGAGGTGAACCCGGGGTTGACGAAGATCCCCTTGCGGCCGGTCTCGGGGTGGACGCGTACCACGGGGTGCTCCACCGGCTCCAGCCGGGTGACGAGCTCGCCGTCCCAGACGTTGCCCTTGCCGCCGCGGCGCTGGGCGAGGTAGTAACCGAACTCGCGGTTGCCGTCGTGGACCGCGGTGAGCCGGTCGGCCAGTTCCTTCACGGGTTCCGACAGGGAGTCGTACGCGAGCTGGGCGTCGGCCCAGCTCGTGTCGCCGCCGGTGGGCGGGAGGACCACGGCGCGCAGGATGGAGCCGAGCGGCGGACGGGGCATGAACGTGACGTCGGTGTGCCAGACGTCGGCGAAGCCGTTGTCGGCGCTGTCGAGCGCGTAGATCTCCGGATGCGCCTCGTCGACGCCTCCGACCACCGGGTGGGAGGCGGTCAGCTCGCCGAGACGGCGGCCGAGAGCCACCTGCCCGTCGTCGTCCAGGCGCTGATCGCGGAAGAAGAGCACCTTCCGATCGACCAGGGCGGCACGCACCGCGGCCAGTTCCTCGTCGGTGGCGGTCGCCAGGTCCAGTCCCTCGACCTCCGCGCCGAAGTGGGGTCCGAGAGGCCGCAGGGTCAGCCGCTCGGCGGTCGGTGTGGTCATCTCACTGTCCTCCTCGTTGGTGCGGCGCTTTCACGCGGCCGCGGCGCGTACGGCGTGGCCGACCTCGGCGCGGAGCGCGGCGTACTCGGGAAGGGCGCGTAGTTCGTCCGGTTCCACCCCGGTGCGCGGAAGGGTGACGTCAAGGTCCAGCGCGATCCGGCCCGGCCGGCGGGTGAGCACGACGACGCGGCTGCCGAGGAACACGGCCTCCTCGACGCTGTGGGTGACGAACACCGACGTCCGGCCGGTCTGCGCGCTCACCCGGCGCAGGTCCTCCTGCAGGCGCTCGCGGGTGAGCGCGTCCAGGGCGGCGAACGGCTCGTCGAGCAGCAGCAGCGGGTCGTCGCCCGCGAGCGCCCTGGCGATCGCCACGCGCTGCTGCTGCCCCCCGGAGATCTGCCAGATCCTCCGGTCGGCCACATCGTGCAGGCCGACCCGTTCCAGCAGTTCGGGCACCCGGCGGGCACGTTCCGCACGGGGCACTCCGGCGTAGCGCAGGGCCAGCTCGACGTTGCCGCCCACGGTCTTCCACGGAAACAGGCGGGGCTGCTGGAAGACGATCCCGGCGCCTGCGCCCGGGACCGGCTCGGCGCCACCGGTCCGTACGGTGCCGGAGGTCGGCCGCTCGAAGCCCGCGACGAGGCGCAGCAGCGTACTCTTGCCGCATCCGGACGCCCCGACGAGCACGAGGAAGGCGCCGGGAGGGATGGTCAGGGAGATCGGCCCCAGGGCGGCGACCGGACCTCCCGGGCCGCCGTAGACGTGTTCGACCTCGTGCAGGTGGACGGCGGCGGCCTCCTCGCCCGTCCCGGCCGGGGCGGCGGCCGCCTCAGGGCGCGAGGACATCGGGAAGCCCCTTGGTGTAGATCGCCCGTTCAACCGTGGCGAGGTCGGGCACCGCGTCGATCTTCTGCTGGTCCTTGAGGAACTGCGCCGCGCTCACCAGGTTCTGCGCCAGGCCGCCGACCTTGTCCGGCGTGCCGAGCCACTCCGGCGAGGACAGGTCGGCCGGCCTGAGGAAGACGCCCTGGCTGAGCTGCTCCTTGGCCGCGTCCTTGCCGATGTTGAGCTCCGCGCCCACCGCCTGGGCCGCGGCGTCGGGGTCGTCCGCGATCAGGTCGAGCGCCCTGGCCTCGGCCTTGCGCCAGGCGTCCACCACGTCGGGGTGCGCCTGGACGAACGCGGTGGACACCACGCCCAGGTCGAGGGTCGGCTTGCCCGCCGTCGCCAGCTCCCGGCTGCTGATGATCGTCTTGCCGGTCTTCTTGATCTCGTCGAGCGTGGGCAGCCAGACGTAGGCGGCGTCGATATCGCCGCGGGTCCAGGACGCCAGGATGTCCTGCGGCTCCAGGTCGACGATGTTCACCTCGGACTCCCGCACCCCGGCCTTGTCGAGCGCGGCGAGCAGGCTGTAGTGGGACGTCGAGGCGAACGGCGTCGCCACCTTCCTGCCGCGCAGGCCCTCCACGGACGAGATGCCGGTGCCGTCGCGGGCGACCAGCGCCTCGTTGTCACCGGCCACGTCGAGCACGAACGCCACCTGGTAGGGGATGTTGAGCGGCGCGGACAGCCCGCGCGCGACCGGGCTCGACCCGATGGCCGCGATGTCCACGCTCTTGGCCACGAAGGCCGTGTTGATGCTCGCGCCGGAGTCGAACTTGGTCCACTTGACGGTGTAGCCGGGCAGCGCCTGCTCCAGCCACCCCTTGTTCTTCACGATGAGGTCCCCGCTGGGGAACGCCTGATAGGCGATGCGGATGGTGCGGTCCGCCGCGTCGCCGCCGCCTCCGCTCGTGCCGGAGGCCGCGCCGTCGCCGCACGCGGCGAGGACGGCGGCCGTCGCGGCGGCCAGGGCGACGGAGAGCAGGCGCGTGAGGCGTGGTCGTGACATGGCGGAGGGTTCCTTCTGCGGTGGGAGGGAGGCGGTGGAAGGGAGGCGGTGGAAGGGAGGCGGTGGAAGGGAGTGCGGTTGGAGGGAGATCGACGGTGCCGGACAGGGGCTCAGACGCGGCCGCGCCAGGGGATGAGCCGGTTCTCCGCGACGCGCAACAGGCCGTCGATCAGCAGCCCGGACAGGCCGATCGCGAGCAGCCCGAGCACCACGACGTCGGTCTGCAGGTAGCGCTGGGCGTCGCGGACCATCCCCCCGATGCCCGGCACGCCGTTGACGGTCTCCGCCGCGACGACCGAGGAGTACGCGACCCCGACGGCCAGCCGGACACCGGTGAAGATCTCCGGCAGCGCGGCCGGCAGCACCACGTCCTTGATCACGTCCCGTCGTGACGCGCCCAGCGCCCGGGCCGCCTCCACCAGGCCGGTCGGCGCGCCGTGGACGGCCGCGGCGGTGGCCACGGCGACCGGCGGGAGCGCGGCGATGGCGAGCAGCCACAGCTTGGGCGTCTCGTCGATGCCGAACCAGATGATCAGCAGGCTGAAGTACGCCAGCGGAGGCAGTGCCCGTACGAACGTCACGACCGGCTCGGCCACGAGGCGGATCCACGGCACGGTGCCCAGGACGACGCCGAGGGCGAGCCCGGCCACCACGCCGAGCGCCGAGCCGATGAGGATGCGGCGCAGGCTGATCGCCAGATGCTCGACGAGCAGGTGACCGCTGTAGCCGCGGACGCCATCGTGCGTGGTGGACAGCAGGACGAGCTGGTCCCACACGGCCCGGGGCGCGGGGACGAACGACGGATTGCCCGCCGCGACCGCCGCCAGCTGCCACAACGCGAGCAGTGCGAGCAGCGACAGCACCCGCACGCCGATCCGGCGGGCGCTGCGCCCTCGCCGGCCCGGACCGGAGACGGCGGGCGCCCCTTCGACAGGCGCCCCTTCGACAGGCGCTGCCTCGCCGGGCGCTCCCTCGCCGGGAAGGAGCGAACGGGGAGCCGCCGAGGGGGATCTGGAGGGGGCTCTTGAGGGGGATGACGTCACAGTGGTCGCTCCGTGGGGAGGGCGCCGCACCGCCGGGAGGCGAGGCGGGCACGGCGCGGCGACGGAAGGGGGCGTCCGGTGAGGGTGACCACGCCGGACGGGGCCCGTACGGGGGACCGGACGGGGAGCACGGTTCAGGAGCGACAGGCCGAGCCGTTCAGACGGCACAGGTCGACGTGCCGACGCCGGACCAACCACGATGCCGTAAACACAGATATTTCCTACCAAATTTGTAGGGTGATGGCAATCACCGCACGGTGGCGCCGCGCTGCCGGCTCACGGGGTGGAGTAGGGTCGCCGGGTGCCTGACCCGATCTTCGCTCACCCACGTCTGGCCGCCGTTTACGACGCGTTCGACGGAGACCGCGACGATCTCGACGTCTATCTCGCCGTCGCCGGCGAGCTGGGCGCGGAGCGCGTGCTCGACGTCGGCTGCGGCACGGGATCCCTGGCGGTCCTGCTGGCGGACAGCGGACGCACGGTCATGGGCGTCGATCCCGCCGAGGCGTCGCTGCGGATCGCCAGGTCGAAGGACCGGGCCGGAAGGATCACCTGGATCCATGGCGACGCCACCACGGTCCCGGCGTTCGACGCCGACCTCGCGGTGATGACGGGCAACGTGGCGCAGGTCTTCCTCGCCGACGACGACTGGACGCGGACGTTGCGGGGCGTCCACGGCGCGCTCCGCCCGCGGGGATATCTCGTGTTCGAGACCAGGCGGCCCGGACGCCGGGCATGGGAGGACTGGGCCGCCGGCGCCGGTCCGGTCGTCCTCGACCTTCCGGAGACCGGGCCCGTGGAGCAGCGCCTCGACGTCACCGACGTGAGCCTGCCGCTGGTGTCGTTCCGCTACACCTACACCTTCCTGGCCGACGGCGAGGTGATCACGTCGCACTCGACCCTCCGGTTCCGCGACCGGGACGAGGTGGAGACGAGCCTGGCCGCGAACGGCTACCGCGTGCTGGACGTGCGGGACGCCCCCGACCGCCCGGGCCGCGAGTTCGTGTTCGTGGCGCAGCGCACGACCTGAAGCGGCGCACGATCTGAAGCAGCGCACGACCTGAAGCAGCGCACGATCTGAAGCAGCGCACAACGTGAAGCGGCGCCAGACCTGAAGCGGCGCGCGCCGGGGGCGTTACAACCCGAAGCGCCGCAGGGCCCGCCGATAAATGGTGGAAACGGCCGCACTTTTCTGCAGTCACAAACTACACATTACTCAATTCATCGGGCATATCCGAATAAAAATCCGGGACGAATCGCCCCGCACAGAGGGCCTCCCACCGGCACAGAGTGGCCGATTGTGGCCAACCGGGAACTTGCCGTAAGCGGGTCTATTTACATCTATTCATTGACCGGTCACCATATGTCCGTGGCCACACCCCCTCGCTGATCAGCGCCGAACAGATCAGCGAGGTCGTCAACTCATGTAATTCGGCATCAACTCGCGCCGGCAGCCGAATTCCCCATGACATAACGCCACACCAGAAGGAACGACACCGTGATAATGACGCGACGATTACGGGCCGCCGTGTGCGCGGCCGCGGCCGCTGCGACGCTGGTCGCCGGGGTGGGGACGGCGTACGCCGCGCCCGGGGTCACCCCCGCGGACGTGACGCTCGACCTGGCCCGCGGCGAATCGAAGACGATCGACAAAACCGTCTCCACTCCGGTCGTCCCGCCCAAGCCGGATATCGCTTTCCTGATCGACACGACAGGCAGCATGGGCGGGGTCATATCCAACGTGCGGACCAACGCGAACGCCATTTTCTCCAATGAGCCAATTTCATCCTCGGGAGGCGTGTGCTACCCGATGGTTCTGAAGGACCGCGATGGCTTTGACCAGGTGGCCGGTCTTGCTCGGGCTACATCGCA
>NZ_VJVX01000086.1:0-18752 GCF_008033685.1 Microbispora sp. CSR-4
GTCCACATCGTCGGGAAGCGGGGTCAGCGCCAGCTCTTGGGCCACCTCACGAACCGACCCCACCACCACCCACGACGACCGCACACCACCCCGACCACGACCACGACCACGATCACGGCCACGATCACGACCGCCCACACCCTCGGAAGCACCCCCACCCGCACCCGCACCAGCACTCGGGCCGGCCGCGCCAGTGCCGTTCGCGCCGGTGCCGTTTGTGCCAGCAGCGTCCGCGCCGTCGGCAGCCCCACGCGTGGCACCTGAGCCAGCGCCATTCGCGCCAGCGGCATTCGCACCGGCGAATGCCGCACTGTCGGGAGTGTCGGGAGCCTCACGGGCGGCACCAGAGCCAGCGCCATTTGCGCCAGCGGCAGCCGCACTATCACAAGCCCCACGGGCGTCATCGGCGTCAGATCCCGCGCTGTCGGCAGCTCCACGCGCGGCATCTGCTCCGGGACCGTTCGTGCCAGCGGCATTCGCACCGATGGCAGCCCCACGCTTGGCATTCGCGCCGTCGCTATCTGCGCTGTCGGTATGCGTGCCGGGGACGTCCGCGCCCGGGTCGTCCGCGCTATCGACAACGGGTGCGTCGGCGCGCTGCCGGGGCCCGAAGTTGATGATCGGGAAGGGCTCGCGGGCGGACGAGCCATCGGACGACCACAGCGGCGAATTGGCGATCAGACGGTCCCACCAACCGTCGTCAGGGCCATTCGAATGACGAAGGTGCTCAGGATCGATGTCGAACAGATCCATCACACCTCCATCAAGAGATTCGAAAGCTTGTATTAATTTTCTCGTCTCTCTGGGGCTTGTGCAAGATCAACAAAGAATCTCTTGGGATCACAGATTGAGGGGACCGCCCTGGTCAAGGGGTGTTCGCCGTGGCCGGGCAGGCCAGCCAGATGCTGTGGCTGGACAAGCCCTGCCAGCGGCAGTGAAGGCGCCGCCGCTCAGGGTGCGGCAGGCGCTACCCAGCAAACGTCGAAAGCCCAGAAAACGGCGCCGACGCCGCTCAGAAAGCATCGAGAGCCTGGAAAACAGTGCCGACGCCGCCCGGAAAGTGGGGACGACACTGCCCGGAAAGCGCTGAAAGCCCGGAAAACTGCGGCGGCACTGCTCAGCCGGTGGGGACGGCGCTGCTCAGAGAACGGGGACGGCGCTGCCCGGAAACGCCGAAGGCTCGTAACAGCGGAGGCCCAGGACCACGAAGGCCCAGGACGACGGAGGCACAGGACGACGAAGGCACAGCAAACGGCGACTGGGCTGCTCGGAAGGTGGCGAGGGGCCCAGAAGGCAGGCGTGCTCAGAAGGCGGTGACGGCGTGTTCGACGGCACGCAGGACGCGGCCGCGTTGGACGGTGCGATTAGCGATCACCTCTTGTACGGGATCACCTGCGTGGATCCTGTCGGTGCCGGCGACGTACGCGGAGCGGGAACCGAGGCGTGGCGGCGCGGTGCACGGTGCAGCAACGGGCGGCGGCGTGGCGGGCGCACTCGCGGGCAAGCATCGGACGCGCCTGCGGGCTGGCCGGACGCGCCTGCGAACCGGCGGGATGCGAGCCGGTCGGATGCGGGCCGGCCGGATGGGGACCGGCGGGATGCGGGCCGGTCGGATGCGGGCCGGCCGGATGCGGGTTGGGCCGGATGCGGACCGCCGGCTGGGGCTGGCTTGTGTCATCGTGCGAAATCTGTGCCAGGGCCAAGGCTTCAGGATCCGCCGGCCCACCCATCATCACTGGCCCGTGAGGCGCAGGACGAGCTCGCGCAAATCCGCGACCACCATGGGTGGCGCTTCGTCATGGGGCCATTCGCGGCCGTCGCGATTGATCCAGGCGGTGTCCAATCCGGCCCTTCGACCGGCGATGACGTCCTCGACGGGGTCGTCGCCCACGTGGAGGACATCGCACGCATCGAGCCGCAGCCGATCCACCGTGAAGCGGTAGATCTCGGGATCCGGCTTGTGCAATCCGCACTCGGCGGCGACCACCACCGTTTCGAAGAGACCGTCCAGTCCCACACGGTGAGGGTGGGTGTTCCCGTTGGTGACGAGGGCGAGGCGATAGCGCGATCGCAGAGCCGCCAGGCTGCCCGGCACGTCGTCATAGGCACGCAGCCGCGCCCACCGGGCTCGCATGTAAACGCCGTGGACGTCGCGGGCAAGCTTCGGATCGGCGTGCCCGCAGTGCGTCAGGGCCGTCTCGAAGGACGCCAGCCGGATCTTCTCCATGCTCTGACCACGGTAGGCGTCGAGGCGGGCGACCGAATCGCGTACCTCGCGCAGCCATCGCGCGGTCACCGGCCCGTCCGGCCTGCCGACTCCCGACGCGCGGAGCAGGCGGGCGGCGTCCTCAAGCGCGAGGCTCATCGCGCTCTCGAAGTTCCACAGCGTGCCGTCGCCGTCGAAGGTCAGAGCCCGATAGCCGCCGCCGGACATGCCCGCTCCCTCGTACGGCCGGTCAGGTGCGGGTGCGTACGAAGGCGACCGCGTCCAGCGGGACGGCGCGGCCCTCGGGGTCGGTGAACGACACGTCCAGCCGGGCCCCGGTCCGCCGATCGAGGCGTTTCACCGTCGGCCCGGAGAGGCGGGGCGCGGGGCGGGCCCCCCCCCGCTGCAGCGCTCCGAGGATCAGGATCGCGTCGCGGCCCGCGTCGGTCAGGTGGTACTCGTACCGGGTCCGGGCCCCGGTGTCGCGGTAGGGCCGCTTCTCGACCACGCCCGCGGCGGCGAGCGTCGTCAGCCGGGTGGTCAGCAGATTCGTGGCGATCCCCAGGCGCTGCTGGATGTCCGCGAAGCGGACGACCCCCGAGTGCAGCTCCCGCAGGATCAGCGGCGTCCACCGCTCTCCGAGGAGGGTCACCGCCCGTTCGATGGAGCACGTCATCGAGTCGGGCAGTTCCGTGGTCGTCATCACACGCCTCAATCGCTCATCGCCTGTGGGTTCCAGGCTAGCTCAGACGCTGACTTGAAAATCTAAAGTCAGCCTTCTAGCGTGTACGCGAAGTCGTCGAGAGATGGAGACTGCAATGAAGATCGAGGGATCGGTCGCGCTGGTCACGGGCGCGAACCGCGGGCTGGGACGCCGCTTCGCGGCCGCGCTGGTGGAGCGCGGCGCCGCCAAGGTGTACGCGGCGGCGCGCAGGCCGGAGACGATCGACCTGCCGGGCGTGGTGCCGCTCGCCCTGGACATCACCGACCGCGCATCGGTCAAGGCCGCCGCCGAGCATGCCCCCGACGTGGATCTTCTGATCAACAACGCCGGAGTCTCCACGAACTCGTCGGCCCTCGCCGGTGCGCTCGACGACATTCGCCTGGAGATGGAGACGCACTACTTCGGCACGCTCGGCATGGCCCGTGAGTTCGCCCCGATCCTGGGCCGCAACGGGGGCGGCGCGATCCTCAACGTGCTGTCGGTGCTGTCGTGGGTCGCCGTATCCCCGCGGGTGGCCGGCTACTCCGCGGCCAAGGCGGCCGCGCTGCAGCTCACCAACAGTCTCCGCATCGAACTGAAGGAGCAGGGCACGCTCGTCACGGCGCTGCACGTCGGATACATGGACACCGACATGGCCGCCCACGTCGACGGCCCGAAGGTCGACCCGGCGGAGGTCGCCGCCCAGGCCCTGGACGCGATCGAGCAGGGCAGCTTCGAGGTGCTCGCCGACGACGTGAGCCGCCGCGTGCGGTCGCTGCTGTCGGGCGACGTGGCCGGACTCTATCCGCAGCTGGCGTCCTGAACCGCGGGCACATGATCACACCCGTGCCGGGTAGGGGCGGGTGTCATGAAGAGGATCCTGCAGCTCGTCGTCACCCGCTGGCTGGCGCGTACGCCGATCGGGATGGTCGTGCTCGGCCTCGGCTGGCTGTTCCTGCGTAAGCGGCGGGCCCGCAAGCAGCAGCAGCACGCGGACTCCCCGGTGCTTCGCGAGCCTCCACGCCGCTCGGGCGGCCGGTACGCCCGGCGCGGCCCCGCCGTGGGCGACCGCCGGTGAGTCAGCCGAGCGCGGCGGGCGTACGGAACGTCTGGCGATAGGCCAGGGGGGAGACCCCGACGGCGGCGTGGAGGTGCTGGCGGAGCGAGACCGCGCTGCCGAAGCCGGCCTTCCTGGCGACCACGTCGACCGGAAGGTCGGTGGTCTCCAGCAGGTGCCGGGCATGGGCGATCCGCTGCCCGGCGAGCCACCTGGCCGGGCTGAGCCCGGTCTCCTCCCGGAACCTGCGGGTGAACGTCCGCACGCTCATGCGGGCGTGCGCGGCGAGGGCGGCCAGGTTGACCGGCTCCTCCAGGTTTTCGAGCATCCACGCCCGGGTGGGCGCGGTGGTGGTCCCGACGGGATCGGGGAGCGGGCGCTCGATGTACTGGGCCTGCCCGCCCTCCCGGAACGGCGGCGTGACGCACCGGCGCGCGGTGCGGTTGGCCACCTCGCTGCCGTGGTCGCGCCGGATGACGTGCAGGCACAGGTCGATGCCCGCCGCCACGCCGGCCGAGGTGAGCACGTCGCCGTCGTCGATGAACAGCACGTCGGGGTCGAGCAGCACGCGGGGGAACAGCATGCTGAACTCCGCGGCGTTGCGCCAGTGGGTGGTCGCCGGACGCCCGTCGAGCAGTCCGGCGGCGGCCAGCACGAAGGCGCCGGTGCAGATCGAGATGAGCCGGGCGCGTCCCGCGACATTCCGCAGCGCTGCGCGCACCTCCTGGTCGAGCGTGCCGTCCTCCAGTGGGGGACCGCTGTGGATGCCCGGCACCACCACCGTGTCGGCGGTCGCGAGCACGCTCAGGTCGTGGTCGGGGACGACGCTGTAGCCCGCCTGGCTCCGCACCGGGCGTCCGCCCGGGCTGCAGGTGACCACCTCGTAGAGCGGGCCGGGGTCACGGCCGGAGTCGCAGGCGGCCCAGAACACCTGCCCGGGGACGCCCAGGTCGAGCGTGGCGAAGTCGTCCAAGGCCAGTACGGCGACGCGGTGCACGCTTGGGGGCACGGTTGGGGGCACGGTTGAGGGCATGGCCTGATTCTTTCACATGTTGACCTCCCGGCCACTATCTGCGAAAGCGGCACGACGGGAGGATGCTCGGCATGAAGTCGCTGCATCGTGCATGGATCGTCGCCGCCGTCGCCTTCGTCGCGATCATCGGGGCGGCCGGGTTCCGCGCCACGCCGGGTGTGCTGATCACGCCGCTGGAGGACGCGTTCGGCTGGTCGAGAGGCACGATCTCGCTCGCGGTCTCGGTGAACCTCATGCTGTACGGCCTGTGCGCGCCGTTCGCGGCGGCGCTCATGGACCGCTTCGGCATGCGCCGCGTCGTCGCCTGCGCCCTGCTGCTGGTGGCGGCGGGCAGCGGCCTGACCGTGTTCATGACCGCGAGCTGGCAGCTCGTCGCGCTGTGGGGCGTCCTGGTCGGGCTCGGCACCGGCTCGATGGCGCTCGTCTTCGCCGCCACGCTGACCGACCGCTGGTTCGTACGGCACCGCGGCCTGGTCACCGGCGTGCTGACGGCCGGCGGCGCGACCGGGCAGCTGATCTTCCTGCCGGTGCTCGCGCATTTGACGGAGATGCAGGGGTGGCGGTGGGCCTCGCTCACCGTGGCCGCTGCCGCGCTCGCCGTCGTGCCGCTCGTGTGGTTCCTGCTCAGGGACACCCCCGAGGAGATCGGCCTGACCGCGCTGGGCGCGACCGAGCCGGTCGTGCGCACCCCTGCAGTGCGTACGCCGGACGGGGGCGCCGCCGCGCGGGCCGTCCGCGTGCTGCGGGACGCCGCCCGCACCCGGCACTTCTGGTATCTCGCCATCGGCTTCGCGATCTGCGGGGCGAGCACGAACGGCCTGGTGGGCACCCACTTCATCCCGGCCGCCCATGACCACGGCATGCCGGAGACCACCGCGGCCTCGCTGCTCGCCGTGATCGGGGTCTTCGACATTGCCGGCACAGTCTTCTCCGGCTGGCTGAGCGACCGGGTGGACCCGCGGCTCCTGCTCGCCGTCTACTACGCGCTGCGCGGGCTGTCGCTGCTGATCCTGCCGCGGCTGTTCGCCGCCACGGCCGAGCCGAGCATGCTGGTCTTCATCGTCTTCTACGGCCTCGACTGGGTGGCCACCGTGCCGCCGACCGTCGCGCTGTGCCGGAAGATCTTCGGCGCGGACGGTGCGGTGGTCTTCGGCTGGGTCTTCGCCTCCCACCAGATCGGCGCGGCCGTCGTCGCCACCGCGGCCGGGGTCACCCGCGACCATCTGGGGAACTACGACCTGGCGTGGTACGGCGCGGGCGTGCTGTGCCTGCTCGCCGCGCTCATGTCGTCCCGTATCGTCACGCGTGTCCGGGATGGCCGCGAAGCTGCGATCCTTGTCGGGTGACCGAACGCGTTCTTCCTCTGGTCGTACGCATCGAACGGGCCGCGCCGCCGCAGCGCACCGACGCGCTGGAGGCGGCGGCGACGGCCGTGGTGTGCCTGCTGGACCGTGCAGAGAACCCCGCGGATACCCCCGCCGCGGACGGAGACGGGTGGTCCGACGTGGTCGCCGAGTGGCAGGACGGGCGGATCAGGAAGGTGGTCAGGCGGGCCCGCGGCGCCGAGTGGCGGCGGGCGCTCGCCCTGCCCGGCATCACCGTCGCCGTGCGCACGGCCGAGGTGCGGGTGCATCCTCCCGTGCCGCTCGACGACTGGCCGCGCGACCTCGCCCGCCTCCAGGTGTCGGGCACCGAGCTGACCGACGACGCCGTCCCGCCTGAGCCGGGCCCGGGCGACGTGGTGCTCTGGATCAACCCCGGGCTCGAGATGACCGCGGGCAAGGCGATGGCCCAGGCGGGCCACGGCGCCCAGTTCGCCTGGTGGGGTGCGGGCGAGGCGGACCGGGCGGCCTGGCGCGAACGGGGCTTCGCCGTACGGGTCAGGACGGCCGGCCCGGCCCGGTGGGACGCGCTGGCCGCGAGCGGGCTGCCGGTGGTCAGAGACGCCGGGTTCACCGAGATCGCGCCGGGCTCCGCGACGGTCGTGGCGGACGCTCCGTGGCTGCGGGTCGGCGTTCCCGAAGTGTGATGGGGAACGCGCCCGAAATATCGGGATATGCCGTACGCTCCCGTTCGTGTCACCTGGGGACTATGGGACGAAGGCCGTTCCCTCTTATATAGCGGCCGAGGCCGAGACCACTCCACTACCGAAGATCACGGTCCCTGTGGCTGCGCCACCGGCGAGCTCGTCCAAGGGGCTCGGAGACCTGCCGATGCGGGTGGTCTACCGGGCGATCGCGATCGCCGCGGGAGTCGTCGTCCTGGGCGCGGGCGCGACCGTCGTGCTGCTGAACCGGGACGACTCGGCGACCGCCGCCCCGCGGGACTCCGCAGCCGCCGCCCCCTTGGTCATCTCGGACTCGTCCGCGTCGAGCGCCGGTGTGGCACCGGCCGCGGGCGCGGTGGCCACGCCCGGTCTCAGTCCGCTGTCGAGCCCGCTGTCGAACGCCGAGGCGAGCACGACGCCCGGTGCGGACAGCACGGACGGCGCTGACGGTGGGGACAGCGCTGACGGTGAGGACAGCGCTGACGGTGGCGACGGTGTGGACACGGCCGATGCCGATGTCGCACTGGCGGCGGCCCTCAAGGACCCCCGAGTCCCCGCGCTGCCGAAGAAGACCCACCGGCTCCGCAGCCTGCCCGGCCGGTCGGCCTCCACCCACGGGCTGATCAAGGACCGGCGGTCCGGCGTCGCCCTGCCCCGCTTCGCCACGTCATGGGCGCTGGCCAAGCCCGCGCCGTTCGCCTCCCGCCAGTTGCTGCCCAAGGTCAAGGGCGCGTCGTACCGCGGGATGCTGGTCTCCTGCCCGGTGCCGATCCCCGAGCAGAAGTCGCTGCGCGACACCGCCTTCCTGGCCGCCCGGTGGACGCTGAACCACCACCCGTCGGGCTCCACGATCACCTGGACGGCCTCCCAGCCCATCAAG
Source organism: Microbispora sp. CSR-4 (assembly GCF_008033685.1). Taxonomy (NCBI): domain Bacteria; kingdom Bacillati; phylum Actinomycetota; class Actinomycetes; order Streptosporangiales; family Streptosporangiaceae; genus Microbispora; species Microbispora sp. CSR-4. The sequence continues at coordinate 7,927 of NZ_VJVX01000086.1, forward strand.
GCGGGCGAGCAGAAGGGCTGGCTGCTCGGCTACACCGTGCACTACACGCTCAAGGGCAAGAAGCGGGTCTCCGCCGCGGCGCTGGCCCTCGTGGACGTGCCGGAGAAGAAGCCCGCCGTCGTGTTCGTCACGATCCCCGACAGCCAGAAGAAGCGCTGGCACGACATCAACAAGGTGATGTCGTCCGTCAAGGTGCTCTGACCCGGCGCGCGGACCGGACACGGCCGAGCCCGGCTCCCCGTCCGGGAGCCGGGCTCGGCGATGACTGGTTTTCGACTAGTTCTCGGCGAGGACGATCACGGAGTCGCCCGCCGTGAAGGTCACCGGCCGGGACCGGCCCGGGTTGAGCACGACGCCGTAGTGGGGCGGCTCCCCGGACTTCGCCGCCAGGCGGTAACCGATCGCGGTCTCACCGCGCCGCAGGGCCGACTCCACGATCGTACGGAAGGCGACGGGCTCGCCGGTCGTCACGTAGTTCTCCACGGGCCGGGGATAGACCTCCGAGCCCGCGGAGTCGAAGAGATGGCCGAAGACCTCGGCAAGGTGGGGGTTCTCGGCGAGCTGCGCGAGCAGCAGGCCGATGACGGTGTCGCTGATGACGATGTCGTCGGCCTCGGTGACCTCGGCGAGCGCCCGGTTGTTCTCGTCGTGCATCTCGCTCACGATCGAGTATTTCTCCCCGAGGGTCGCCTGCATGTCGCGTAACTGCAGCAGCGTCATCAGCGTGCGGGTGTCGGCGTGGTGCGGGTCGATCCGGTCGTCGGAGAGCACGATGACGTGCTGGTAGACGCCGACGCCGAGGGACTCCAGGGCGTACCTGTCGGTGGCGTCGCACTCCTTGACGTTCACCGTCAGGTTGCGCAGGCCCTCCAGGCCGGTGCCGGCAGCGGGGTGGTCGCCGGCGACGTCGAGCATCGATCCGGGGGTCACATAGCCGTCGAGGTAGTGGATGATCTTCGCGGCCCGGCCGTTCCAGCCGAGCATCAGGGTCCGCTCGGGTGCCGGTGCCGGGGTCTTCGCGGGGACGATGTGTTCTTCGTCCGCGGGAGCCGTTCCGTTCGCCAGGCGGATGAGCGAGTCGTCCTGGGCGATCACGACGATCTCGTCGGACGTCCCGATCGCGGTGTCGGCCGGCGGGTTGAGCATCACACCGCCGGGCGTGCGCAGGCCGAGGACGGTCGCGGTCGCGTACGCGTCGAGGGCCTGGCCGTACGACCTGCCGGCGAGGGACGGATCGCGGCGCAGGTAGATCTCACCGCCGTCGAAGTTCAGCAGGTCCATGCAGACGACGGACACGCCGGACTGCCGGGACGACTGCACGATCAGCCGTGCGGCGATGTCGTCGCTGTCGACCAGGTGGACGCCGGGCCCTCCGGCCAGGCGGGCGGCGGCCATGTTGCGCGAGGAGGAGATGGCGGCGACCACCGGAGGATGCGCGCCCGCCCGCTTGGCCAGGGCGAGCAGGGTCTTGATCACGTGCGCGTCCGGGTCCTCCTTGTCGGGGGACAGCACGACGATCGTCCGCGCGGTGTTCAGGCTCAGCAGGTCGAGGTCGGTCGGCTCGGTGGGGCGGCCGGTGCGGCACACCACACGCGTCCTGCCCGTGTCGCCCACCCGGGCCCTGATGGCGTCCTCCATGGCCGGCTTGTCCCGGTCGGCCAGGATCGCGATGACCGAGCCGTGCTGGCTGGCGTGCGCCTTCGCGAGCTCGGAGACGATCGTGTAGAGCTGCTCGGACCAGCCGAGGATGACCGTGTGGCCTCTCTCGATGACGCGGGAGCGGCCCTTGCGCAGCTCCTCGATCTTGCCGCGCAGGCCGGCGGACAGCACGCCCACGAGGATGCTGACGATGAAGATGCCGCCGAGGGACGCCCCCAGCATGATCGCGAGGAAGGGCGCTGTGCCGGTGTCTCCGGCGATCTTGCCCGGGCTGAGGGCGTGCATGAGCGACAGCCACAGCACCCCGGGCCAGCCGTGGTGCTGGAGCGCCTCGTCGGGGGTGAGCCACATCGTCAGCGTGCTGGCGATCACGATGAGCACCAGCGAGACCAGGGCCAGCCAGCCGATGAGGGCGGCCGTGCCCCTGGCCATGGTGTTGTCGAACCAGTAACGCGCACGCTCTTTGATCGTGGCCTTCGACACCGGCATCCCCCGCTAGTGATCAGTAAACGTCAGACATAGTAGAAGCGACTAGGCTGAAAGGTGTGACTGAACTGGTCCTCGCTTCGGCCTCGCCCGCCCGCCTCGGAGTGCTGCGGGCGGCCGGGCTCGATCCCAAGGTCGTCGTCAGTGGTGTCGACGAGGACGCGATCACGGCAGGCACCCCCGAGGAGCTGTGTCTCGAACTGGCCGTGGCCAAGGCGGACGCCGTCTCCCGGACACTCACCGGCGGCCTCGTGATCGGCTGCGACTCGGTGCTCGAACTCGACGGCGTCGCGTACGGCAAGCCGGGGACGCAGGAGGAGGCGGTGCGCCGCTGGCGGATGATGCGGGGCAGGACGGGCCGGCTGCTGACCGGGCACTGCGTGGTGGACGTCGCCGGGGGCCGGAGGGGGTCGGAGGCGGCGGCGACCGTCGTGCGGTTCGGCACGCCGTCCGAGGAGGAGATCGAGGCGTACGTCGCCAGCGGCGAGCCGCTGCGCGTGGCGGGTGCGTTCACGCTCGACGGCCTGGGCGGCTGGTTCGTGGAGGGCATCGAGGGCGACCACGGCAACGTGCTCGGCATCTCGCTTCCCCTGCTTCGCCGCCTTTTCGCCGCTTTGGGCGTGCCGGTGACGACCTTGTGGCGCTAGCCTGCCCGCCATGAGTGGCATCGGGCGGCCCGCCGTACGGCGTGGCGTCGGCGGTTTCGCCGAGGGAGTCGGTTTCTGCCTGCGTGGTCTCGCCTGGATCGCCCGGCATCCCCGCTGGTGGCTGTTCGGGCTGATCCCGGCGCTGATCGCGCTCGTGCTGTACGCCCTGGCGCTGGTCTGGCTGGGCACGCACGCCACCGACGTGGCGGCCTGGGCGACGCCGTTCGCGGACGACTGGGGCTGGCGCGACACGTTCCGCGCGCTGGTCGGCTTGGTGATCTTCGTGGCGGGTCTCGCGCTCGCCGTGCTGACGTTCACCGCCGTCACGCTGGTGATCGGCGACCCCTTCTACGAGAAGCTCTCGGAGCAGGTCGAGGAGGACCTGGGCGGGCTCCCCGACGGGGGCGACCTGCCGTTCTGGGCGTCCCTGTTCCGGTCGATCCGCGACGGCATCGTCACGCTCTGGTGGGTCCTGCTGTTCTCCGTTCCGCTGTTCGTGCTCGGCTTCGTGCCTGTCGTCGGGCAGACCGTGGTGCCCGTCGTGGGGGCGTTCGTCTCCGGGTTCTTCCTCACGGTCGAACTGACCGCCCTGGCGATGGAACGCCGGGGTCTGCGGCGCAAGGAGCGTTTCGCCCTGCTCCGGTCGAACATGTCGGCCTCGCTGGGCTTCGGCGTGCCGCTCTTCGTGGCGTTCATGGTGCCGCTCGTCATCGTGGTCGTGATGCCCGGCGCGGTCGCCGGCGCCGCCATGCTCGTCCGCGTGCGGCTGGCGCCGGCGACCGAGGGTCAGGCCAGGGACACCAGGCCGGCGTAATCGGAGTTCCACATGTCCTCGACCCCGTCCGGCAGCAGCAGGACGCGGTCGGGACGCAGGGCCTCCACGGCCTTGTCGGCGTGCGTGACCATCACGACGGCGCCCTGGTAGGAGGCGACCGCCGCCAGCACCTCGTCCCGTGACGCCGGGTCGAGGTTGTTGGTGGGCTCGTCGAGCAGCAGCACGTTGGCCTGCGAGCTCACGAGAGTGGCGAGCGCCAGCCGGGTCTTCTCGCCGCCCGACAGCACGCCCGCGGGCTTGCCCGCGTCGTCGCCGCCGAACAGGAACGAGCCGAGGATCCGCCGCACCTCGCCGTCGCCCAGGTGCGGCGCGGCGGCGGCGAGGTTCTCGGCGACCGTGCGCGCCGGGTCGAGCGTGTCGTGCTCCTGCGCGAAGTAGCCCAGCCGCAGACCGGGACCGTGCACCACGCGGCCCGAGTCGGGGTGTTCCCGCCCGGCCAGGATCCGCAGCAGTGTGGTCTTGCCCGCGCCGTTGAGGCCGAGCACGACGAGCCGGCCGCCCCGGTCCACGGCCAGGTCCACGCCGGTCAGCACCCGCAGGTCGCCGTACGCCTTGGTCAGGCTGATCGCGCCGAGCGGGGTGCGGCCGCAGGGGGCGGGCTCGGGCAGCCGGATGCGGGCGACCTTCTCGGCACGGCGGGCCGGCTCCACCGCCGCCAGCATGCGGTCGGCCCGGCGCGCCATCTCCCTGGCCCGTACGGCGGTCGCCTTGCCGGCGCGCATCCGGTCGGCCTGGGCGTGCAGCGCGGCGGCCTTGCGTTCGGCGACGGCCCGCTGCCGGGCGCGCCCGCGTTCGGCGGCGTCGCGGTCGGCCAGATAGGCGCGCCAGCCGGTGTTGTGCACCTCCAGCGCGGCCCGGTCGGCGTCGAGGCGCCAGATCCTGTTCACCGTGTCGCCGAGCAGCGCGGTGTCGTGGCTGATCAGGACCAGCCCGCCGGTGCGGCTCGCGAGGAACGACCGCAGCCAGGCCACGGAGTCGGTGTCGAGGTGGTTGGTGGGCTCGTCGAGCAGCAGCGTGCCCTGCCCGCCGAACAGGATGCGGGCGAGCTCGACCCGGCGGCGCTGCCCGCCCGACAGGGTGCCGACCGGCTGGGTCATGACCCGGTCGGGCAGGCCGAGCCCGGCGGCGATGCGGGCGGCCTCGGCCTGCGCGGCGTATCCGCCGCGGGCCTCGAACTCCGCCTCGGCCCGGACGTACCGCCGCATCGCCCGTTCCTGCCCGGCGGGATCGCTCATGGCGGCCTCGGCGGCGCGCAGCGCCCGCTCGGCCTCGTCGAGGCCGCGGGCCGACAGGATGCGGGCGGCGACGGACAGGGACGGATCGGCCGCCGCGGGATCCTGCGGGAGATAGCCGACCTCGCCGGTCCGGGTGATGGTGCCCGCGGCCGGCTGCAGTTCGCCGGCCAGGGTCTTCAGCAGGGTGGTCTTGCCCGCGCCGTTGCGGCCGACCAGGCCGACGCGGTCGCCGGGGGCGACGTGGGCGGTGACGTCCGACAGCAGGAGACGGGCGCCGACGCGCACGTCGACACCACGAAGGGTGATCATTGGAAGACGCTCCGGAACAGCTCAAGGACACACGGGTGGCGTGGAAGCGTGTGTCCGAGCTAAGACATCCGGGGCGTAGACATGGCGCCGAGTGTAGGCCGCGCGCTCCGTCCGGTTCCACCGGTTTTCCCTGTACCCGGTTTTCCACAGGCGGTGGGATATCCCCAGAGCGGCGTTCCGGCCGTCCGGGCGGGTGGCCGCCGGGCGAGGCTTGCGGCCATGACGATCCCGAAGCTCGTGCTCTCCTCACCGGCGGACATCCTCGCCGCCGTGCCCTACCTCGTCGGGTTCCACCCCGCCGACAGCCTCGTCGTGGCCGGTGTCGCCGGGCCGGACGTGCGGCTGACCACACGCTGGGACCTGCCGGTCGCCTCAGGGGACCTCGAACGGCTGGTCGCGCTGCTGTGCCGCGAGGCGGTGACCGCCGCCTTCGTCGTCGGGTACGGCCCGGGCGCGCTGGTGACCCCCGCCGTCGACACGGTGACCCGGCTGCTGCACGCCGGGGGCATCCGGGTGGCCGAGAGCCTCCGGGCCGAAGGCGGGCGCTACTGGTCCTACTCCTGCGGCAGCACGAGTTGCTGTCCCGCGGAGGGCACGCCGTACGACACCGAGCGCAGCCAGGTCGCCGCCGAGGCAGTGCTGCACGGGCTGGTCGCCCTGCCCGACCGGGGCAGCCTGCGGCGCTCGGTCCAGCGGTGCGGCGGAGCGGCGATGCGGCGGGTCACCGCCCGCGTCATGGCCGAGCTGCGGGCGCTGCCCGAGCCCGGGGCGCCGGACGCGGACGAACTGGCCGCGCGATTCGTCGCCGAGGGGCTGGCGCGGGTGCGCGGGGCCGTCGGCCTTTACGGCTCGGGGCGCAGGCTCGACGACGAGGGGGCCGCCCGGCTCGGGCTCGACCTCGCCGTGGTCAGGGTGCGCGACGAGGCGTGGGCGTTGATCGACGACCGTGACGCGCACGTCGCGCTGTGGCGCGACCTCACCCGACGGCTGGAGCCGGGCCACGTCGCGCCCGCGGCCTCGCTGCTGGCGGCGGCCGCCTGGCATCGGGGGGAGTGCGCGCTCGCGGGGATGGCGCTGGAGCGGGCGCTCGCCGCCGATCCCGGTTATTCGATGGCGCTCCTGCTCCGGCAGGCACTGGTGCACATGATGTCCCCCGCCATGCTCCGCGACCGCATGCCGACGCCGGAGGAGCTCGACGACGAGATGGGCACTCCCCGGGCGATCTGGCTCGCGCCGCTGCGCGCGTTGCTGGCCCAGGACCTACCCGGCCGGGCCTCCGCGTCTACACCCGCGTCGGCCCCCGCAGCGGCTCCCACATCGGCTCCGGGTGGCCGTCAGAGCGCGTCGTCTTCCTGAGCCTGCCGCCGGCGCTCGTTGTACGCGCGCATCCGGGCGGGATAACCGGTGAGCTGCACGTCGTAAACGGGAAGGGCGAGATCCCTGGCGACCTTGGCGATCACCGAGGGTGCCCCGACGCGGCGGCGCGTCCACTCCCCGTCGTGAGCCACGGCCACGGCGGTGGTGTCGGTCGCGAAGGTCTCGGGCTCGACGTAGAACTCGACTCCGCGCCGGGTCTTGGCGAACTCGATGAGGGCCTCGATGTCGGCGTCGGTCGCCTCGCGGTCGAACTTGGCCACGCGGGCGCCCCGGCGGCGCCGGAGCCCATAGCGATCTCGCCATCTCATAGTGCTTGTATACATCGCCTTGTATCACGATGGCGTTAAGCGAACGGTCTCGGGGCGATGTAGGGGATGTCCCTGATGCCGCCGGGCGCGTACGCGGCACAAGATGGAGGCAGACTCGAAGAGAGCCGAGCAGTCGATCGACGGAAGGCGATGCCGTGATACCCGCGACAGCGACACCACCGTGGCCGGGTCGCGCCCCCATGCCGCACCCGCAGCTGCGTGTCACCAACCAGGACCGCGAACAGGTGGTCGAGCACGTCAAGGCGGCCTACGCCGAGGGCAGGCTCGACAAGCACGAGATGGACGAGCGGCTGCACCTCGCGATGACGGCGCGCACCCACGCCGATCTCGTGCCCGTCATGAACGACCTGTACGGCACGCGCCCGGCGTACGTCCCCCGGCCGCCGGTCCAGCAGCCCAGTGCCGCGGCTCCGGACGGGGGAGACCGGGTCGGGGCGGCGGCCTCGCACCTGTTCGGCCTGATGGGGCTGTTCATCATCGGCCCGCTGCTGATGATGGTGACCGCGGGGCGGACGTCCCCCTACATCAGGAAGCACGCGGTGGAGTCGCTCAACTTCCACCTCACCATGCTGGGCGCGACGGTGCTGCTGCCGTTCACCGTCGTGGGCCTCGTCCTGGTGCCGGTCATCTGGGTCGTCGGGCTGGTCCTGTGCGTCGTCGGCGGGGGGTCGGCGCTCGCCGCCACCGAGTTCCGCTACCCGCTGACCATCCGGCTGATCAAGTAGCCCGGGAGGCCGCTCCCGGTCAGGGCATGAGCGCGCGGACCGCGGCCACGGTGTCGGCCTCCTCCGGGCGCTTGTCCGGCCGGTAGCGCAGCACGCGGGCGAACCGCAGCGCCATGCCGCCGGGATAACGGCTCGACCGCTGCACGCCGTCGAAGGCGATCTCCACGACCAGCGCGGGCTTGAGCGTGACGACGTAGCCGTCGGCCGGGCCGTCCGCGAGCCGCAGGAACTGCTCGGTCTGCCAGGTCAGCAGCTCGTCGGTGAGGCCCTTGAACGTCTTGCCGAGCATCACGAACCCGCCGCTCTCCGGGTCGTAGGCGCCGAGGTGCAGGTTGGACAGCCAGCCCTGGCGCCGTCCGTTGCCCCACTCGGCGGCCAGCACGACCAGGTCGAGGGTGTGCCGCGGCTTCACCTTGACCCAGCCGGCCCCGCGCCGGCCCGCGGCGTACGGCGTGCGCAGCGACTTCACCACGACGCCCTCGTGCCCCCGCCGCACGGCGTCGCCGAAGAACGCCTCGGCCTCCTCGGCGTCCGCGGTGACGAGCCGGGGAGTGATCAGCTCGGCCGGCACCGCGGCCTCCAGCGCGGCGTGCCGCTCCTCGTCCGGCAGGTCGAGCAGGTCGGCGCCGCCCACGCGCAGCGCGTCGAAGAAGAAGACGGTCAGCGGCACGGTCGCGCGCAGCGACGCCACGTCGGTCCTGCTGGCCACCCGGCCCGAGGTGACCTGGAACGGCTCGGGCCGGCCGTCCGGGCGCAGCGCGATGACCTCGCCGTCGAGCACGAGATCGGTCCCGGGCAGGCCGAGAACGGCCTCGACCAGCTCGGGGACCTGCGCGGTGATGTCGTCGAGCGTCCGGGTGAAGACGGCGACCCGGTCGCCCGACCGGTGGGCCTGGACCCGCACGCCGTCGAGCTTCCACTCGACCGCGGCGGGCACGCCGGCCTTCTCCAGGGCGGCGGTCACGCTGGGCGCGCTCTGCGCGAGCATCGGCGCCACCGCCCGTCCGACCTCCAGATGGAACGCCTTCAGCTCCGCGACGCCGCCGCGCAGCGCGGCCGCGCCGACGGCGGGCAGCGAGCCGCGCAGGGTCAGGGCCCGGCGCACCTCGGCCGCGGGCACGTTCGCGGCCATGGCGATCGCCTCGATCATCACCCCGTTGAGCGCCCCCTGGCGCAGCTCGCCCGTCAGCAGCCGGTGCAGGAACGACTGCTCCTGCCGGGTGAGGGCGCCGAACAGCTCACCGAGCAGCTCACGGCGCGCGGCCTGCGAACCGGCGCCGGACTGCGCCTTGATGCGTTCGAGCAGGGCGTCGACCTGCGTCAGGGTCGCCGTGGCGATCTGACGCGGCTCGGGGAGGTCCGACAGGCTCCGCCAGCCCACCCCGATCTGGCGCTGTGGCAGCTCACCCGACAGGTAGGCGATGGCGATCTCGGCCTCGTCCGGTCCCACCCTGCCGAGCAGCTCGGCGAGGTGCCTGATCTTGGCGAGCCGAGCCGAGTCCGCGGCGACGGCCGCGGACGTCCTGGCAAGGTCGATCAGCAACACACCGTAATCCTGCCTCACCACAGCGCCAGGTGCCCAGGCCGGGGGCGGCTAGCTGTAGTGGCGGGCGGACGGCCACAGCTCGCGCAGGGGGCGCACGGGGTCGCGGCAGACCGTGATCGGCGCGCCGTCCTCCTCGCCGGGCATCCCGGTCAGCCTGCCGCCCGGGGTGCAGCGGGCGAAGGCGGTGGCGAGCTCGCCGGGCGGCAGGCCGACGGCCACGACCACCCGCGTCCCCTCCGGCGGCGGTCCCCACCACCACAGCTCGTTGTGGCCGCTGTAGACCGCAGGCAGCCCGAACTCGCCCGCGTAGCGGCGCAGCGCGCCGGCCTCGCCGTAGTTCCCCGTGAGCAGCACCGCACCGGCGCGCTCGCCGGCGGGCAGGCCGTTCACGACCCTGGCCGTCTGCGCCGCCACGTCGCGCATGCCCACCGACTCACGGGCCACCTCGTTGATGGCCGCGACCGGCGTGCCGCCGAGCGACGCCGCCGGGATGACCGGCAGCGCGACGACCACCGCCACTACGGCGTCGACCGCCAGCGCCGCGACCAGCGTCCGTCTCCACCGCCATCCGGCCGCCGTGACGCAACCGGCCGCGAACAGGTAGAGCAGGAACCCGCCGGTGTAGTCGGGGCGGCCTCCCGAGAAGAGGAACAGCGCGCAGGCCACGGGGTAGGCGATGGCGAGCGAACGCACCCGGCGGCTGCGCCACAGCCGCAGCCACCCGGCCACGCAGATCACCGCCTGCACCGGCCCGAGCAGCACGAGCTGCAGGGGGACGAAGGCCGCCCGGTTGTCCGCGCCCTCGTCGGCACGCAGCGCGTCGGCCATCTGGAACTGCGGCCAGTCGTGCGTCACCTGGTAGATCACGTTGGGCGAGGCGATCACCAGGGCCAGGAGGGCGCCGGCCCACAGCCGCCTGTCCCGCAGCACCTCGCGCGGGCCCGCCACGAGGATGCCCAGACCGACGGTGCCCAGCAGCACCACCATCAGATCGCGGTTGTACGAAGCGATGCCGGAAAGGACGCCCGCCCAGAGCCAGTAGCGCCCGTCACCTCTGAGCAGCACCCGGAGCAGGCACAGCGTGACCGCGCTCCACAGCACGAGGTCGGGGGTGAGGGTCAGCAGCGAGTGACCGGCCAACAGCGGCAGCACGGAAGTGGCCGTCCCGGCCGCGGCGAGGATCTGGGCCGCACGGCCGCCGCCCAGCTCCCGGGTGGCCAGCGCGACGAGCACGACGAGAGCCCCGGCGCACAGGGCGGGAACGATCCGCAGCGCGACGACCGTGTCTCCGAAGACCGTCGTAGACAGGCGGGCGATCATCGGCGTCAGCGGCGGGGTGTCGAAATATCCGAGTCTGGGCCGCTCGCCCAGCATGCGGAAGTACAGCTCGTCGCGGTGGTAGCCGTACCACGGGCTCACCGCGAGCAGCACGGCCACGGTCACGGCGGCGATCGCGGGAACGGCGCGGGGTGTCCCGGTGAGCGCAGCGCCCGTGCGGACGCCCTCACCGGGGGATGCCCCCTCGGTGCCGCCCTGTGCCGGCGTGCCGCCGGTCACCCGGCCGTCCGCGGTCACGCCGGCCCTACCTTCTTGAGTGCGAGCGCGCTCCGGTTGGTGTAGAAGATCGGGGTGTGCGAACGAGGCAGGGATGGCTCTCACGCTGGCTGCCCTCGATGGC
>NZ_VJVX01000087.1:0-18268 GCF_008033685.1 Microbispora sp. CSR-4
TGCGGACAGGACTCTCGACAAGCCCAATCCTCCCAGCTCAAAGGCACTTTTCTCATGTAAACGATCAAGCCCGCTCAAATTCGTCGCGAAAGCCCGAGGTTAGGCGAGGTGCTAGCTCTCCACGAGCCTGAGGACTCCGTAGTCGTAGCCGCGGCGTCGGTAGACGACGCTCGGCTGACCCCCTTCCTTGTCGCGGAAGAGGTAGAAGTCGTGTCCGACGAGCTCCATTTCCAGGAGCGCCTGATCGATCGTCATGGGGTCGGCCTTGTGGAACTTCTCGCGTACGATCAGCGGTCCTTCGCCGTCCATCTCGATGGGCACGATGGGCTCGGAACTCCGGGCCCGCCCACCGGCGGTCTCGGCCGGGATCTCGGCGACCGGCTCCGGCTCCTCCCGGACGCTCGTGACCACCTCCTGCGCGTTCTCGGTCACCGCGGTGAACTCTGCCATCGAGGGAGGGCAGTTCTTCCCGTGATGGATCTTGCGGCGATCGGCGAGCCGCCTCAGCCGTTCCTCCAGTTTGCCGATGGCGATGTCCAGCGCCGAGAACCGGTCGTCCGCGCAGGCCTCCGCGCGGATCGCTGGGCCCCGCGAGTGGATGGTCAGCTCCACCCGTTCACGCTGCCCGCTCTGCCGGTGGTTGGGTTCCTTCGAGACCTCTACGTCGACCTGGATGAGCTTGTTGTTGAGCTTCTGGATCCTGGCCAGCTTGGACGTCACTTGATCGCGGAACCGGTCACCCACAGTGGTGTGCCGTCCCTTGACGATGATTTCCACGCAAAGCCCCCCTTCGCACATCGACGGTGGTGCACGCGCTCTTGGACACCCGTCCGGCCGACCTGGTCTTCGTCCCCACATCCGCCTGCTGAGGGGTTCGCAGCTCACTCGCCACTACTGCCCTTCTCCTCTTACGGGGGACATCTGGACCCCCGGGAGGGCAGGACTTACCTCTAAGCCGCACCGTGATCGGTCGACCAAGAGTCGCCTTACGTGGGCCGTTTCGCCTGCGGCTGGCATCGGCTAACCAGGCCGAACCCCGCGAGGGAGTCGGCCCGGCGCAACCACGGACCCGAACGGGTGCCATGTCTGAACGCTAGTCGCTACCGCCTCGGATGTCAGCCAGGAGATCCGCTAAACGATCACTTTGCGTGATCCCGGTTGCCATCTCACCGCCGGAAAATTCGTGGTCATATTCTGGGAATCCCCGCAACCGGAGCATCCACACCTGTGTTGAGCAGGCAAGTCGCCCCGGAGTCGGCAGGCGCTCACGTCCCGGCGACACGCCGCGCTCTTACCCAAGGTTTTACGGTCTGTGATATTCGCCAACCCGGCATCTCCGGCGTGTCGCCGCGATGGTCACCGCCGCGGACGGCTCCGCTCCGGCGGCGCGCAGCGCCCTGGCCGCCTCCGCCAGCGTCGTCCCCGTCGTGACGATGTCGTCCACCAGGACCACGTCGGCGGCCTCCAGACAGCCGTCAGACGGCCGTGGGCGCGCCGCCGCGCCCGGCACGACCTCGAACGCTCCCGACAGGTTGACGGCCCGCTCCACCGATCCCAGCCCCGCCTGGTCGGCCACGCGCCTGCTCTGCCGCAGCAGGGGCGCTAGAGCTGCGGGCCTGCCGCGCCGGCACAACTGACGGGCCGCCGCAGCGGCGACGGCGCGGACGGGGTCGTGCCCACGGCGGCGGGAGGCGGCCCGTGCGCTCGGAACGGGCACCAGCCACACCCCGCGAAACACTCCCCTGCCTGCCGCCCAGGCGGTCACACAGGCGCTCACGGAGGCCGCCAGGACCGGCACCAGCGCCGTACGGCCGCGTTCCTTGCAGGCGAGGATCATCCGGCGGGCCGCGCCGTCGTAGGCGGTGGCCGACCAGCAGTCGGGCAGGCCGGGAGGCGGCGGGTCCGGCGGCCGGGGGGCCGGCTCCCGCAGCAGCTCGGCCCGGCAGGAGCAGCAGGCGAGGGCGCCCGGCGCGCCGCATCCGGCGCAGCGCGGCGGGAGGATCAGATCGAGCAGGGCGGACGGCACGCCCTCAGCTTGCCGTCCGCCACCGACAGTTCCCCGGCTCGTCACTCCACGCCGGCTCAGCCGAGGGGATAGACGGGGTCGGTGGCGCCCTTGTCGGCGCGCGGGGTCCAGGCGTGCTTGTCCACGCTGTAGGTGAGCACCTGGCCCTCGTCGGCCGCCGCGAGCACGTGGTCAGGCACGGCCGCGATCGACTTGATCTTCGAGTCGAGCTTGATGGGGCCGTCGTTGGGGACCACACCCTCCATCACCGACCAGGTGGCCAGCTCCTGGCCGCTGCTGCCCTCGGACAGCACGAGCAGGTCGGCGGCGTCCTGCCAGGCGATGTCCTTGATCTTGCGGGCGTCGCGCGGCTCGATCAGCGTACGTACGGACTCGATCCGCGTCTGCTGGCCGTTGCGGACGATCGTGCCGATCTTCACGGAGGTGCCGAGGCCGTCGTCGACGATCGCCGCGACCCGGGCGCCGTCGCGGGAGACCCGCAGTTCGAGGATCCGTCCGTACGACAGCTCGTCGTCGACGTCCACGCGGTGGGCCCGGCCGTTCTCCGCCGTCCAGACCTGGCTCTCGTGCGGGTTCACCCTCTCGGCCGACCAGACGGCGCCGTAGCGGTCCCAGGAGGGCGGGCTCATGTCGCCGCCCGCGATCCACCGTTGCCACTGGCTGCCCGGGGTCATCGGGGCGACGTAGACGCCGTCGCCGTTGAGCAGGGCGGCCACCTGGGCCGGGAACGCGTTGGGGTTGGAGACGGCGGGCTGGGAGAACTTCCCGGTCTGCTCGCCGGCCGCGCCCGGCACCGGGGTGCCGTCGCCCTTCTCCTTGAACTGCAGCAGCCTGCCGCCCTGCATGTAGTAGGCCTGCAGGGAGCCGGTCAGCACGTTCGGGTCATAGCGGGCGTAGTCGGCGGGCCGGAACCGCCTCCCCGACTCGCCGTTCACGCGGATCTCGACGGTGCGGCCGGTGACCAGCTCGCCGAGCGTCCATACGAGCTGCGCCTTGAGCGCGTCGAGGCGGTCGGCGGGCACCGACTCCAGCTCGGAGGAGAAGTCGAGCACGACCGTGTCGCCCTCGACGGTGATCCGGTTGAGCTCCGTGCCCGGCGGGAACGCGCTGCTCACCGCGTTCCTGATGGAGGAGGTCGGCCCGGCGAGCAGGCGGCGGACCAGGGTCTCGGGCACTCCCCTGCTGGGCTCGATCGGCACCCACACCCTGTCGGCCACGAGACCGACCTCACCGGTGGCCGGCGGGTAGTACAGGTCCACCCTCCGGTACGCGCGCTGCAGGTCGTCGTACGACAGCAGGCGGCCGTCGGAGAGCACGTCGATCCGCCACTCGCCGTCCTGCTTGACCAGCGTGAACGGCTCGCCGATGGTGCCGGCGGCCGGGGTCGACCTGCCCTCGGGGTCGATGGTGGCGACCGCCGTGCCCTTCAGCGTCACCGTCGTCCGCATGGCCTTCTGGAGGTCCAGCGTGTGGTCCGACTCGATCTTGCCCTCGTAGATGCGGGTCTGCCGCCAGGGGTTCCAGCGCTTGACCGCGCCGGGGGTGAGGTACTCCCTGGCGATGGTGAGGCCGGGATCGTCGAAGGCGGCCATGGCGGCCTGGAAGCCCCTCACGATGTCCTCGGGCGGGGCGCCCTTCTTGGGCGGGGTCGCGATGAGCCGCACGTACGGCTGGCTGAGCGTGTCCTTGCCGTGGTCCTCCTGGGCGACGCGGGGGCTGCCGCTCGTGGGCACGGTGGCGCACCCCGCCCCGCCCGAGACCAGGACGAGCGCCGTCCCCACGGCCGCGGTCAGGCGGCGGACGCCGAGCCGCTCAGTCCGCCGCATCGAATGCCCCCGCGTCCACGTTCTCCCGCACCCTCGGCGCCGTCTCCGCGGGCGCGGGGGTCAGGACCGGCGTGGCGTGACCGCGCCACGTGCGCCGCATCTCGACCTCCGGGGGCACGAGCGGCAGCGGCGAGCCGCGCAGCGGGGTTCCCGCCACGCGCGGCAGCGACAGGCGGAACTGGCTGCCCTCCCCCGGCGCGCCCCACGCCTGGAGCCAGCCGCCGTGCAGCATGGCGTCCTCCCGCGAGATCGCCAGGCCGAGGCCGGTGCCGCCGATGGTCCGGGCGCGCGAGGGGTCGGCCCGCCAGAAGCGGTCGAACACCATCGTCTCCTCGCCCGGCTTGAGGCCGACCCCGTGGTCGCGTACGGCCACGGCCACCGCGTCGCGGTCGGCGCCGAGCGTGACGACGATGTCCTTGCCCTCGCCGTGCTCGATGGCGTTGAAGAGCAGGTTGCGCAGGATGCGCTCGACCCTGCGGCTGTCCACCTCGGCCATGCACGGCTCGTTGGGCAGGCGCAGCTCGAAGCGGGTGGCCTGCCGCTCGGCGAGCGCCTCGGAGTCGCCCACGGCGCGCAGGACCACGTCGCGCATGTCGACGGGGTCGAGGTCGAGGGTGGCCGCCCCGGCGTCGTAGCGGCTGATCTCCAGCAGGTCGGCGAGCATCGACTCGAAGCGTTCGAGCTGGTTCTGCATGAGCTCGGCGGCCCGCGCGGAGGCGGGGTCGAAGTCCTCGCGCCCTTCGTAGAGCAGGTCGGCGGCCATGCGGACCGTCGTCAGCGGCGTGCGCAGCTCGTGGGAGACGTCGGAGACGAACTGCCGCTGCACCTGGGAGAGCTCCTCCAGCTGGTGGATCTTCACGGCGAGGTTGGACGCCATCTCGTTGAACGAGGTCGCCAGCCGGGCGAGGTCGTCCTCCCCGCGCACCTTGAGCCGCTCCTCCAGCCGGCCTGCGGCGAGCCGTTCCGCCGCCTGGCGCGCGAGCCGTACGGGGGTGACCACCTGGCGGGTGACCAGCGAGGCGACGCCGGCCAGCAGCAGCACGAGCGCGGCTCCCGCGCCGAAGACCATCTGCTGCACCGTGAGCAGCGTCTTCTCCTCGTCGCCGAGCGGGAAGACGTGGTAGATCTCATAGGTCCCGTTCACCCGGCCGCCCACCAGCCAGGCGCTCTCGGGCTGCTTCGCGCCGATGTACCGGATCTTCACGGTCTGGGCCAGGAGCGTCTGCTCGTCGCTGTTCTGGACCTTCACCCGCATGGAGGCCGGGATGCTCGTCCAGTCGATCTGCCCGGACGCCCGGCCCTCGCCGACCGACGCGTCGTTGAAGATGACGACGTCGTAGCGGCCTCCGGAGCGGTCGGTCAGCGCCTTGGCCGCCGCGTCGACGGGGTTCAGCGTCTGCCCCTGGTCGGTGGCGTCCTGCGTGATGTCGGTCGAGTCCGCGGGCTGGGTGAGGTAGCCGCTCGCGGTCGCGATGTTCGCCCGCGACTCCTCGACCGCGGACACCTCGGTGCTGGTCAGCACCGAGGCGACGATCGACTGCATCAGGAAGACGCCGAGGACGACCACCACGGCCATCGACAGCACGAGCGTGCTGGTGACGACGCGGAGCTGGAGCGAACGCCGCCAGACGTGCCGCAGCCTGCCCGCGAGGCGGCGCGCGCGTCTGCGGACCCCGCGGGCGATCTGGCCCGGGGTCCGGCGACGGCGTTTCCTCGCAGGGACCGGCATGACGCTGACGTGCAGCTTACGCCGGGCCGGCCTTGTAGCCCACACCCCGGACCGTGACGACGATCTCGGGGTGCTCCGGGTCCTTCTCGATCTTCGCGCGCAGGCGCTGGACGTGCACGTTCACCAGACGAGTATCGGCGGCGTGCCGGTAGCCCCAGACCTGCTCCAGCAGCACCTCGCGGGTGAAGACCTGACGGGGCTTGCGGGCCAGCGCTACCAGCAGGTCGAACTCCAGCGGCGTGAGGTTGATGGTCTCCTCGGCGCGCTTGACCGAGTGACCGGCCACGTCGATCGTGATGTCGCCGATCTGCAGGATCTCGGGCGTGGGCTCGTCGGTGCGGCGCAGGCGGGCGCGCACGCGGGCCACGAGCTCCTTCGGCTTGAACGGCTTGACGATGTAGTCGTCCGCGCCGGACTCCAGCCCGAGCACCACGTCGATGGTGTCGCTCTTGGCCGTCAGCATCACGATCGGAACGCCGGACTCGGCGCGGATGCGGCGGCAGACGTCGATGCCGTCGGCACCGGGAAGCATCAGGTCGAGCAGGACGAGGTCCGGCCGGGTGTCCCTGAAGGCGTCGAGCGCCTTGTCGCCATCGGACACGAACGACGGCTCAAAGCCCTCCCCGCGCAAGACGATGCCGAGCATCTCGGCGAGAGCGGCGTCGTCGTCGACGACCAGCACGCGTCCTTTCATGGCCCCTCATTCGTACGCGTATGGGAGATTTGGGCGTTTGTCACAGTTTCCCCCGCAGGCTACCGTGGCCACCGCTTTGGTGTTACACGACCACGACAGTGGATGGAGTTTAGGCGCAGCGGACGAAGCGCGCGATGATCTGACCAGATGCGGTCACACCGGCGGGAATCCCGTGGTGCGGTCACGTTCCAAGTGTGCGCCCGCACCCCCCGTTTCGGCCATCCCCCACAGCCCTCCCGTACGACCGCTGCGGCGCGCGCGTACATCATGCCAGGATTGGGACATGACAGACGGCCCCGGCTCCACCCCCGAGCTGCCCTCCGGCTGGGCGGCCGAGCAACCTCCCCCGTACGGCGGGGCCGCCGGAGCGTCCGGGCCTTCCTGGGCCTCTCCCGGCGCCGGCACGCCGCAAGGCGCACCATATCCTTCTGCGCCCGATCCCGCTGCGCCCTATCCCTCCGCACCCAATCCCCCTGCGCCGTCCGCGCCGTACGCAGGGCAGTACGGGTACGGATACCGGGCGCCGGACGCGCCGCGGCCGGGCATCATCCCGCTGCGCCCGTTGACGCTCGGCGACATCCTCGACGGCACGATCAAGCTGATCCGGTCGAACCCCAAGGCCACGCTGGGCCTGTCGGCGATCGTGGCGGCGGTGACCGGAATCCCTGCCGCGATCGGGCAGGCCATCTCCTTCGGCTCGCTGAGCGATTTCATGGCCGACCCGTACGCCGACGGCATGGACGTGCCGGTCGCCGGGCTGGCCGCGCAGTACATCGGCTCGATCCTCACCTATGTGATGACGTTCGTGGGCACCACCATCCTCACGGGCGTCCTCACCCGGGTGCTCGGCCGCGCGGTGTTCGGCGGGCGCATCACGGTGGGCGAGGCGTGGCGGCTGGCGCGGGCTCGGGTGCCCGCGTTGTTCGGGCTGGTGCTGCTGCAGGGGCTCATCCTCCTGCTGCCGCTGCTGGCGGTCGTCGCGGTGCTCGTCGGCCTCGCGGCGACCGACGCGTTCGACGGCATGGGGAGCGGCGCCGCCGGAATCGGGGTCCTCCTCGGCCTGCTGTTCATCCTGGCCTACATCCCTTATCTCCTGTTCTTCTACACGCGTCTGTCGCTGGCGGCCCCCGCCGTCGTGCTGGAGGGCCGCGGGGTCACCGACGCCATGAGCCGGTCGTGGCGGCTGGTCAAGGGCGACAGCTGGCGGGTGCTCGGCATCCTGCTGCTCACCGCCATACTCGCGGCCATCATCAGCGGCGTGCTGGCGATCCCGTTCACGCTCGGCGGCTCGCTCATCGGGATGCTGAACGGCGACAGCGCGGGCGGCACCGTGATCGCGGCGCTCCTCCTGGCGGTCGGCCAGGTCGTCGCCTCCATGATCACCTATCCCTTCCAGGCGGGTGTGGCAGGGCTGCTGTACGCCGACCGGCGGATGCGGGCCGAGGCGTTCGACCTCGTGCTGCAGACGGCGGCGGCGCAGAACCAGTCGCAGGGCTGGGTCCACGCCGGGGTCGACGACCTGTGGCACCCGAGTTACGCCGCCGGGACCGCGCCGGGCTCCGGGCCCTATCACGGGGCTCCGCCATACGGGCAGTCCGGGCCGTACGGGCCATACGGCCCGCAGGCGTGACGGCCGTGCGGGCGGCGGCGCTGCTCGCCTCGCCGATCGACATCGGCCGCGAGCAGGCCGCCCGGGAGGCCGCGCGCGAGCTGTCCGGTGCGGGCTACCAGCACGAGCCGCTTTTCGACCGGCTGCAACGGGAGATCTCCCAGTTCCTCGGCGACCTCATGAGCGGCGGCGGCACGGGCGTGGGCGGCGTGACGTCGCTCGTCGTGATCGCCGTCGTCCTCGCCGTCCTGGCCGTGCTGCTCCTGTGGGCCCTGCGCCGCTTTTCGCGCGACCCGCGTACGGAGAGCGGCGCGGTGTTCGGGCAGCGTGAGCGGACGGCCGCCGAGCATCGCGCCGAGGCCGAGCGCCTGGCGGCCGAAGGGAGCTGGGCCGGGGCCATCCAGGAGCGGCTGCGCGCCATCGCCCGCGAACTGGAGGAACGCGCGATCGTCGGCCCGATGCCGGGCCGCACCGCCGTCGAGCTGGCCGAGGTCGCCGGGCAGGCGCTGCCGCCCCACGCGGCGGACCTGCGCGCGGCGGCACGATTGTTCGACGACGTGACCTACGGCGGGCTGGGCGGCACCCGGGAGGGCTACCTCTCGCTCACCGCCCTGGACGAGCGCCTGCGGTCGGCCCGGGCGAGCGTGGACGCATGACCGTCGGGATCGCCGGGACCGCCAGGACGCCGGGACGTGTGCGGCAGGCGGCCTGGGCCGCGGCGCTGGTGCTGCTCGTGCTGATCACGGCGGTGCTACCGCTGCTGCTCACCGGGACGCAGTCCGGCGGCCGCACCCTCGATCCCTCCGACACCTCGCTGGACGGCAGCGCCGCGCTCGCCCGGCTGCTCCAGACGCACGGGGTCGAGGTGGTCCGGGTGGAGACCCCCGGCGCGGCCGTGTCCGCCGCCGGGCCGTCCGCCCTGCTGCTCGTCACCGAGGCGAGCTTCCTGGACCGCGGCGACGCCGGCCGCCTCGCCGCGGCTTTCGGCGACCGGCTCGTCGTCGGCTCCGTGCCGTACCTCGACGTGCTCGCCCCCGGCGTACAGAGAGAGGGCCCCGTACGCGCCCGGTCGCGGGCCCCGGAGTGCACGCTGCCGGAGGCGGTGCGGGCCGGAGACGCCTACACCGGTGGCATGTCCTTCACCGGGCCGCGCGGGTCCACCGGCTGCTACCCCGCCGGCGACGGGCACGCCCTGGTCCGCTACACCGCGGAAGAGCACACCGTGACCGTGCTGGGCGACGCGTCGTTCATGACCAACCTGCGCCTCGCGGAGGACGGCAACGCGGCGCTCGCGCTGAACCTCGCCGGGGCGCGGCCGAGACTCGTCTGGCTCGCCGCGCCCGACGACTCCGACGAGGCGGGCGGCGGAGGGACCGGCGGGGAGGCCCGCTCGCTCGGCGACCTCATCCCCGGCGGGGTGAAGTGGGCGGTCCTCCAGCTCGTCGTGGCGGTGGCCCTGGCCGCCCTGTGGCGCGGACGCAGGCTCGGGCCCGTCGTGGCCGAGCGCCTGCCCGTGGTCGTGCGGGCCGCGGAGACCGTCGAAGGGCGCGGACGCCTCTATCGGTCCCGCCGGGCCAGGGACCGGGCGGCCCTCGCGTTGCGGGCCGCCGCGGCCGACCGGCTCGCCCCCCGCCTCGGGCTGCGCCGCACCGCGACCCCGGATGAGGTCGCCCTCGCCGCCGCCGCGCGCACCGGCCGCGACCCCGAGCCGGTGCTGACGCTGCTGTGCGGCCCGCCGCCCGGAAACGACACCGCGCTGGTGGCCCTCGCCGCTCACCTGGACACACTCGAAAGGCAGGTACGAGACTCGTGACCACACCTGAATCGGACGCGGACGCCGCCCGCGAGGCGCTCGCGGCGCTGCGGGCGGAGGTGGCCAAGGCGGTCGTGGGCCAGGACCCCGTCGTCACCGGCCTGGTCATCGCGCTGCTGTGCCGGGGTCACGTGCTGCTCGAAGGCGTGCCCGGCGTGGCCAAGACCCTGCTCGTACGCACGCTGTCGGCCACGCTCGCCCTGGACTTCAAGCGGGTGCAGTTCACCCCCGACCTGATGCCGGGCGACGTCACGGGATCGCTGGTCTACGACGCCAGGACGGCCGAGTTCGAGTTCCGCGAGGGGCCGGTATTCACCAACCTGCTGCTCGCCGACGAGATCAACCGCACGCCGCCGAAGACCCAGGCCGCCCTGCTGGAGGCCATGGAGGAGCGGCAGGTCAGCGTCGAGGGCGCGGCCCGCGCGCTGCCGGATCCCTTCATCGTCGTGGCGACCCAGAACCCCGTCGAGTACGAGGGCACCTACCAGCTCCCCGAGGCGCAGCTCGACCGGTTCCAGCTCAAGCTGACCGTGCCGCTGCCGGCACGCGAGCAGGAGATCGCCGTCCTCGAACGGCACGCGCTCGGCTTCGACCCGCGCGACCTGACGGAGATCAAGGCGGTGGCGTCCGCCGCCGACCTCGCGGCAGGGCGCCGGGCGGTCGCGCAGGTGCACGCGAGCCCCGAGGTGCTCGGCTACATCGTGGACGTCGCCCGCGCCACCCGGCAGTCGCCCTCGCTCCAGCTCGGCGTCTCGCCGCGCGGGGCGACCGCGCTGCTCGCCGCCGCGCGGGCGTGGGCATGGCTGTCGGGCCGGTCGTACGTGACGCCCGACGACGTGAAGGCCCTGGCGCGGCCCGCCCTGCGCCACCGTGTGGGGCTGCGCCCGGAGGCCGAACTGGAGGGCGCAACCCCCGACGGCATCCTGGAGGGCATCCTGGCCGCCGTCCCCGTGCCCCGGTGAGGGCCGCGTGGCGCTGACCGGACGCACGGGACTGCTCGCCGCCCTCGCCGCGATCGTCGTGCTCCTCGCCCCCGAGCCCGGCCTGGTCGTCCTGGCCGCCGCGCTCGTGCTCGCCGTGCTCGTGACGGCCGACCTGCTGCTCGCGGGCGCCGTACGCGGGCTCCGCTTCCAGCGCGACGGCGAACGAAGGGTGCGCCTGGGACAGTCGGCGACCATCGGCCTGGTCGTGGACAACCCGGGTGGGCGGCGCGTGCGGGGCGTGCTGCGCGACGCCTGGCAGCCCTCGGCCGGGGCCGAGCCCCGGCGGGTGCCGCTCGACGTGCCGGCCCGTGAGCGGCGGCGCCTGGTCACGACGCTGACGCCCACCCGCAGGGGCGACCGGGAGGCCGTGGCCGTGACGGTCCGCTCGGTCGGGCCGCTGGGCCTGGCCGCGCGGCAGCGGACGTTCCACGTGCCGTGGACCGTCCGGGTGCTGCCGCCGTTCCTCAGCCGCAGGCATCTGCCGGCGCGGCTGGCCCGGCTGCGCGAGCTCGACGGACGGCACCCCGCGCTGGTGCGCGGCCAGGGCACCGAGTTCGACTCGCTGCGTGAATACGTGGTGGGCGACGACGTCCGTTCCATCGACTGGCGGGCGAGCGCCCGGCGCAGCGATGTCGTCGTACGCACCTGGCGGCCCGAGCGCGACCGCCGGGTGCTGATCGTGCTCGACACGGGCCGCACCTCGGCGGGCCGGGTCGGGGAGGCGCCGCTGCCCGGCTCCGGGCCGTCCGGGTGGCCTCGCCTGGACTGGTCGATGGACGCCGCGCTGCTGCTGGCCTCGCTCGCGGCGCGGGCCGGCGACCGCGTCGACTTCCTCGCCTACGACCGTGCCGTACGGGCCCAGGTGTCCGGTGTGTCGCGCACGGAGCTGCTGTCGTCGCTGGTTAACGCGATGGCGCCGATCGAGGCGGAGCTGGTCGAGGCCGACGCCGCGGGGATGGTGGCGGCCGTGCTGTCCAGGGCCAGGCGGCGCTGCCTGGTGGTGCTGCTGACCGACCTGAACGCCACCGCCATGGAGGAGGGCCTGCTGCCCGTGCTGCCCAGCCTGTCGTCCCGGCACATGGTCGTGGTGGCCTCGGTCGCCGACCCGCGCGTCGCCGGCATGGCGGCCGGGCGCGGCACCGCGGAGGCCGTCTACGACGCCGCGGCGGCCGAGCGGCTGCGCGGCGAACGGCGTGGGATCACCGCGGTGCTGCGCCGCCACGGCGTGGAGGTCGTGGACGCCCTGCCCGAGGACGTCGCCCCGGCGCTCGCGGACGCGTACCTGGCGCTGAAGGCCGCCGGCCGGCTCTGAGTCCTCTTAGGCGGTCGGTACTTAGGCGGTTGGCGCGAGATCGGGGGCGTGTTCGATGTCGCCCGTCTCGTTCGCGCGTTCCGCCCGGCGGCCGAAGACGACCACGTACGCGATGAACAGCGCCTCCGCGAGCGCCCCGATGGAGATGCGCGCCCAGGTCGGCAGCCCCGACGGGGTGACCCCCGCCTCGATGAGCCCGGAGACGAGCAGCACCACGACCAGGCCGAGCGCGACGCTCATCACGGCCCTGCCCTGCTCGGCCAGCGCCTCCGCGCGCCGCCTCGGGCCGGGGTCGACGGCGGTCCAGCCCAGCCGCAGCCCGGCGGCGGCCGCCAGGAAGACCGCGGTCAGCTCCAGCATGCCGTGCGGCAGGATCAGGCCCCAGAACACGTCCGCCTTGCCGTGCGCGTGCATCAGGCCGCCGAGGAGTCCCACGTTGGCCGCGTTCTGGAACAGGATGTAGGGAATGGGCAGGCCGAGCAGGATCGCCGAGACCACGACCTGCATGGACAGCCAGGCGTTGTTCAGCCACACGTGGCCGGCGAACGACACCGCCGGATTCTCCGAGTAGTAGTCGGCGAAATCGTGCTCGACGATCTGCCGGATCTCCTCCGGCGTGCCGATGAGGCTCTGCACCGTGGGATCGCGCGCCACCCACACACCCACGACGTACGCGACCGCGAGCGAGGCCACCGTGACGCCGATCCACCACCGGCGCGCCCGATAGGCCACCACGGGGAAGGACACCGTGAAGAACCGGGCGACCTCCCGCCAGGCCGGGCTGTGCGCGCCCGTGACGGCCGAGCGCGCCCTCGCCACCAGCGACGACAGACGTCCCACGAGAAGGGCGTCGGACGACCCCGACCGCACGATGGACAGGTGGGTCGCCGCCCGCTGGTAGAGCTCGACCAGCTCGTCGACCTCCGCGCCGCGCAGCCTGCGCTGTCGCCGTACGAGGTCGTCCAGCCGGTCCCAGGACGGCTTGCTCGCGGCGACGAAGGCATCGATGTCCACGGATCGGACCCTATCGACGCGACGCAGTAGGGTGCGCAGTGTGTCCGAAGTCGTGACCGGCGAGGCGGTCGTCGTAGAGGTTCGCGTCGCCCAGCTCCCCAGCCGCGCCCTGGCCTTCCTCATCGACTGGGCCGTCCAGTGGGCCGTGCTGATCCTGACCGTCGTGCTGGTCACACAGGCGTCCCTGGTGACCGACGACTCGCTGGCCACCGGCCTGTTCATCCTGTTCCTCGTGCTGGTCACGGTGGGCTATCCGGTCGCGTTCGAGACGATCAGCAGGGGCCGCTCGCTGGGCAAGCTCGCCCTCGGCCTGCGCGTGGTGAGCGACGACGGCGGGCCGGAACGCTTCCGGCAGGCGTTGTTCCGCGGGCTCGCCGGGTTCCTGGAGTTCTGGACGTTCGCCGGCGCTCCCGCGCTCATCACGTCGCTCCTCAACCAGCGCGGCAAGCGCCTGGGGGACGTGTTCGCGGGGACGACCGTCATCGGGGAGCGCACGCCGCAGCAGGCCCCGCCGCCGGAGATGCCTCCGGCGCTCGCGTCGTGGGCCGCGACGCTGGAGTTGTCCGGGTTGTCCGACGACCTGGCCAACACGGCCCGGCAGTACCTGTCCCGCTGGAACCAGCTCACCCCTCAGATGCGGGACGAGATGGGGATGCGCGTGGCCGCGCAGGTCAGCGCGCGGGTGGCGCCGCCGCCCCCGCCCGGCGTTCCGCCGTACGCCTATCTGGCCGCCGTACTGGCCGAACGCAGACGCCGCGAGGAGATGCGGCTCGCCCGGGCCCGTTCCACGCCCCCACCGTACGGTCCCCAGGGGTACGGCGCTTATGGACACGGCGCTTATGGACCTTATGGGCAGGGCGCTCATGGGCAGGGCGGGCCGGCGCCGGCGCCGCCGACGGCGGCCGAACCGCCGCGCGGAGACGCTCCGCCGACATCGGGGGGATTTGTTCCGCCCGTTTAGGTGTAGAGCCCGATATGCGGGGCACCTGTGGTCATTGCAGGTCATGGGGCATACCTGCAGTGGGGTTGAGGCGGGCATCGCCGGTGCGTTGAGGGAGAGGCCGCACCGGAGATGCCCGCCTCCTTCCATACCTCTAGTGCCTGCCGGGCTCGCGGTACGAGCCCTGACTCTGCACGTTGAGGATGTCCATCTTCACGCTCTTGGCCTGGTTCGTACGCGGGTCGTTGATCCGCAGGACGTCGAATCCCTGGTTGAACTCGCTGCCGTAGATGTAGCCGTTGTAGTAGTAGGCCGACCAATAGCCGGCGCTCAGCGGCTCCGACCACGGGCCGCGCTCGAAGTAGCCGATCTCCTGCGGGTGCGCCGAGTCGGTGAAGTCCCAGATCGAGACGCCGCCCTGATACCAGGCCTGCACCATGATGTCGCGGCCCTTGACCGGGATCAGCGAGCCGTTGTGCGCGACGCAGTTCTCGGTGTCGTCCTGGTAGCGGCTGATCTTGAAGTAGCTCCGGAAGGTGAGTTTGTTGCCGGGGGCGATGTCATAGATGGCGTCCGCGCCACGGTTCGGGCCGATGGCCTCGTTGCAGGTGGCCGCGCCACCACCGCCGAGCTCGTCGGTGAAGACCACCTTGGTGCCTTCGTTGTTGAACGTCGCCGAGTGCCAGAAGGCGAAGTTCTCGTCGTCGCGTACGACGTCGAGGACCTTCGGGCGCTCGGGGTCGCGGATGTCCAGCAGGATGCCGTCGCCCATGCAGGCGCCCGCCGCCAGGCCCTTTTCCGGGTACGCGGTGATGTCGTGGCAGCCCGTCGTCGCGGACGTGCCGTTGGGGTAGGGCTGCCCGTCACCCGGGTTGCCGCCGTCCGGGAACAGCACCGGCGTCGCCACCACAGACGCGGCGGTGGGGTTGTTGAGCGGGACCTTGATGATGGAGATCAGGTCGTGCGGCGGCTGGCAGTCGGGGAAGGACGCCGACGGGCTGTAGGAGGAGACGTAGATGTAGACGTTCTTGCCGCTCTTGTCCGGCACGAGGGTGTGGGTGTGGGAGCCGCAGTTCGTCTCCACCGACTTGATGTACTTCGGGTTCGACTTGTCCCTGACGTCGAAGATGCGGACGCCCTCCCATGACTCCTTGACCGACGCCGACTGGGACGTGCTGGCGCACGAGTCGTCATTGCGGGAGGAGTCGACCGACCCGAACAGCAGGTCGCCGTACACGGACATGTCCATCTGGGAGCCGGGGCAGACCACCGAGCTCTTCACCACCGGCCTCTTCGGGTTCCTGATGTCGAAGATCATGAATCCGCCATAGTTGCCGACGTAGGCGTAGTCGCCCTGGAAGGCGATGTCGGTGTTGATGGTGCCGGCCAGGGCGGTGGGGGTCGGCACGTTCGCGACGTGGGTGACGTTCGCGCTCATCGCGATCTCGCCCGGAGCCAGCACGTCAGCGGCCTGTACGGGATTGGCGGACAGAGCCAGGACGACCGCCGCGCCCGTGACGGCAAGCGCACGACCGCTGCGGCGTAAGGTGAACAACTTGCTGTCCTCCTCCTATAAAGGGGGCATAAATAGACTGATCGTCACTTCTGACTTGATTGCTTCGCTAGCTGTCAACCTGTCAATAAAACTGGCACATGTCGCCCTTTGTCGTCCCGAACCTGCCGGGTTAGCGTCGTGATCTCGGTACGCTCCGCGGCAGGGAGGGCAGGGGTGCGAAGCGCGCAGGACAGCAGGAAGCGCTCTGCGCGGGACCGCACGTGGGACAGCGGCGGGCGCTTTACGCGGGGCGGCAGAGCGCGCTTGGCGCTGGACACCGGGGACCGCTTTGCGCGGGGCGGCACAGCGTGCTTCGCCCGGGAGAGTAGGACGCGGCTCGCGCGGAAAGGTAAGGCGCGGCTTGGGCGCGTCCTGGTGGCCGGTGTCGCGCTCCTCTTCAGCGCCTGCCTTCTCACCGCCTGCGCGGAGGACGTACGGGAGAGTGCTCCCGTCTCGACCGCGCCCGTGATCGCGCCCGGCCGGCCCGGCGAGGAGGCCAGGACCCTCAGCCCTGCCGAGGCCGCCACCGCGGTCCCCTCCCCCACCGTCAACGCGGCCGACGTGCGGTACGTCCAGAACATGATCGTCCACCACCGGCAGGCGCTGGACATGGCGGCCCTGGCTCCCTCGCACGCCTCCTCCGCCAAGCTGAAGGCGCTCGCGGCCCGCATCCATGACGTACAGGAGCCGGAGATCCGTGTCATGACGTCCTGGCTCGACCGGGAACACCTCCCCCGGCCCGACCATCACGCCGATCATGAAGGCATGCCGGGCATGGCCACCTCGGAGCAGATGAAGGCGCTCAGGGCGGCCTCCGGCGCCACGTTCGACAGCCTCTTCCTCCAGATGATGGTCGCCCATCACGAAGGCGCGATCGCGATGGCCACCACGGCGCTCACCGAGGGCTCACACCTCACCGTCGAACAGTGGGCCACGGACGTGATCGCCGAACAGACCGCCGAGATCCGGCGGATGCGTGAAATGCAGGGCACCCGACCTTCCCCCACCCCCGCCCTGCACCGCGCCTGACCTGCACCCCGCCCGACCGCACGGTGCCCGAGCTAAACCGCGCCTGACCTGCACTGCACCCGACCGCACGGCGCCCAACCGCACGGCGCCCGAGCTGCACCGCGCTCCACCTGCCCGCGCTCCACCTCACTGATCGCATTACCTCTCCGGTAATCGCCGTGCCGCGTGCAGGTGCACAAGAGTCGTGGCATGAGCACTGACACCCATGACGTCGTGGAAGAGCTGCTGCGCCGGATGGCGGAGGGCGATCACGACCGTACGGCGGCGCTGTTCGCCGAGCCCGTCGACTGGCTGCTCTCCTGGCCCGCCGAGGGGCATCCTGCTGTTCCCTGGATCCAGCCGCGCTCCAGCCGGGCCGAGGTGGCGGACCACTTCCGGTCTCTGGAGGCCCACCATGTGCCTGAACTCAACGGCACGTCGGTGACGCGAATCCTGGTCGACGGGACGCACGCCGTCGTCCTCGGAGAGATCGTGCAGACGGTCCGAGCCGGGGGCACCGCCTACACCTCGCCTTTCGCGCTGCATCTGACCGTGGAAGACGGACTCATCACCCGCTATCACATTTTCGAAGACAGCCTTACTATTGCGCGCGCCCTCAGCACCCAAGTCAGCCCATAAGAGGCCTTTCTGGGACCCCAGGCGCCTTTTCTGGAACCCCAGGAAGTCGTCCAGCGAACTTGCCTCCCACTTTTCTCGCATGACACAATTAATACACGCTTTCGAAATGACGAGTGGAGGTGCGATGGATCCGTTCGATATCGATCCTGAGCGCCTTCACCGTTCGAATGGTCCTGAAGACGGTGAGTGGTGGGACCGGCTGATCGCCAATTCGCCGCTGTGGTCGTCCGACGGGTCGTCCGCCCGCGATCCCTTCCCGATCATCAACTTCGAGCCCCGGCAGCACGCCGACACACCCGTTGTCGAGAGCACGGACGCCCCAGGGACGGACGTCCCAGGCACGCATACCGACAGCGCAGATAGCGACGGCGCGAACGCCTCGCCTGGGGCTGCCGACGGCGCGGACGCTGCTGGCACAAACGGCACTGGCGCGAATGGCACTGGCGCGGGCGGCTCTGGCTCGGGTGCGGGTGCTTCCGAGGGTGTGGGTGGGCGTGGTCAGGGCCGTGGTCGTGGTCGGGGTGGTGTGCGGTCGTCGTGGGTGGTGGTGGGGTCGGTTCGTGAGGTGGCCCAAGAGCTGGCGCTGACGCCGCTTCCCGATGACGTGGATGTGTGCCTGGCCGAGGCGGAGGAGTTGCTGTTCGCCCGCGACCGGATCACCAGCGCCCTGGCCGACCGGGTGGGGCGGGTCCACCGAGCAGGTCAGGCCAAGCAGCACGGCCATGCCTCCACCCGCTGCTGGCTACGCACCAGCGGGGGGATGACCGTTGGCGGAGCTGGCCGCCTGCTCACCCTCGGCGCGGAACTACCCCGCCTCCCCGTCGTGCGGGAGAAGTTCGCCACAGGGGAGTTGGCGGCCGGGGTGGTGGAGGCCATCTGCGCCGCCGTCGCCGGACTGACGGACGAGCAGGCCGGCCTGGCCGAGCCGATCTTGGTGGACCTGGCCGGCAAGGCCGGGGCGGCAGAGGTCGCCAAGGCCGGCCGCCACCTGCGGGCGGTGCTCGACCCCGACGGGGAAGAGCGGGATGAGCGGGCCGATTACGGGCGGCGGTTCCTGCGGGTCCGCCCGGGCAAGGGCGGCGGCGTGGAAGGGGAGTTCTACCTGCCGCGTGAGGCCGGC
>NZ_VJVX01000088.1:0-17495 GCF_008033685.1 Microbispora sp. CSR-4
CGTCAGCTGCGCACGCGTCACACACGCCGATCTACCGGATCAGGCCACGACGGACAGGCGAATCCCACAAATTGATCACAACCCGATACGCGCCCTAGGTTCAGCAACGCGTCGCGGCCGCCGTGGCCGCCCTGCACCGTCCACCGCAGGGAAGCCGTGCGCCAGGCGGCCACGAAGATCTCTACGGCCAGCCGGACGCGCACCTCGTCGACATCGGCGCGGCCGCTCACCACATTGACCAGGGCCAGGGTGGTGTCGTGGCAGTAGCCCAGGCTGTGCGCCTGCAGCGCGGGGACGGCTTCCGACAGCTCGCGGGCGGCCAGGAAGCGGCGATCCCAGTCGGGGTCCATGGCGCTCAAGGTGGTGTTCAACGCCACGCGGAGTGCCTCGATGAGCGGGCCGTCGATCACGCTGGCGGTGGTGCTGCTCGCCTTCATCAACGTGCCGATGTCCATCTCCGGTGCAGCCGTGGCGCCGCCCGGCATCGGCGCGGACCTGCATACCGCGGGCGCGCCGCTGCAATGGGTCATGAACGCCTACAACCTGACGTTCGCCTCGTTCATGCTGGTGACCGGGTCAGCGGCCGACCTGGTGGGACGCCGCCGCATCTTCCTGGCCGGCGCGGGGCTGTTCGCCGCCGGTTCGCTGGCCTCGGCGGCCGCCCCCGGCATCGTCCTGCTGGACCCGGCCCGCGCCCTGTCGGGCATCGGTGCGGCCGGGGTGTTCGCCAGCGGCGGTGCGATCTTGGCCACTACCTTCGACGGCGCGGGCGCACCCGCGCGTTCGCGGCGCTCGGCAGCGCCGCCGGGCTCGGAGTGGCGGTCGGGCCGGCCCTGTCGGGCAGGCTGGTCGGCGCGCTGGGCTGGCGCGCCACCTTCGGGCTGTACGCCGCTTTGGTGGTTGTGGCGCTGGCCGGCGTCGGTTACGTCGCCGAATCGCGTGCCGAGCAGCGTCCCCGCCTGAACGTGACCGGCGCGGTGGTGTTCGTCGCCGGCCTGGGCGCGTTGGTTCTGGGCGTGGTCCAGGGCCCGGAATGGGGCTGGGCCAGCGCCGGTACGCTCTCGCCGCTGGTCGCCGGCGTGGGCCTGCTGGTGGTCTTCGTCGTCCTTCAGGCGCGTGCCTCCGCCCCGCTGCTCGACCTGTCGCTGGTGAAGAACCGCCGATTCCTGGCGTTGTGCATGGTGCCCGTGGTCGCGGCGTTCGGCTTCGTGACGCTGCTGACCTACCTGCCCACGTACCTGGTGGGTGCGAGCGGCTTCTCCCCGCAGCGCGCCGGAACGATGCTGCTGTTGATGACCGCACCGGTGCTCCTGGCTCCGCCCCTGGCCGGTGGGCTGGTGAACCGGGGCATGCCGACCCGCGTGCTGATCACGATCTCCTTGGCGTTGCTCGCCGGCGGAAACGCCTGGCTCACCGTGATCGGCCCGGACACCTCCGCCGCCGTCATCGCCGGGCCGCGCTGCACGGAGCGGCCGCCGTGTGCGCCGCAGGCACGGTGGCCATCGCCGCGGCACTGGCCCGGCCACACCACGACGTCGCCGCAACCCCCGACCCCGGCGCCGTCCCCCTGCCTGCCGAGGTCACCTCTGACCAAGCATCGTGACACCGCGCCGCATCGACGCGCGTGCGCCACCCCGGCGCGTGTCCGATACGTTCAAGACGGCCGGCCCGCCCGTCTCCTAGCGTGGGCGTCATGGCACCGACGTTCGATCTCATCGGCCTGGTCGTGACCGACATGGCCGCCTCCCTGTCCTTCTACCGCCGGCTCGGGCTGGACATCCCGCCCTCCGCCGACACCGAGCCTCACGTCGAGGTGACCCTTCCCGGCGGGCTGCGTCTCGCGTGGGACACCACGGAGACCGTCCGGTCCTTCGACTCCTCCTGGTCGCCCGCGAGCGGCGGGCCCCGCGTCAGCCTCGCCTTCCGCTGCGACACCCCCGCGGAGGTCGACCGCCTGTACGAGGACCTCGTCGCGGCCGGCTACGAAGGACACCTCAAACCGTGGGACGCGTTCTGGGGGCAGCGCTACGCCGTCGTGCACGACCCGGACGGCAACGGCGTGGACCTGTTCGCCGCCCTGCCCACCACCTGACGGGCTCCACCGGGCCGGAGGGCCCGGTGGTCAGCGGATCAGCGCGCCGAGGGTCACGCCGGTCAGCGACCTCACCTCACGAGACAGGTGGGCCTGGTCGGCGTACCCGGTCACGGCGGCCACCACGGCCGGCGGCGTGCCCCCGCGGGCCAGGTCCACCGCACGGTTCATCCGCAGGATGCGGCCGAGCGTGCGCGGCCCGTACCCGAACGCGTCCAGGCACCTGCGGTGCAACCGCCGTTCGCCGACACCCGCGTCCGCGGCGATCCGCGCGACCGGCAGGCCCGCGCGCACGCCCTCGACGACCGCTCCGACGAGAGCGGCGTCGACGCGGCGGGGCGCCGTGCCCAGGCGGCGCGCCGCCTCCTCCTCCAGCACCGCGCCCAGACGTGCGAGAACGTCGGCGGCCTCCCCGGCCCGCTCCGCCAGCCGCCGCGCCTCGGCGCCCGGCCACAGGTCGGCCAGCGGCACCCGCTGGTCGCGCAGCTCGTGCGCCGGGACCCCGAAGACCATCGGGCCGGTGCCCGGGCCGAAACGCAGCCCCACATAGCGGGCGCCGGGCCGGTCGGTCACCACGTGCGCGGCGGTGTCCGGCCCCGCCACCAGCAGCGCGCCGTCCGCCCAGATCACGTCCATGCACCCGTCCGGCAGCACCCGCCGCTCACCGGCCGCCGAGCCGGGGGAGGTGCTCCACCACAGCACCGCGTCCGGCACCCGCGAGGCCCTCTCCCGGTACATGCCTGGCATTATCCCTCGTGCGCGGCTCCCCCTACGAAAGGATCAGCAGGTCGCAGGCGGGGATCAGCGGGGATTGCCCGCCCGCAGCCGGCCGACGTAGTCCGTCACGGCCCGGTCGAGATCCCACGCCAGGCCGCCGTGGAAGATTTCGGGCGCGCCGGCGAGCGCCGCCAGGCGCAGCAGCCGCCAGGTGCGCCAGTCCTCGCCACTGAGACGGCGTACGACAACCGGGGTCATGCTCACGCTCCCTCGCTCTTCCTCGCAAGATCCCCCTTCTGCCATGGTCGAGATCCGGCCCGGCCCGGACAACCGGGCCCGGCCTGATCGGTCCGTACGCCGAGAGGGAGCTATGAGCATTCGCCTGGGTGGCGTGGTCATCGACGCCAACGACCTCGACGGGCTCGCCGCGTTCTGGAGCCGCCTGCTGGAGCGGGACATCACCCGCCGCGAGGACGACTGGATCAGCCTGGGCCCCGGCCTGGCCCTGCAACGCGTCCGCGAGCCCAAGACCGTGAAGAACCGCGTCCACCTGGATCTGGTCGCCGACGACTTCGCCGCCGCGGCCGCCCGCGCCGCCGCGCTCGGGGCCACCCCGGTGGGGGAGATGCACGAGGATCTCTGGCAGGTCTGGCGGGATCCCGAAGGCAACGAGTTCTGCCTCTGCGTGTCCTGACGTACGGGAGGGGCCTACCGACGGCCCGGGAGCGTCGCGAGCGCCTTCGACCGCTGCGCGACCAGATCGGCGTACGTGCCGTCGCGCTCGGCCCACCGGTGCATCAGCACGCCCTTGACCAGGATCTCGTGGGGCGTGGGGTCGGTCTGGAGCAGGTCCATCACCTCGGTGGCGAACGCGGCGAGGTCGAGCGCGCGGGGGTTGATCCGCGCCTGCTCGGGCGTGGTGGCGACGGCCGGGGGAACCAGCTCGGCCACCTCGACGCCCGTGCCGTCCAGCTGCGCGCGCAACGCCTCGGTGTAGGCGTGCACACCGGCTTTCGACGCCGCGTACGTCGGCATGAGCGGGAACGGCAGGAACCCGATGCCCGAGCTGACCGTGATGACGGCGCCGGCGCCGCGCCCGACCAGGTGCGGGGTGAACGCGTCGATGACGCGGATGGTGCCGAGCAGGTTGGTGTCGATCGTCTGCTGCGCGACGCTGAAATGCGCGGGATCGCGCAGGTCCTCGGGGATCATGACCCCCGACATCGTCACGATCGTGTCGAGGCCCGGGTGACCGCGGAGCACCGCGTCGCGGGCACGATCGACACTGTCCTGGTCGGTCACGTCGATGGGAACGGTGCCGAACCCCTCGGCCGCGAGCCGGCCGAGCAGGTCCGCTCGCCGGCCGCCGACGATCACGGAGCTGCCGGCCGCGGCGAAGCGGCGGGCGAGTTCGAGCCCGATTCCCGACGTGGCGCCGGCGATGAAGACGGTGCGGTTGGTGATGTCCATGGATTTCTCCTGCTCAGGGCGGGTCGGTGGCAAGGCCGGTCGGCGCTGCGCCGCGGCGTCTTCAGTGTCGATTCGCGCTCCGGCCGGGGGCAGTGCCCCCGTCTTCCGGGGTCCTGTCAGGGCCCCCTTGGTCAGAAAAGTCCGAAATACGATGGCGGGCATGACCGACGACCGCGCCAACCTGCTCGGCGACTACCTCCGCGCCCGCCGGGCCCTGGTCACCCCGCAGCAGGCCGGGCTCGCGCCGGGGCCGAACCGGCGCGTACCCGGGCTCCGCCGTGAAGAGGTCGCCATGCTCGCGGGCATCAGCGCCGACTACTACCTGCGGCTGGAGCGCGGCCGCGACAAGAATCCCTCAACGCAGGTGCTCGAATCGCTCGCGCGGGTCCTGCATCTCGACGAGGTCGAACAGGAATACCTTCTCGGCCTGGCCGCCGCACGCCCGAAATCCCGGCGGCGCAGGAAGCCCGAACGCGTCCCCGCGCGGTTGCACCAGCTCCTGGCGAGCGTGCAGGTTCCCGCCTTCGTGGAGGGGCGCGCGTTCGACGTGCTCGCCTCCAACCGGCTCGCGGTCGCGCTCTCTCCGCGCCTCCAGCCCGGGTACAACCGGCTGCGGTCTCTGCTGCTCGATCCCGAGGAGCAGGCGTTCCAGCAGGACTGGACACGCTCCGCGGAAGGCTTCATCGCCGCCTTCAGGAAGTACGCCGGGGACGACATCGACAACCCGCGGTTCGTGGAACTGGTGGGCGAGCTCGCCCTGTCGAGCGAGCGCTTCCGTACGCTCTGGGCGCGCCACGACATCCGCACCCTCGACGGCGGCACCACCACCGTCAACCATCCCATCATCGGCGAGCTGCGCCTGCACCGGGACAAACTCCCCGTGGACGACCTGCTCCTGGTGCTCTACTACGCCGATCAGGGCAGCGAGAGCGACGAGAAACTCCGCCTCCTCGCCTCCATGGCCTCTCGTTAGCGGACGAGTCACCAACCGCCACGTGCCGGCCGTCTCGCCGCTGCGCGGGAGCCGGAGAACAAGCAGGCGAACCGCGCGCGGCGGAACTCTTCCGCGACTGGAGGGCCGGAAACTCCCGGAAAACGCCCCGAAAGGCGCCAAGAAGTGCCAGAACGAAACGGAAACCCGTCAGTGCGCGAGCGAGACACCTCCTCGTCGCTGACGGGTTTCCGCGATGCCACGCTCGGTCACCGACCTGCTCACCGACCGCGTCACCGGGCAAGGCCCCGGCCACTGACACCCGGCCCGGGTCACCGGTTGTCCTCGAGAAGCCGCCGGGTCCGGGCCAGGAACGCCTGGCGGACCTCCTCCGGGTGCAGGATCCGCAGCGGCCGGCCGAGGCTGAGCAGATAGCGGGCCAGGCTGTCGGCGTCCGGCCCGCCGATGTCGACGATCGTGGCGTCATCGCCGTCCGGGCGGTGGACGCCGACCGTCGACGGCACCAGCCTGCGGGCCTCGTCGGCCGGTACGGCCAGGCGCACGGTCACCCGCACCGGATAGGGCCTCCGCGCGATGCCCGTACCGACCGTCTGCGCCGGATCCGGCGGGTCGGGCAGGGCCGCAGCCCGCCCGGTGGCGGCGGCGTCCACGATCCGCTCCGTACGGAACGTGCGCCAGTCCTGCCGCGTCAGGTCGTAGGCGAGCAGATACCAGCGGCGGCCCGTGTAGATGAGCCGATAAGGATCCACGTGTCGCGTGGACGTCGTCCCGGCGCCGTCGCGGTAGGCCAAGCGGGTGCGTTCGCCGCGCCGGCACGCGGTGGCCAGATCGAGCAGCAGCGCGGGGGAGATCTGGCCGTCGTCGGGGTGCGCGGTGTGGGTGAACGCGCCGTCCAGCTCGCCGAGCCGGGCCGCGATCCCGGCCGGCAGCACCTGGCGGAGTTTCAGCAGCGCCGACAGGGCCGCCTGGTCGCTTCCCGAGACCCCGCTGAACGCGGCGGTGCGCAACCCGACGGCGACCGCGAGGGCCTCCTCCTCGTCAAGGATCAGCGGCGGAATGCCGGCCCCGGGCCCGAGGTGATAGCCGCCCCACGGGCCCATCTCCGATTCGATGCCATAGCCGAGCTCACGCAGCCGGGCGATGTCCCGGCGCACCGTCCGCTCGGTGATCTCCAGCCGGGCGGCGAGATCCGCGCACGTCCACGACGGCCGCGCCGACAGCAAAGACAGCAGCCGCAGCAGCCGCGCCGAGGTGTTGACCACGGCTCACAGTCTGCTCGATAACCAGGACCGTTTCTGACCGGGTCATCCCGTAACGTCGCCGGCACGGCCGAGAACCTCCCGGCCGGAAAGTCCACGACGACGATGACCGCTGCCGGGGTGCCTTGGAATGACGGGCCCCGGGCGGGGGCGCACGCGACAGACGAGGGGCACAACCCATGGAAGCACGCATGAAGAGCGTGGCGAACCCCGACGTGACCACCGCGATCCAGCACCTGTTCAAGGCCGTCCACGCCGGTGGCGTGGACCTGCGCGTGCTCGAGCTGGTCCATCTGCGGGCCGGCCAGATCAACGGCTGCAGCGCCTGCGTGTACGCCGGGGTCGCGTCGGCGAGGAAGCATGGGGAGAACGACGAGCGGCTGCACGGTGTGGTGGCCTGGCGGGAGGCGCCGTTCTCCAGTGAGGCCGAGCGGGCGGCGCTCGCGCTGACCGAGGCCGCCACCCGGATCCAGGACGGCGCGCCGGGCGTGACCGACGACATCTGGGACGACGTCACCGCCCAGTTCGGCCGGAACGAGCTGTCCGCGATCATCCTCAACATCGCGCTCACCAACTTCTTCAACCGGATCAACCACACGCTCCGGGAACCGGCCGGCACGGCCTGGTGACGGCGGGCGGATCACCAGGGGGCACACGACGATGAGCGACGAACTCCCGGAACTGACCGTCACCGACGCCCGGGCCTGGAGGGAGTGGCTCGGCGAGCACCACGACGGCTCGGCAGGGGTGTGGCTGGTCCTCGCCAAGCAGAACACGACCCGGCCCACCAGTCTGACGTACGACCAGGCGCTCGACGAGGCCCTGTGCCACGGCTGGATCGACGGCCGGCTACGACGGCGGGACGAGACCACCTTCTTCCGGCGCTTCACCCCTCGCGGACGGCAAAGCGCCTGGTCGGAGCGGAACGTTTCCATCGTCACCCGCCTGATCGGCGAGGGCCGGATGCACCCGGCCGGAACGGCCGAGGTCGAACGCGCCAAGGCCGACGGCCGCTGGGAGGCGGCCTACGCGGGCCAGGCCGGCATCGAGGTGCCCGCCGACCTGGCCGCCGCACTGGCCGCCGATCCCGGAGCACAGGCGATGTTCGACATCCTCACCGCCCAGAACCGCTACGCCGTCCTCTATCGGGTCGCCAACGCCAAACGCGCCGAGACCCGGGCCCGCCGTATCGCCCAGTTCGTCGGCATGCTCGCCCGCGGCGAGACGATCCACCCGCAAAAGCGCACCCTCGACGATCGCTGACCCGCACCGGGGCGGGCAGCACTCCGCGGGGCGCCTCGCCACAGGCACCCGGCCCATCCCGGCAGACGACGAGGGGGCCGGTGTAGGGGCGGCTGAGGGTGAAGCCGGCGGCCGGTGCCCTGACTACGACGCCGGGGGCGGGTCGAGGCGGCCGGGGAGCGGGGACGCGGACGCGCCGCCCGCGGCCCTGGCATAACGGCGGGCCAGGTGCGCGAACGCCTCCCTCAGCTCGGCCGGGCCGACGACCTCGATCTCGGCGTCGAACCTGCCGATGGCGGCGGCCAGGCCGTGCCACGACCACGAGCCGAGGACGAGCCGGCAACGGCCCGGGCCCAGCTCCTCCACGACACCGTCCCGCACGTACGCAGACACCACGGCGGCAGGCAGGCCGAGGACCACCTCACCGCGGCAGAGCCAGTCACCCGACCCGTCGAAGCCCCGGAACCTCTCGGCCACGAAAGCGGCCACATCACCTCCGGGCACCTCGCGCGACGCGAAACGCGGCCCCGTGGGGGAGCGCGGCGCCATCCGGTCGGCACGGAAGGTGCGCCAATCCTCCCGGTCGAGATCCCAGGCGACCAGATACCAGCGCCCACCCCAGGTGACCAGATGATGCGGCTCCACCCGGCGCGGCGGCGCCGGCACCCCGCCGTCACCCGCTTGCGGCGAGAACGCGGCCGCGTAGTCGAAACGCAGCACCTCACCGGCATGGACCGCCGCGCTGAGCGCCACGAGCACGCTGCCGTCGACCCGTACGTCCGGCCGCGTCGCGGGCCGCTCGACGGCGGTGACCTGGAAGGTGTCGATCCGGTGACGCAGCCGCGCGGGCATGACCTGCCGGACGGTGTTCAACGCACGCGCCGCCGCTTCCCCGACGCCGGCGCCCGTCGTGGTGACCGTCTGAAGCGCCACGGCCAGGGCGACGGCCTGATCGTCGTCGAACAGCAACGGGGGCAGCCGCGAACCGGCCTCCAGCTGATATCCGCCGTCGGGCCCCTTGAAAGTCGTGATCGGATAACCGAGCTCACGCAGACGGTCGACGTCACGGCGGACCGTACGCGTGCTGACGCCCAGCCGCCCGGCCAGCTCCTCACCCGACCAGTTGCGGCGGGCCTGCAGCAGCGACAAAAGCGCGAGCAGCCGCGCGGACGTCTTCGGCATGACACCCATCCTGCTCAAGAAGAGGACGCATGCTGTCCGCTACCCCTGAAACCGTGAGGTCATCGACGCCGGCCGACGACGCATGCCCGGCCGCTTCCGGCGTGTGTACGACAGATCGCAAGGCGAGGAGCCACCATGTCCATCACCACCACGACCCACCTGAACTTCCACGGCGACGCCCGCGCGGCGCTCGGCTTCTATCACTCCGTCTTCGGCGGAAACGTCGTCGCCATCACCTACAAGGACGCGGGCAACCCCCAGAACCCCGGCGAAGCGGACTGGGTGATGTGGGGCCAGGTGACCGCGGACAACGGCTTCCACGTCATGGCCTACGACGTGCCCTCCCACACACCCTGGAACCCGGGCGAGAACGCCGTCTTCGTCTCCGTACGCGGCGACGACACCGACGAGATCACCGCCCTGTGGCACAGGATGGCCGCCCGCTCCACCATCGTGCGGCCGCTCGAACCCGCGCAGTGGGCACCACTCTACGGCATGCTCAAGGACCCCTTCGGCGTCGTCTGGGTCCTCGACGTCGCGGCCCCCTACAACGGCTGAGCACACCCGCGACGCCATGACCGTCCTCGACAACCGCGCGCTCAACCGCGCCACGCTCGCCCGGCAGTTCCTGCTCGACCGCACCGGCGCACCGGCACTCGACGTCATCGCGCACCTGTGCGGCATGCAGGCACAGGAACCGCAGGAGCCGTTCGCCGGACTGTGGTCGCGGGTGCGCGACTTCCGCCCCGCGACCCTGGACGGCCTGCTGACCGGGCGGCACGTGGTGCGCACCCACCTGATGCGCCGCACCGTCCACCTCGTCACCGCCGCCGACGCGCTGGCCTGGCGCTCCCGGCACGACACCATGCTGCGCCGGCGGGTGCTCACCACCTACCGCCGGGAACTTGCCGGGCTCGACCCGGACGAAGTGGCGGCGGCCGGCCGGGAGGTCATGGCCGACGGACGGCCCCGCACGATGGCCGAGCTCGTCGACGCGCTCGCCGTCCGCCGGCCCGCCCCACCACGCAGGGCCCTGGGCGAGCTGCTCGTCGCCGCGCTCATCCCCATGGCCCAGCTGCCCCCGCGCGGACTGTGGCGCACCAAAGCGGGGGTACGCAACCTCCCCCTCGCCACCTGGCTGGGACGCGACATCGCCCCGCTGCCTGCGGACGGGTCCGACCCGGCCGGTCAGGCGCTGGTCCGCCGCTATCTGGCCGCCTTCGGGCCCGCCACCTCCGCCGACCTGCGCGCCTGGTGCGGCCTGGCCGGGCTGCCCGCCGCGGTCGACGCCGTACGCGGAGAGCTCGTCGCCTTCCGCGACGAGCGGGGCCGGCAACTGCTGGACCTGCCCGACGCGCCGCGCCCCGACCCCGGCACCCCCGCCCCCGTGCGCTTCCTGCCGGCGTTCGACAACGCGATCCTCGGCTACCACGACCGCAGCCGCATCGTGGACGACGCCCACCGCGGCCTGTCGGTCGCCGGCGCCCGCGTCGTCCTGGCGGACGGCCGGGTCTCCGCGACCTGGGACGCCACAGCAGGTGCCACAGCCGGCACCACAGTCGGCACCGTGACCGTCACCCCGCTGCGCCGCCTGTCGCGCTCAGAACACGCCGCCGTCATCGAGGAGGGGAGGTCGCTGGCGGCGTTCCTGTCGGACGGCGACAGCGACCGCGTACGGATCGACCCGTCCGCCGCCTGAGCGCCGGAACGACCGAACGCCGGAACTTTGGCGCCAGCGGCGGGCGTGGCGCGGCGGCGCCATCGGCCGCGCCCTGTTCACCACCGGGTTCACCGCCAGGTTCGCATCATGTGCCCGACATCGTGTGGCGGACATCGTGTGGCCGACATGGGGTGGCCGACATGGGGTGGCCGACATGGGGTGGCCGACGTCGTGTGGTTCACATCGTCAGTCGCACAGCACCCGGGTCAGGCGCCGGGAGGCGAACCAGACCCCCGCCACGGCCAGCGCGGCCAGGTAGACCGCATGCCCCACCAGCCCCCACCCCAGCACACCCATGCACAGGCCCCGCACCAGCTCCACCGCGTGGTAGAGCGGCGTGACCTGGATCAGCACCTCGACCCCGACCGGATAGTCCTGCACAGGGGAGAACGTCCCGGAGAACAGGAACAACGCGAACTGCCCGGTGCCCATCAGGTCGAAGTCCTGCCAGCCGCGCATCAGCGTGCTGACCGCCATCCCCAGCCCGCCGAAGGCCAGCCCCACGAGCACGGTCGCCGGAAACGCCGCCACCGCCCAACCGGGCTCGGCCAGCCCCATCGCCACCATCACGACCAGGAAGATCACGGTGTAGAGCGAACCCCGGACGATCGACCACACCAGCTCGCCCACCGCGACCTCGACGGGCCGCACCGGCGTCGCCAGCACCGCCTCGAACGTCTTCATGTATTTCAGCTTGAAAAAAAAGTTGTACGTCGTCTCGGCCAGGGCCCCCGACATCGCCGAC
Source organism: Microbispora sp. CSR-4 (assembly GCF_008033685.1). Lineage (NCBI taxonomy): Bacteria > Bacillati > Actinomycetota > Actinomycetes > Streptosporangiales > Streptosporangiaceae > Microbispora > Microbispora sp. CSR-4. The sequence goes on from NZ_VJVX01000088.1 coordinate 11,380, forward strand.
ACCGCCAGCATCGCCGGCGCGACGAACGACGCGTACGACATGGTCCGCCCGTCCACCGTCAGGTCACCGACCAGCGCGCCGACGCCGACACCGATCGACAGCAGATACAGCAGCGGCTCGAAGAAACCCGACAGCAGCACGATCCAGTACGACGGCCCGGAACGCAGCGCCCCTACGTTGCGGCCGATGACGGCGCCCACCCGGCCGGGGGAGACCCGGGACGCCACCAGCGTCGTCACCATCAGTCCTCCAGCCTCCGGCGGAACGCCCGCACCGCCAGGAAAAGACCCGCCGCCGCCCACACCAGCAGATAGCCCACATGCGCCGGAACCGGCCACACCGTCGCACGGCCGAGCGTCGCCGCCCGGCACAGCTCCACCGCATGCCACAGCGGCGAGGCGTACGCCAGCGGGCGCAACACCGGCGTGAGCTGCTCGACCGGGAAGAACACCCCCGCGAACAACGTCGAAGGAAGAGCCACCAGCCGAAACACCAGGGAGAAGTAACTGTCATGGTCGATCGTGGCGGCGAACGCCGTCACCGGCGCGGCCACCGACACCGTCAGCAAGGCGCACACCAGCGGGGTGACCAGCGCCCACGGCGAGTGCAGCCCGCCGAAGAACACCACCACGACCAGGAAGGCCACGACCGCGATCGCCACCCGGAACACCAGGTAGAGCAGATGCCCCCGGACCATGTCCATCGGCTCCACCGGTGTGGCCCGCATCGCGTGATAGGCCCTGACCCACTTGAAGTCACCCAGCACCGAATAGGTCGACTCACCCACCGCGATCTGGAAGGCCGTCGAGGCGAGCACGCCCGGCACGATCCACGACAGGTAATCGACCCCCTGCACCCGGCCGATATAACCCCCCACGCCGATGCCGATGCTCAGCAGGAACAGCACCGGCAGCACGAACGAGGAGAACACCGACGCCTGCCACAGCCGCCGGTAAAGGGTCAGGTGCCGCTCCAGCACCGCGATCGTCGGATGCACCCCATGCGTCACGGCCATCTCAGTCCACCAGCGTCCGGCCCGTCAGATGGAGGAACACATCCTCCAGCGTCGACCGCCGCACCAGCACACTCGACGGCTCCAGGCCGCGCCGGTGGACCTCGGCGAGCGCGGCGTCGCCGTCGTCCACGTAGACCAGCACCCGGTCGGGCAGCGGATCGACCCGCTTGCCCACCCCCTCCAGCGCCGCCGCGTGTCGCGGCCCCGCCTCGGGCATGCCGGGGAACCGCAGCTCGACCACCTCGGCCGTCGAGTAGGTCTCGATCAGCGACCTCGGCGACCCCTCCGCCACGATCCTGCCGCCGTCCATCACGACCAGCCGGTCGCACAACTGCTCGGCCTCGTCCATGTAATGCGTCGTCAGCACCAGCGTCGTGCCCCGCTGCTTGAGCCGGAACAACCGCTCCCACAACAGGTGACGGGCCTGGGGGTCCAGCCCCGTCGTGGGCTCGTCGAGCAGCACGAGATCGGGGTCGTTCACCATCGCCCGCGCGATCGTCAGCCGCCGCTTCATGCCTCCCGACAGCGGCTCCACCTTCCCGCCCGCGCGATCGCCGAGCTGCACGAACTCCAGCAACTCGTCGGCCCGCCTGCGGCTCTCCGCCCGCGACAGCCCGAAATAACGGGCGTACGTCACCAGGTTCTCCCGCACCGTCAGGTCGGGATCGAGATTGTCGAGCTGCGGGCACACCCCCAGGCGCGCGCGGATCCTCGGCCCGTCGTGCACCGCGTCCATGCCCAGGATCCGCAGCTCACCGGTGGTCGGCGTGGACACGCACCCGATCATCCGCATGGTCGAAGACTTGCCGGCCCCGTTGGGCCCGAGGAAACCGAACGCCTCTCCCGGCGCAACGTCGAGATCGATCCCGTCGACAGCGGTGAACTCCCCGAAGCGTTTGACCAGGCCGCGCGCGTAGATCAAAGGTTGATCGGCCACGATCCGAGACCCTAACCAACGGCCCCGACATTTCCGCAACAGGTTATCCGCGCCGCCCGGACCGGCCCCGCCCCGCCTCCCCGGCGGCACGCGAAAACCGCCGCGCGCCACCACCGGCTCCGCCCGAGATCACTGGAGATCCGTCCGGGCCCGGGCCCGGATGCGGCCGCCCCCGGGGGAGCCGTACCCTGACTTGCGTGAACACGTTCGAGCTGGGCACCGACGGCCCCCGGGTGATCCTCGTCGGCATCGACGGCTCGGAGACCTCCCTGCGCGCCGCCGCCTACGCCTGGGGCCTCGCCCGCCGCCAGGGTTCGCACGTCGTCCTCGTCTACGTCGCCAACCCAGGGGCGATCACCACGATGGTCCCGGCCGCGTCGGCCTCGGTGATCGAGGCGGGGGAGGAGATCGCCACGGACCTGCGCGCGCAGGTGGAGCTCTTCGCCAAGACCGCCCACTCCCGTGTCGACTACACCTTCCGCACCGAATACGGCGACGCCGCCGGCGTCCTCGCCAGGATCGCCGACGAGATCCGGGCGGACGCGGTCGTGGTGGGCGCCTCCACGCAGGCCGGTCACCGTTTCATCGGCTCGGTCGCGCTCCGCCTGGTCCGCACCGGCCGCTGGCCGGTCACCGTCGTCCCCTAGGCACCACACAACAGGCACCACGCAACAGGAGCCGCACGACAGGAGCCGCGCGACAGGAGCCGCGCGGCAGGCATCGCGCGACGTGCCGGGGGATCAGACGTGCCAGGAGATCAGCGGCGCTCGGGCGGCCCGGACACGTCCAGCGCCCGCAGGCCCTCCAGCACCCGCAGCAGCGTCGCCTCGTCCGGGCCGTCATCCCGCACGCCCACCGGATGCCGCCGCACCCGCCGCGGCAGCATCCCCGGCGGTGCCTCCACAACGGTCTCAACAGCGGTCTCAACAGCGGTCTCCGCAACCGTCCCCGCAGGCACTCCCGCCGACGTCACATCAGCGGCGGCCGCGTCCTGCGGGCCCGCAGCCGGAGCACCCGCCGTCCCCGGCGAGCGCGCCTCCTCCGGCGGCGCGATGGCCAGCTCACACCACACGATCTTGCCGCGGTCCGGCGCCGAATAATGACCCCACCGCCGGGCCAGACTGCCGACCAGCACGAGCCCCCGGCCGCTTTCGCCCAGCTCACCCCCCGCGTCGCCGTCCGGCACCGGCTCGCGGTCGCTGACATCCCACACCTCGATGAACAGGCTGCGCCGGCCCGGCGCCACCCGCACCCGCAACGCCACCGTACGCAGGGCCACCGGGAACATCGACGAGGCCATCGGCGGGCTGACCACGGCGTCCGTCGCCCGCACCGCGTTCGTCACCAGCTCGGAGACGACCAGCTCCGCCGTCTCGGCCAGATCCGCGAGCTCCCACCCCCGCAACTGGCACCGTACGAACGCGCGTGCCCGGCGCGGGGCGGTCGCGGCCGACCCGAACACCTTGTACGCGGTCCTGCGGCCCTCCTGGGAGGGAAAAGGCGAGATCAGCATTGCGATGGAAGGCCCTGGACGGACCGGCCGGCGAGGACCGGGACGGCCGGTCGGGGAACACCCATGCCTCCGATCATCTGTCATGAGCGGCTGCAAGGTGGCGGGCTTCACGGCATTCGCCTAACTTTCTCCTCCCGATCATCACCCCGGCGCCGCCCTACCTGACGGAAGATGACAGGAACACGCGGCACGCTGGGCACATGAACGGACACGCCACCGGCACCTTCGACATCACCAACTGGACCGAACTGGCCACCGAGGAGAAGGAGGGCGCCACCTTCGGCCGCAACGCCATCGCCAAGACCTTCCACGGCGACCTCACCGGCACCAGCACCACCGAGATCCTCACCGTCGTCACCCCCGAAGGCCCCGCCGCCTACGTCGGCGTCGAACACTTCGACGGCACCCTCCACGGCCGCAAGGGCACCTTCGCGCTCCAGCACAGCGCCGGCAGCCACAACGGCGAACAGTGGCTGAAATGGCAGGTCGTCCCCACCAGCGGCACCGGCGAACTGGCCGGCCTCACCGGCGAGGGCACCATCCGCGTGGACGGCGACGGGCACCACTACCTCCTCGACTACACCCTCCCCGAGGACTGATCACCCCCATCCGGCCACCCCCATCCGGGTGGCCGCCGGCGCATGGCGAAACCCGCCGGCAGACCACCACACCGCCGCCTGACGCGCCCGGCAGGGCGGCCTACCGAGGCCGCACGTTGTGGTTGCGGGCGAACAGGTTGCCGGGGTCCCACTGGCGCTTGACCGCCGCCAGCCGCTCGTAGGTCCGCGGCGGATAGACCGCCGCCACATCCTCCTCGCCCGCCGAGGCGAGGAAGTTCACGTACGCGCCGCTCACGTGGGGCGCGAGCCTGCCCCAGATCGCCTCCAGGCCCGGCAGCGCGGCCTCCACGACCGGCGCCGGCCCCGCGACCGTGGTCCCGATCATCAGCTCCGCCCGGCGATGTGCGTACGCCGTGGCGTCGCCGGGCACCCGGGCCACCGCGCCGCCCAGGCTGCGTACGGAGATGAACGGCGCCCCCTCCGCCGCCCCGGCCGCGGCGAGGATCCGCAGGGCCTCGGGCACCGACTCCCTCCCGACGAACCCGCTCCGGGTGAACAGGCGGATCCCCGGCGGCGCGACCATGCCGTCCACGAGCGTGTCGGCGTACGGCCGCAGCGCCACATCGTCGGCGATCACCGTGCCGAGCCGGCGGATCGGATCGATCGCCCGGGCAGCGAGGTGCGGGTCGTCCCCGTCGAAGGCGACCTGCACCTCGATCGGCGCCAGAGGGCCACCGGCCAGAGGATTGGCGAGGTTCGCGATCGACGTCAGATCCTCCGGCGCCGCGCGCAGCAGGTCGGCCCACCCCTGGAGCACGGCGGCGGCCTCCTGCGCGGGGAAGGCGATCTTCCCGAAGAAGACGTCCGTCGTCGGATGCGCCGCGAACTCGAACGCGGTCACGATCCCGAAGTTGCCACCGCCACCCCGAAGAGCCCAGAACAACTCGGCGTTGTCCTCCACGCCGGCCCGCACGACCTCTCCACCGGCGGTCACCACCTCGGCGGCGACCAGGCTGTCCAGCGCCAGGCCGTGCTTCCTGACCTTCCAGCCGATGCCGCCGCCCAACGTCAGCCCGCCGACACCGACGCTCCTGGTGTCGCCCGAAGAGATCGCCAGCCCGTGCGGGGCCAGAGCGGCCGCCACCTGACCCCAGGTCGCGCCGCCGCCGATCCGCACGATGTGCCGCTCCTTGTCGACGACCTCGACCGTCGCGAGCCCGCTCAGATCGATCACCACGCCGCCGTCGTTCGTGCCGAAGCCCGGGAAGCCGTGACCGCCGCCCCGCACGGACAGCACAAGCCCCGCCTCCGCTGCGAATCTCACCCCCGCCCGCACATCCCCGACGCTCCTGGGCCGCAGGACACAGGCCGGACTGCCCTGCACCAGCGCGGTCCGCCCGGCCGACGCGTACTCCGCCGCTCCCGGTTCGATGACGTCGCCGCCGAAGTCACGGCGAAGGGTCTCAAGCGCTGCGTTCATGACTCGTGTGCTCCTCACTCGCGATGTGCCGCGCCGAGCACCGGCGCGGCGTCCTGACGAGCAAGAGATCCCGGCCACCCGAAACCTGTGACGGCACCGTCGTGTGACCTGCGTCACCCATCCCTGGTGTCACAAAGCGGCGAGCGCCGGGATCGTATGGACGCAACGGCCGAGAACCAGCAGACGAGAACCAGCAGACAGGAAACCCGCGCATGAGCGAGAGACCAACGCACGCGCCGCAGCCGCTCGGCGACCGGACGGAGCCCGCCATGGACCGGGCCGTGGACCACGCCGTGGACCCGGCCACCGCGGCCTTCGTCGCCCACCGCAACCTGCTGTTCACCGTGGCCTACGAGATGCTCGGCTCGGCCGCCGACGCCGAAGACGTGCTCCAGGAGACCTGGCTGCTGTGGGCGGGCGTCGACCTCCACGCCGTACGCGACCAGCGCGCCTACCTCGTGCGCATCACCACCCGCCAGGCCCTCAAACGACTCCGTACGCTCGGCCGGCGCAGGGAGTCGTACGTCGGGCCGTGGTTGCCCGAGCCGTTGCTGACCGCGCCGGATGTGGCCGAGGACGTGGAGCTGGCCGAGAGCGTGTCGATGGCGATG